>CABUSL010000117.1 GCA_902494295.1 uncultured Collinsella sp.
GAGCGGGCGAGCACGCCGGCAGGCGGGCGAAGCCGGTGCGGATCCGCGCAGCGGATGCGCGGAATCCTATACGCCGCACCATTTGAGATTAAAGCTCCCGGCAACGGGGGCTTTTCTTTTACGTAAACACTGCATGGATTCGAACCTCGGTCAAAGGGGGCTATTTCTCATCGACTCGTGTAAGATTTCGAGTATGCGCCTCGGTGAGCCCGTGGCGCGCTCTTTCTTTAGACGACCGATCAGGGTGATATTTCGTGGCAGAGCGTCCGACATACAAGCTCAGGTTTCTTGATCCCAAAAAGCGCTTTCCGGCCATGCCCGAGCAGCCTGCGGGACGCTCGTATGGCGTGGTTTGGAAGCTCTTTGGCGAGGACCCGCATGAATCATGCTATGTCGTCGAATTCGTCGGCAAAAGCCATGTGTCGCTTTTGGGCTACGTGAGCGTTTCGGGTGAGGTCTATAAGGTGGACCGTCCCGTTAACGAAGTATCGCTGCCCGACGATCCCGACATGCAGCTGATTCTTGACGAGTCCGATTCCAACATCGGTGAGATTGCAGTCAGGGGTACCGATGGGACGATGCGCTCCCGGGCGCGAGTCATCGGCTCTCCCGAAGGCACCATGCGCGAACAATCCGATCGCGAGACGTGGAATTCGACGCGCAGCCTTCGCTACGGCGAGTTCATGGCCTCGATGTTCTTGCGTTACGTGATATTCGCCGATTCTGAAAACGCTGTCTCAGACGCGGCAGGCGGCGACGGCCTCGACGAGGGTATGAAAAATGCCGTCGACAAAATCAAACTTGTAAAACTCCCCGAGCCGGTTGAGGTACTGCTGGGTTTTGATTCCACGCCGCTGCCCGATGCAATCGAAACGTTGCTCTACCGCATTGACCATACGGATAATCCAAGTGGCATTGAGCGCTATGCCGCCGCCCTTATGAGCGAAATTGACTTGCCCCGCCTGCGCACCATCGCCGCCAAGTCCGAGATGAGCCTGGCTCGCATCGATCGCTCAAAGCTGTTCTATCTCAATTTTGATCGTAGTCTGCTAGACCAGGACGAGATTGACACGCTGCTCGCCATCGAGTGCCGTCTCAACCGCCTCTCCGGCATCCTTGAGCGCATCGGGGCTGGATTGGCCCCTGCGGCATCCTCGCCGAGCCTTGAGGGCTGCGCGCTCTTTGATTCGTGGCATATCGCCAAGACGACCAACGATGTTCCCCGACTGCTCGATACGGCCTCGAGCGATAATCCGTGGGGCAAACCGGGTACGGTGGCTTGCCAGCCGGGCGGTGAGTGGGATGTGCGTACTCGTTTTGCGCGAATCGTTGAGGCGCTCAACGTGGTCACACGGCTCGACTATACCTATCGAGTAAACGTTGCCGAGGGGATTATGCTCGTTCGGTTTGGGCAGTCTGTCGTTGATGCCATGCCGCAACGTGAATACGACGCTCAAGATGACGCCTGGCGCGAGCTGGACGAGGACACGCGCGCGGTCTGGGCCGCGGAACACGATGCGCGCGTGGCACTCACGCTTGCGGCAGCGTGTTTTGCCGCGGGCACCTGCATCACGCGCTGCTATGTGCAGATTGCTGCTCCCGACAGTGAGCAGGGCGAGCGCGTTGTCGCAACGTATTTCTTTGGGCGCGCGGCCTATCTGGCCGATTGCGTGCCTGTCGCCAAGGATCTTGAGAGCATGGACATGGACGATATGCCGTGCAAGCGTGTACTTGAGGCGTATGAGTCAACTGCTCCGGAGACGATTGAACCTGCGGAGGTTCATGCTCGTCCGCGTGATGACCATCGCACGCTTCCGCCGGCGCTGCGCGATTTGCTGCTTGCCGATACGGCTGACGAGTTGGAGGTCATGGAAGAGGACGACGACCCATACGTGGCGCGTGTTGTTGAATTGCGCGAGCAGGCAAAAGTCGACCGTACAGGTGCTTTTGAAGGCTTTTCCCGTCTTGTTGAGGAGTTGGAGGCTAAGTGCGCCGTTGCCGAGCTTTTGGCGACAGGTCCGGTTCAAACGCAGTTTTGCGATAACCAGCTGGTGCGCATGGTGCTACCGGTGTTGGAAGAAGACCGCTCTGTGCGAATCCTTCGTGCGCCCGATGCGCTGTACTTTGCCCAGCACGAGATCTGCAGCTTTTACGTCGAGCAAGAGGACTTTGAACGAGCGCTGCCCGAGGTGCGCCATCTTTACGATCTGGCTCGCTCGTCTATGCAATCGCACTTTGCGCTCATCAACGTTCTTGCGCGTCTGGAGCGCTTTGACGAGATTATCGAGGTGGCGCGCCACGGCCTACGTATTGCCAGCGATCGTTCTGCAATCGGCTACCTGTTCTATCGCTTGGCGTTTGCCTATTGGAATTGCGATCAGCTCGACCTGGCGCTGGCTTGTTACCGTCTGGTGCCGCGCGGCGAGGAGTCGGGCAGCAGCGCGCTGGAAGAAATGCAGGGCCTTATGAACGAGATGGGCGTCAGCGAGCCTCCGACGTTCGAGGAAGCGGTCGAGACCATTCGCAAGGCTGGACTCGAGCTGCCGCCAGTGTCCGCCGTGACGAATCAGCTGGCAGATGCCGCTGTTCAACTGGTCGACAACGGCTTCTTTTTCCTGGCACGCGGTTGCATCTTCCAAATGTGGCGCACCATGGGCAACGACGAGCTCGGCTCCCTCAACCGCTCGCTGGGGTAGGCGAAGCCTCCAAGGAGGAAAGGATGCTAGGCAATTAGAAAATTTCCTCTTGCCCATCCTTGGCTGTTTGGTTACTATAGAACGGCTGTTACGGAGAGCTGACCGAGAGGCCGAAGGTGCTCGCCTGCTAAGCGAGTATGCCCCAAAAGGGCATCTGGGGTTCGAATCCCCAGCTCTCCGCCAGTAAGACTTTAAAGAAGGGTTCCGAAAGGGGCCCTTTTTTAGTTGAACCACGTTAGCTGGGGATTCGAACCCGAGAGGGCACGGGCGTTAAGCAAACGCGAAAGCGTTTGTAGCCCGTGGGCGAAAAGCCGCCAGGCTTTGAAGCCGGAGGGCATGCGCAGCATGCCCGGACATCCCCAGCTCTCCGCCAGTTTAACCTTAAAGAAGGGTCCCATCGGGGGCCCTTTTTTATTATCGAGAAAGGGCGCTGGGGATTCGAACCCTCAAAAAATGAGGCGCCCCGTTGGACGCCTCCTTTCAGCGAGTGTATTGTTCTTCGATCTTACATCTCGGGCGCCTTGGCGACGGTCTCGCTTTCTGCCGTGAGTGGGCGGTTGTCGATGCGGCGGCCCAGGCGGTCGAGCTTCACAAGGAGCCACTCAATGGGATTCGGCCCTGCCCCTTCCTCGTCGGCAACCAGGTCCATAACGGCGATTTTGGTGCCGTCCTGCTTGAGCGTAACGCTGCCCACCTTGTCGCCCACATGCACCGTGCCCGAAAGATCGTCGTGGCTAACCTTTTCGGTCACCTCGCCGGCAAGGGAAAACACGGTCGCTTGCGCCGTAGGATCGGCGAGTGTGGCGTCGATCGTCTTATCCGTCCAGTCGGTTTGGCCAATGCGCGCCATAAGCGGGTTGCCGTTGGCGGTCTTTTCCTGCGTGTTGGCGATCGCGACCGTCACCTTGTGACCGTAGTACCAATTGGCAAGGGTTGCGGTATCGGTAAAGCGCTGGTCGGTGGTGGTGGAGTTCAAAACGACGGTGTAGATCTCGTCGCCATCGCGGTTGTAGGCACTCGTAAAGCAATAGCCCGCGTCGTCGGTGGTGCCGGTCTTGCCGCCGATGTTGCCATCTTGGCCCAGCAAATAGTTATGCGTGTCCATGGAATGCGAATGGTCGGTGCCGTCGGCGCCCGTGACCTCGATCCAGGAATCCTCGCTCGCTACGACCTCGCGGATCGTGTCGTTTTTCATGGCCTCCTGCATCATCAGCGCCACGTCATGTGCGGTTGAGTGCATATCGCCAGCCCACTCATCAAAGTCCAGACCATGCGGGTTTTCAAAAAGCGTACCGGTACAGCCGAGCTTCTTAGCGCGCTCGTTCATGGCCTTCACAAATGTGGCCTCGGCGTCTTTGGTCTTAGGGTCGATCTTCTTGCCCACATATTCGGCGAGCACGATGGCGGCGTCGTTGCCCGAGGGAATCATCAGGCCGCGCAGTGCCTGCTCAACGGTAAGCTCGTCGCCTTCGAGCAAGCCGGCGGTCGAATTACCCACGGTGGCTGCGGCGTTGCTCACCGTGACCTTCTCGTCCATTTTGCAATTCTCGACGGTTAGGATTGCGGTCATGACCTTGGTGATCGAGGCGATTTTGACCTGCTCATCGGCGCCGCGCCCATAGTAGACGGTGCCGTCTTTGCCCATGACGAGGGCATTGGTCGCATCGATATCGGGCAGGTTTTCGGCCGTGATGCCGCGCGCATCGGCGGTTTTGCCGCAAACATTGTCGGTCGTAAGCACTTGGGCGCCGGCGACGGTGGGCACGCCAGCGGCAAGGGCGATAGCGCAGACAAAGCCGGCGGCAAGCTGGGCTGAGCGCTTTGCAAAAGAGGTGAGGGACTTCACGGATTTCGCTTTCGACGGGATGGTCTCTTCTGGAACAAGAGTATATCGTTTGCCGGCGTCGGCGATCATCGCGTGCGTGCGTGGCCCACATCCGCGCCCAAACGGGCACAAGGGTGCTTAAGGCCGACTTAATCACCCACGCTTGTTGTGTGTGACGGGCGCCCCCTCGGGCATAATGGAGCGCGAGAGGAGCACGCATGAACGAGCGCATTTTGGTAGTTGATGACGAAAAGGCCATCGCCGACTTGGTTGGTATCTACCTTACAAAAGAGGGCTTTGATGTCCAGATTGCCTATAGCGGGGCCGATGCTGCCAAGGCGATTTTGGAGCAGGAGTTTGATTTGGCGCTGCTGGATGTCATGCTGCCCGATATCGATGGGTTTGAGCTGCTGCGTACAATCCGTTCCAGCCATACCTATCCCGTGATCATGCTGACGGCGCGCGATGCCCAGCAAGACAAGATCGAGGGCCTTTCGCTTGGCGCGGACGATTACGTGGTTAAGCCGTTCCGTCCGCTGGAGCTCATCGCGCGCGTGCACGCTCAGCTTCGCCGCTACACCAGCTACGGTAGCCGTGCACAGGCGGCCGAGTCGCCGACCATTCAGCTCGACGGCCTGGAGATCAACCGCGATGCTCGTTCCGTAACGGTGGACGGTTCACCGGTACGCCTCACACCCACCGAGTATTCAATCTTGCTGTATCTGGTCGAGCACCGCGGCAGCGTGGTGGCCGTGGAGGACCTGTTCCGCGCGGTATGGAACGAGGACTTTATGCCCGGCTCCAACAATACGGTGATGGTGCACATTCGCCATTTGCGCGAAAAGATCGGCGACGACGCACAAAAGCCGCGCTTTATCAAAAACGTCTGGGGCGTCGGCTACATCATCGAATAACGCTTTTCGCTTGTGAGGATCTTGATATGACAAAAGACGATAGGCAAGCGTTCGAGGTGCCCGATCGACTCTTTGAATACGTGAGGTCAGTCGTCGACAACCGCGCGCTTGCAACGGTGCTGCTCTTTTTGCTGAGCCTGCTGCTGATTGGCATCGATAACATCGCTGGAATCTTGGCGGTGCTGCTTGTCGGCTTTTTGCTGATCGATCGATTTGAGATCGTGCGCCGCTGCATGGTGATTGGCGGCGCCGCGTGGGCCATGACGTTGGCGATTGGCGCCATGGCGCTCGGCGGCATCGAAGGGCCGGTGCTGTTCGATGCCGGCTTTGTATTCAACATGCTTGGCTTTGTGCTGGCGCTTGCCGTGTGCGTGCTGTTCTTGTGCGGCCGCGCCCTGTACTACCAGGGCTACGAGCAGGGCGAGCAGCATGCCGATTGTGTGCTGGCCGCTCGTATTCAAGATCGCCTGATCGATCACCCCGACACCTGGGATAACATCGACGGCGACTTCTTGGAGGTCGAGGGCGCCCTTAACCGCGTGCGTGACCGTGAGCGCAAGGTGCAGCAAGCTCTGCGTGACGAGTCGCATCGCAAGGACGATTTGGTCACGTACTTGGCACATGACCTACGCACCCCGCTTGCCAGTGTGGTGGGCTATCTTTCGCTGCTGCAAGAGGCTCC
>CABUSL010000118.1 GCA_902494295.1 uncultured Collinsella sp.
GGTAGACGAGGCCGGCGCGAAGGCGCTCAAGTAGGTCTTCGGGCTCTATGTCGACGAGCTCGACCTGGTCGGCATCATCGAAGATACGGTCGGGGATTCGTTCGCTCACGACAACGCTGGTGATGGATGCAACCATGTCGTTTAGGCTCTCGATATGCTGAACGTTCACGGTCGTATAGACGTCGATGCCCGCATGTAGAAGTTCCTCGACGTCTTGATAGCGTTTGTCGTGGCGAGACCCCGGCGCATTCGTATGGGCGAGCTCGTCGACAAGGATGAGCTGAGGGGCGCGTTCGATAGCCGCATCTAGATCGAACTCGCTGAGCGCAATGCCGTTGTGCTCGATGAGTTTACAGGGCACGTTCTCAAGCCCTTGTGCAAGATGGGCAGTTGCCGGACGTTCGTGCGGCTCGATGTATCCCGCGACGACGTCGACACCTCGCCGCTTGGCGGCGTGGGCGGCTTGAAGCATCGCATAGGTTTTGCCTGTGCCAGCAGCGTAGCCAAAGAAAATTTTGAGGTGTCCCCGGCTGGTTCGAGTGTCATCGGCGACCCCGTCTTTCTCAATTGCCTTGAGGATGAGGTCTGGATTGACGCGAGTGTCCGATGCGTCGCGCTGCATAGCGTAGCCTTTCTGAAGCGTTGTCCATGCGTGCATACGCGGTGAAGACACCACTGTATGCTCGCGAGGTCGAGTATAGGCGCACTGCAGCTGCAATAGTGCTTTCTACCTGCATCTTTACGGCATCTTAAGGACGTGAGCCCCGGCCCTCACGCCTCTTTAATCCCTAGAAGCGTTTACTGTCCCCAGACGCTTGCGAGGGCAGGCGTCCGAGACATCGGACCGCGTGTGAAAGGGGCGGTAAATGGACATCCTCATTCCCATCATCGGAGTCGTCTGCATTGGACTTCTTATCTATTACATCTACATTCTGATGAGGAGTGATTCGTAAACTATGGACGCTGCGATTCAGTACATCTTGTACTTTGCCGTACTCGTCGTCCTGGCCGTTCCGCTCGGTCGGTTCATGGCCCATATCATGGATGGTGAGCATACGTTCCTGTCGCCTGTGATTGCTCCTGTGGAGCGTGGCGTCTATCGTCTGCTTCGCATCGACGCGGCAGAGCAGATGGGGTGTAGGCGCTATCTGGCAAGCGTGCTGGCCTTTTCGGGGATCGGCCTCGTGGCTCTTGTGGCACTCCAGGCGCTTCAGTCCTTCTTGCCAGGCAATCCCCAGCACCTGCCGGGTGTGTCATGGGACCTGTCGTTCAATACGGCTGCTTCCTTCATAACCAACACCAACTGGCAGTCCTACTCCGGTGAGACCACCCTGTCCTACCTTGTGCAGTTCATGGGTCTCACTGTGCAGAACTTCGTTTCCGCTGGCACCGGTATCGCGGTCATGTTCGCGCTGATCCGCGGCTTCCGTCAGGTCAAGGAGCAGGGTCTGGGTTCCTTCTGGGTCGACCTCACCCGCACCGTCCTGTATGTGCTCATCCCGCTGAACCTCGTGTTCGGCATCTGCCTGGCTGCCGGTGGCGTTATCTCCAATTTTCAGCCGGCTCAGAAGGCTGAGCTCGTAGAGCCCGTCGCTGTCCAGCCTAATGCAGACGGCGGCTGGAGCGTCATCGACGGCGCCCAGATTGAGGGCGACACGGTCAAGGTCGACGGCAAGGTTGTCGAGGGCGCGCGCGTGGTTACCGAGCAGTTCCTGCCCCAGGGTCCCGCGGCTCCTCAGGTCGCCATCAAGCAGTCCGGCACCAACGGCGGCGGCTTCTTCGGCGTGAACTCCGCCCATCCGTATGAGAACCCCAGTGCCTTCACCAACATCATCGAGATGACCAGCCTGCTGCTGATCCCGGCCGCCTGTTGCTTCGCCTTCGGTATCGGCGTCAAGAACACCAAGCAGGGCAAGGCCATCTTTGCCGCCATGTTCATCCTGCTGGTGATCTTCACCGGCATCATCGCCGTCAACGAGCATGCGGGCACCCCGCAGCTGGCCGATGGCGGAGCGGTCAATATCGAGATGACCGACGGCCAGGCCGGCGGCAACATGGAGGGCAAGGAGAGCCGTTTCGGTATCGCCTCCTCTTCTACCTGGTCCGCTTTCACGACGGCTGCTTCCAACGGCTCGGTTAACTCCATGCACGACTCCTACACCCCGCTGGGCGGTTTTGTCCAGATGCTCCAGATTGCTCTGGGCGAGGTCGTCTTCGGCGGCGTGGGCTGCGGCCTGTACGGCATGATCGGCTTCGCCATCCTCACAGTGTTCATCGCCGGCCTCATGGTCGGACGCACGCCTGAGTTCCTGGGCAAGAAGATCGAGCCGGGCGAGATGCGCTGGGCAGTTGTCCTGTGCTTGGCAACTCCGTTTGCCATTCTGGTGTGCTCGGCCATCGCCTGCATGGTGCCCGGTCTTGCCGACCAGCTCAACAATGGTGGCGCGCACGGCTTCTCCGAGGCGCTGTATGCTTTCACCTCATGCGGCGGCAACAACGGCTCGGCGTTTGCAGGCATGAACTGCAACATTCCCTGGATCAACGTCATGCTCGGCCTCGAGATGCTGTTCGCCCGCTTCATGCCTATCATCGGTACGCTGGCTATCGCCGGCTCGCTGGCCAAGAAGGGCAAGGTCGCCGAGAGCGCCGGTACCCTGTCTACCACTAACGGCATGTTCGTATTCCTGCTCGTGTTCATCGTCCTGCTGATCGGTGCCCTGAGCTTCTTCCCGGCCCTGGCGCTTGGCCCCGTTGCCGAGTTCTTCCAGATGATTGCGTAAAGGAGGGCGCAGATTTATGACTATGCAAAAAGACATGATGGGCCGCGCGGTCCGCGACTCGTTTGCCAAGCTGGATCCTCGCGTCCAGATTCAAAACCCGGTCATGTTTCTGGTGTGGCTTTCCGCCGTCATGACCTCCGTCCTGGCCGTCGCTTCCATTTTCGGTGTGCAGGACGCGGGTGTGCCCACCTACTATGTGGTCGCCATCGCGGTCATCCTGTGGCTTACCGACCTGTTCTCGAACTTCGCCGAGGCGCTTGCCGAGGGCCGCGGTAAAGCCCAGGCCGATTCCCTGCGTGCGGCCAAGAAGGATGTCGAGGCCCATCGCATCGAGTCCGTTGAGGACAAGGAGCACTTCACCGTCGTTCCCGGCACCGAGCTCACACGCGGCGACCTGGTGATCGTACGCGCCGGCGAGCAGATTCCCGGCGACGGCGACGTCATCGAGGGCGCTGCTTCCGTTGACGAGTCCGCCATCACCGGCGAGTCCGCCCCCGTGGTCCGCGAGGCCGGCGGCGACCGCTCTGCCGTTACCGGCGGTACCACGGTGCTGTCCGACTGGATCATCGTCAAGATCTCCAGTGAGCCCGGCCAGAGCTTCCTGGACAAGATGATCGCGATGGTCGAGGGTGCCGCGCGCAAGAAGACCCCTAACGAGATCGCTCTGGAGATCTTCCTGGTGGCCCTCTCCATCGTCTTTATCCTGGTCACGCTGGCCCTGTATTGTTACTCCTGCTTCTCGGTCGGTCTTAACGACATGGACAACCCCACGGCCGTGACCACGCTCGTGGCGCTGCTCGTGTGCCTGGCTCCTACTACCATCGGCGCCCTTCTTTCCGCCATCGGCATCGCCGGCATGAGCCGTCTGAACGAGGCCAACGTGCTGGCCATGTCCGGCCGCGCCATCGAGGCCGCCGGCGACGTCGACATCCTCATGCTCGACAAGACCGGCACCATCACCCTGGGTAACCGCCAAGCCGCCGAGTTCATCCCGGTCGACGGCATCGATCCCGCGGAGCTGGCCGATGCCGCCCAGCTTTCCTCGCTGGCCGACGAGACCCCCGAAGGCCGTTCCATCGTCGTGCTCGCCAAGGAGCAGTTCGGTCTGCGCGGCCGCACACTCGAGGATAAGGGTATGGAGTTCATCCCCTTCACCGCGGCGACCCGCATGTCCGGTGTGAACTACGAGGGCAATGAGATCCGCAAGGGCGCTGCCGATTCCGTGCGCACCTATGTGGAGGCAGCCGGTGGCGTGTTCTCCCAGGAGTGCGACGAGGCCGTCGAGCGCATCGCCAAGGCCGGCGGCACCCCGCTGGTCGTGACCAAGAACTGCCGCGTGCTGGGCGTCGTCTACCTTAAGGACATCATCAAGTCCGGCGTGAAGGAGAAGTTCGCCGACCTGCGCAAGATGGGCATCAAGACCATCATGGTGACGGGCGACAACCCACTCACCGCCGCGGCAATCGCCGCCGAGGCCGGCGTTGACGACTTCCTGGCCGAGGCCACCCCTGAGGGCAAGCTCGAGAAGATCCGCGAGTTCCAGCGTGAGGGCCACCTGGTCGCCATGACCGGCGACGGCACCAACGACGCGCCGGCGCTGGCGCAGGCGGATGTCGCCGTGGCCATGAACACGGGCACCCAGGCTGCCAAGGAGGCCGGCAACATGGTCGACCTCGACTCCAGCCCCACCAAGCTCATCGAGGTCGTGCGTATCGGCAAGCAGCTGCTCATGACCCGCGGTTCGCTTACGACCTTCTCGGTCGCCAACGACATGGCGAAGTACTTCGCTATCATCCCGGCCCTGTTCTCGCCGATCTACCCGGGCCTTGGCGCACTCAACATCCTCGGTCTGGCAAGCCCGCTGTCCGCGGTTCTTTCGGCCATCATCTATAACGCGCTCGTTATCGTCGCGCTGATCCCGGCCGCGCTGAAGGGCGTTAAGTACCGCGAGGTCCCGTCTGGACAGCTGCTGACCCACAACCTGCTCGTATGGGGTCTGGGCGGCATCGTTGCCCCGTTCGTATTTATCAAGCTCATCGACATGCTGCTCGCGTTCTGCGGCATTATGTAAGTGGAGGTTTGTATGTTCAAAGGTATCGCATCGCGCGCACTTGGCGTGTTCGCGCTGTTTACCATCGTCTGCGGCCTGGGATACACGCTCGTGGTGACCGGCGTCGCGCAGCTTGCGTTTCCGTACCAGGCGAACGGATCGCTTATTACGGTCGACGGCAAGGTTGTGGGTTCCGAGCTCATCGGCCAGAACTTCGATGACGAAGCCCATATGTGGGGTCGTATCCAGAACGTGTCAATTGTCGAAGGCGTAGACGGCGAGCTCATGGCCTACGGCGCTCCGTCCAATTTGTCTCCGGCGAGTGAGGAGTACCGACAGCTTGTGGACGCGCGCGTCGAGAAGATCCGCGCCGCTAACCCCGATGCCGATATGGACGCTGTGCCCGTCGACCTGGTGACGTGTTCGGGGTCCGGCCTCGACCCGGAGATCTCTCCGGATGCCGCCGAGTACCAGGTCCCGCGCCTTGCCAAGGCCACGGGCAAGAGCGAAGGTGAGGTGCGCGAGATCATCGCCCAGTGCACCAAAGGCCGATTCCTGGGCGTCTTCGGCGAGCCCACGGTCAACGTGCTCAAGGTGAACCTTATGCTGGACGGCGCGCTGTAGGTGAGGGAGTGGCGGATGAGGGCGTGACTGACTATCTGAGCCCTCAATTCCACCCCGCCCATCAGTTGCGGTGAAATACGGACTGTTTTGCCTGTCAAAAGCCTCATCTACTCCGTATTCCACCGCAACTTTTTTGTGAGGGTCGGGATTGAAGGTGGGGAGTGCGAGCGAGCGCGAATGCGGCGGATACTGATACGATAGGTACGTTAGCAACTGCCGCCGAGCGGCTCAAACGAAAGGAAGCCTGTATGGAGTCATCCGCCTACCCGATGCTCTTTAGCCCGATCAAGGTCGGTACGACCGAGGTCAAGAACCGCGTCTTTATGCCGCCGGTGTCCACCAACCTGGCCGATCATGGCTATGTGACCGACGACTTGGTCGATCATTACCGTGCCCGCGCCAAGGGCGGCGTGGGCCTCATCATCACCGAGGTCGTGACGGTCGAGCCTACCTATACCTATCTGCCGGGTGACATGTGCTGCTACGACGACACGTTTATCCCTGGCTGGGAAAAGCTCGCCGCCGCCGTGCATGAGTATGGCTGCAAGATCATGCCGCAGCTCTTCCACCCCGCCTACATGGCCTTTAACATTCCGGGCAC
>CABUSL010000119.1 GCA_902494295.1 uncultured Collinsella sp.
CCTGCGTCTCTCGTGAGGCGCAGGGCCGCTTGGTAGATCAGAAGTTGAAGGCAAACATGATGCCGATGACTTTGTCAAGATATATTAAACAAACGGTAGCTTCAATTCATCTTTGGAATAATAGCCGTTCAAAAGCGAATCGATTGGCTCATTTAGATTATATAAAATTTCTTTAGTTTTACTTCCGAGCGGCGCGCCGGGCATCTGGCATCAACGGATTCCCTGTTTTGGCGCTTCGAAGGCACGGACTCCGTTTCGTTAATTTCTGATTAGAAATGCTGAAAATCCAGTCAGAAGCGGGCTGGGGAACGGGGCAATAAAAATGGCTTTCGAAATGAGTCGGCGAAGCTTTTTAACGGCCGGTGGGGCCACAATGCTGGCGGGCACCGCCTCTATGCTTGTTGGCTGCGCGTCTGGAAGCGAAAGCGGCGCGGGAAGCGTGGCTGCCGGCAAGGATGATGCACTGAAGGTTGATAGCGACGGCAAATCGGGTGGCACGGATAGCGACGTTAGCGAATTCTACGAGCACGTTATCTCTGTTTCTGCACTTGCGAAAACATATGCAATCGGAGAGAAGATTGTCGGCGTGGCGATTGAATACGACGTGGATGTCGATGCGTCTTCGGTTGATCCCGGACATGGCGGCATCGGTCAACAGGCTCAGGAAAAGGGGCTGGGATCTTTCTCGGTTTTGGGACGCTCGATTGTCACTGCCTATGTAAACGACAAAGCCGAGCTGAGTGATGAAGGGGGCAAAAGCAAGGGAACGTACGTCATCGTCGAGCTCGATCCAGCAGATGCGGGCGCACAGACGTTGATGTTTCAGATGACGCGTGGGTGCGTAGGCTCAAACGGTCCCGTATCCCTTGATAGCGGTTGCGTCAAAATCGCCCAAATAAAGGATCTCAAGGATTCTGCAGGTAAAAAGCTTACAGGCGACGAGACATCCTCCCGATATCTCGTGGCTTCGACTGTTCTCAACTCCGAGGCAGACAAGTTTGTTGCAGGGACCTACGATGACCCCAAAACTGGATTCCATGCTTCGTTTGCCTTGGCACAGCCTGACGACTACGACAAGGCAAAGAAATACCCCATCACGCTCTTCCTGCCGGATGCGGGGGTAACCACCTGCGATGTGAGGGTGAATCTTCGTCAAGGTCTGGGAGCCCTTGCCTGGGCTGATGGGTCACAATTTGTGCTGACGATCGCTGGAACTTGTTGCGATATCGAGACTTGCCTGCATGTAATCGAGGACCTGATCGACCAGGGTTACTCAATCGATCCGGATCGCATTTACGGGACGGGCGAATCTGCCGGGTGCATGGCCCTCATCGAATATGCCTCCAAGCATCCCGATGACAATTCCTTTGCAGCGCTTATGCTCGTTGCCGGGCAAGGCAACATGACTCCGATTGCCAAGACGCCCATGGTGATATTCGTTTCTGAAGACGATTCCAATTCCTATGGCGGCATGACGGATCCCGAGAAGGGTGTCGCGAGTATCGGAATTCCTTATGTTGAGAAGCAGCTGAATTGCGCCTATAACTATGACGGCGAAGGACATACGAGTGGCCTGTGGGTTGATTACGACGCAACGGGAGAGAAAAACCCTTCGGGTAACCAGGAAGGAGCCAAGGCGGCTAGCAGCCAGAAGACGCTCGATGAGCTTATGGTCGAGCTCTCGGATGTCTGCTCCTCGGCCTGTAAACAAGCGGTGACCGATGGGGCGCATGTCGTTTTCCTTCATGTAGAGAAGGGAACTCTCGATAGCACCGACAAGACGGTCCAGGGTGGAAACACTCATAACTTTACCTGGCAATACGCTTATGCGATTCCCGAACTCATCGAGTGGGTGAGAGACCAGTCTCTATAGCCTGCTTCTTTTTCGATGGCATTTCAATGTGGGCTAGGGTTATATGACCGATTGGGGCCAGGCGGTTGTCTAGCCCCGGAAATGCCGAATAGCAGTCTACGATTACGTCCAGGTAAAGCCTCAAAGGTGTTTTACCTGGCCAAAAACGTAGACAAAAGCGGCCCTGGCAGATCGTGAGACGCAGGGCCGCTGTCGTTGATTTATGGCGCCGCTAGAAGTTGGCGTCGTTGAGTTGTTCGTTCTCGAGGCCGTCGAGCTGTTGCTGTTCGGGCGTATCGGCGACACTCTCGAGCAACTCGGTGGGATCGACGTTCATGTCCTTACCGGCTTCGTTGCCGTTGACCAAGTCGTCCGAGAAGATGTCGACTTCCATTTCCTCGGCCTCTTCGATCTGAACCTCGAGCGGCACCTGGGTGCGCACGAGCTTAACGGCCGGGCGCATGCGGGCAAACAGCGGTACGTACTCAATGATGATGGCCGAGTTCTCGAGACCGTACCAGCGTGCCGGGCTTCCGCAGGCGCGGCGGAAGGCGTACTTGATGGCCATCACGCGGTGGTCATTGCGGTTGATGTCCGTTTCGGGGGCAAGCATCTTGCGCAGCATGCAAAAGCGGAAGTCACCTACGTTGCCGCGCGTCTCGTAGATGGAGTAGGTGTGATGTTGCGGCGGCAGCTCGCCCGATGCCATCAAGTCGCCGACGATCTGACGCAGATAGGCGTTGACGCGCTGGTTGACCTTAAAGCCCAGGTCCAGGCGCACGCGGAACAAAAAGTCCGTGCCAAAGGTCTCGACGGAATACTCGTGCGTATAGGGTTCGTCGGTAACGTGCACGTTGATGAACCAATATGCCTTGGCGCGCTTGGGGTGCTTGTCCAGGATGGAATAGAGCACGTCGCGGTCGAGTGTGAGCGGGTCGGGGCTGTTGGTGAGAAATACCAGATTGTCAGCGAGCACGGGATAGGTCTCGTCATTGCGCAGGCGATTGAGCTGGTCGATGTACTTGGAGACGGGCAGCAGAATCGTCTGCGTGCGCTCGATGGCGGTGCCGCGGCGCCACACATACATAAGGCCAAACAGCAGCGCGGCCAGGAAGATCATGACGTAGCCGCCGTCAAAGAACATGGTGAGGCACGAGGCGAAGAAGCACAGCTCAATGGCACCAAAGAGCAGGGCGAAGACGCAGGCACCCAGCCTGTGCTTGAGGATGCCGGCGATGTAGCTCGTCAAAAGCGTCGTGGTCATGAGCATGGTCACGGTAATGGCGAGGCCGTAGGCGCTCTCCATGCGCTCGGAGTTTTGGAACAGCAGCACGATGAAGATGCAGCCGACCCACATGATGTTGTTGACGAGCGGAATATAGAGCTGCCCCTTGGTGTCGCTGGGGTAGTGGATGCGCAGATGCGGCATAAGGTTGAGACGCGTTGCCTCGGATACCAGCGAGAACGAGCCGGTGATGAGCGCCTGCGAGGCAATGATGGCCGCCACGGCCGAAAGCACGATGGCAAAGGGGCGCAGGGGCTCGGGAAGCATCATATAGAACGGGTTGACGATATCCATCGCGAGCATCTGGGGATTGGAATTGTTGGCGAGCAGCCAAGCGCCCTGACCCAGATAGTTAAGGATGAGGGCCGCCTTTACGAACGGCCAGGATGCGTAAATGTTAGCCTTGCCCACGTGACCCATGTCCGAATAGAGCGCCTCGGCGCCGGTCGTCGACAGGAAGACGAAGCCGAGCACCATAATACCCGAGTGGTTGATGGGCGAGAACAGGAACATGATGCCACGGATGGGGTTGAGCGCGCGCAGGATGGACAAGTTGCCGAGCATGTTGAACAGGCCGGCGCCAGCCAAGAACAGGAACCACAGCGTCATAAGCGGGCCGAACAGCTTGCCGATTGACGAGGTGCCGGCGCGCTGCATGGCAAACAGGCCGCAGATAATGATGATGGTGATGATGATTACGTTGGTCTGGCCGTCACCCAAAAGCGCATGGCCCCACTCGATAGTGCGCAAGCCCTCGATGGCCGTGGTAACCGTGACGGCGGGGGTGAGGATGCCGTCAGCGAGCAGCGCCGCGCCGCCGATCATGGCGGGGAGAATCAGCCATGGCGCCACCTTGCGCACGAGACTGAACAGGGCGAAGATGCCGCCTTCGTTGTGGTTATCGGCCTTCATGGCGATTACCACGTACTTGACCGTGGTCACGAGCGTCATGGTCCAGATGACGAGCGAAAGCGCGCCCAGGATCATGTCCTCGCTGACGGTACCGATGCCGCCGTTGTTGGCGACGATTGATTTCATGGTGTACATGGGGCTCGTGCCGATGTCGCCATAGACGACGCCGAGCGTTACGAGCAGCATGCCAGCGGAGAGGGGGATGGCTCCGTGCCCGCCTTGCCCGCGCTGGTCTTGGAGGTTTGCCTCCAGTTTGTTGTGTGCCACGAGGACTCCCTTAGACATCCGGTTATCTGTCTAGGACAAAAAACTTTATGCCGTCTTTATACATACAAGAGCAGTTTGGCACATCGGGTTATTTTAGACAATAATCCTCAGCTGGGGATTATTTATCTATGCAGGTAGCATTTCAAAGCAGGGCTTTTAAGCACGTGCTGTCTGGGCGATGCCAGCCTTGGCGTTTGCGCGTTTGCCGGCGAGTTCGCAAAAAATCGCGCCGCCGATGATAAGCGCGGCGCCCATCAGGCGGACCGGTGTTATGGCTTCACCCAAAAGGGCGGCCGAGAACACGACCGCCGAAAGCGGCTCGAGGTAGCCGACGACAGCGACGGTCTGGACGGGCAGCTTGGCGACGGCGCTAAAGTAGAGCAGGCAACCGATGCCGGTGTTGACGACGCCGAGCATAGCGACGGCGCGCCAATCAATACTGGCGGCGATACCGGCGGACAGGAATGAGGGAGCGCCCTGCGTGATGAGCGTGAGGACCAGTGCGGTCACAAAGGCGGCGCACACCTGGAGCGTGGAGTTCTCGAGGCCCTCGATGTGCGGCGCACCCTTGCTAGCGATGACCATCAATGCATAGCAGAAGGCCGAGGCGATTCCACAGACGATGCCCGCAATGGGCATATTGCCGCCTAGACCTTGCGCTGCAATGAGAAAAGCACCGCAGGCGACGGCGACAAAGCCGGCGATTTTGCCGCCGGTCAGCTTTTCGCCAAAGATGAGCGGGGAGAGCGCCATGACAATGATGGGGCCGCAGTAGTACAGCAGCGAGGATACGCCGACGCCGATCGTCTGGTAGGCGCGGAACAGAAAAATCCAGCTGGCGCCCAGCGCAGCTCCCGAGAGGAGGAGGGCCGCGGCTTCGCGGGGACGAGATGGCGCCTGCAACTTATGGTGTTGGGTAGTGGCGAGGATGGTTATAAGCGAGAGGGCTCCCAGAAAAGTGCGCAGCAGCACGATATCGGAGCTCGGCAGTGCGATAGCTGCGGCGATGATGCCGTTAGAGCCAAACAACAGTAATGCTGCTAAGTATGTAAACAGTCCGTTGTTCATGCGCTGACATCCCCTCTATATCCGAACATGTTCACTATGGGTGAACTGGCTTTAGAAGAAAAGCGAATATAATGCATGGAAAACATGACAAAAACTCATGCAAGGGTGGGGACGTGCCGTGGAGACCAATATCCAAAAGATGCAGGTGCTGCTGGAGACGGTGCGCGCCGGAAGCTTTACGCGTGCTGCCGAGCGCCTGAGCTATTCGCAGTCGGGCGTGAGCCGTATGGTGGCCGATCTTGAGGCCGACTGGGGTTTTAAGGTGCTCGACCGCAGTCGCGAGGGCGTGGCTCTTTCTGCCGACGGGCGGCAGGTCATGCCGGCTGTCGAGGCGCTCTGCGAGGAATTCACTCGCTTGCAGCGACGGGTGGATGAGATGCGTGGACTCATGCGCGGCAAAATCTGCATCGGTACGTTTTCGAGTGTGGCGACCCACGTGCTGCCGCCGGTGATTGCGCGCTTTCGCGCCGATCATCCGGACGTCGATTATGAGTTGCTGATGGGCGATTACTCAGAGATTGAACAATGGGTGGCGGAAGGTCGCTGCGACCTGGGCTTTATTCCGCGCGAGCCACGCGGCGCCGGCATGGCGTCGCGACCGTTGGTGCAAGACGAGCTGATGGCCGTGGTGCCAGCGGACTCCTCGCTTGCCACGGC
>CABUSL010000120.1 GCA_902494295.1 uncultured Collinsella sp.
ATCCGGTCCGACCGGGCCGCGCGGCAAGGAGATATATTGCCAGACCGGAGGGGCCCCGGGGGCGGGAATCTGGGCGTACACATTTCCTACACAGTTTGGGATTCGACTAACGTTTGCCAGCCGTTAACTACCGCTCGCCGAGCATCTCTTTATATAAGGCAGTCTCATGGTTAAAGCGGATACGTCCCCCTAGCTAAAGCACAGCCAGCATCGAGCAACTCATCGCGTTCTTCCACCGAGAACCCCTCGGCGTAGACGCGCACCACTGGTTCGGTCCCACTAGGACGGACCAGCAGCCACGTGTCATCCTCGAATGCCAAACGCAAGCCATCCATATGACTAACGTTTTGCGGCACCTTGCCACAAATCGACTTGGGGTTTACGCCCGGCAGCAGGGTTCGTAACGTTTCGGCATCTTCGGCCTCAAGGCGCAAATCGCGTCGACCGTAACTCGTCTTACCAAAACTGTCCTCGAGTTGGTCGACCAGAACGCCCAAAGGCGCGTCCGTCTTTGCCATAAGCTCACACAGAATCAGACAGGCGAGGATTCCATCGCGCTCGGGCATATGCGCGGCGATGCCGATACCACCGGCTTCTTCGCCGCCTATGAGGACGCCGCCCTTCTTCATCTCCGCCGCTATATATTTGAAACCGACTGGTTTGACGGTCACGCGGCAGCCAAGCGCCTCGGCAATGCGACGCACGAGCGTCGAGCATGAAAGATTGACGACGACGCGCCCCTCCAAATTACGAAATTGAACCAAGTCGCCCAAAACGAGCGCCATGATCTGATGCGGATGTATATATCTGCCGCGCTCGTCAACCGCGCCGATACGGTCGGCGTCGCCGTCGGTCACCAGGCCAGCGCAAGCTCCGTCCTCGATAACCGTGCGCTCGCAAGCGTCCACCCAAGGCTCAACTGGGTCGGGGCAGATATCTTCTTGGTCAGACGCCTGCCCGGCGTGAATCTCGTGCACCTCAACGCCAAGCTCGCGTAGCAAGTCGGCCAGATAGCCCTGGGCTGCGCCGCCCATGGGATCGACAACCACGCGCAGGTGCGCGGCGCGGATGGCTTCGGCATCGACAAACGATGCCACCGCCTGCATATAGTCAGGAATGATATCCGCGGTGCGATATTGCCCCTCGATCCCCATTGGCTCGGGAGCCATGGTCTCTTCGAGCTCTTCGATGACATCCTGGTTGGCGGTCGAGCCGTCACCCATGCGAATCTTGAGGCACAGATAACCCTGCGGATGATGGGATCCCGTCACCATGAGCGCGCCGCACGCCTCACCGTCATAAGCCGCCGCCCACGTAAGGGCAGGGGTCGGGACAGGTCGCGAAGCGAGCACGGCGTCTAGCCCGTGCGCTGCTAGCACACCCGCCGCAAGCTCAGCGAACTCGCGCGCCAGAGGCCGGTTGTCGAACCCTATATATACCGTTTTGCCCGGATTGGTCTTTTGCCACAACTCGCCGACGGCATCGGCGATACGGGCAACGTTATCGGCAGTGAAGTCCTCATCGACGCGAGCGCGCCAACCGTCAGTTCCAAAATGAATTATCGCGCACACGCGCAGACACCTCACAGTGTTTGGATCATGGTACGCATGCGGTATACCCGCAACATGCACTCGGCAACCTGCCGGCACCAGCATTCACCATTTGGGCAAATGCTGCCGAGGACATGCAGGCAATAAAAAAACCGCCCCGTATGGAGCGGTTTTGCCCTTTATATATCGAGCGCCTCGGCCATCGCTGCCGTAGTGATTGCCGTGGTTCCGCAGCAACTGCCCACCATTGCGGCACCGGCATGTCTCCATTCGATGCATGCGCGCGCGAAAGCTTCGGGGTTCTCGTGCCATACGGGGCCATCCTGAGTCTGGACCGGATCGCCTACGTTGGGACGCACCGTGACGGGAGTAGTCGCCGATGCAACCATCCTGGGCACCGCCGCGTTCGCGGCCGCAAGCGAACAGCAATTAACACCAATCGAGTTTGCGCCGTGTTTTTCGGCGTACAAAACGGCTGCCTCGATGTTGAGGCCATCGCCCAACAGGTCGCCTTTATCGTCAACGACAAAACTCACCAGAACAGGCATACCGTCGGCGGCATCTCGGGCACCGGCAAGCATGGGCTGCAAATTACGGATAGACGTCACCGTCTCGATCAGCAGACCGTCAACGCCGGCATTGAGCAAGGCGTGCGCCTGTTCGCGCGCAATGCCTCGGATTTCACGATACTCGGCAGAGTCCTCGGCAAACCACTCAATACCGATCGGGCCCATCGAGCCCAGCAGCAGCTGAGGGTGCGCCTGGCGGGCATCGTCGACGGCCCCGCGATTGACCTCCGCCACGGACGGCGAAATCTGGTCGTGCTTGAGGGCATAGCTCGATGCCTGAAAGGTGTTGGTAATGAGCACCTGCGCGCCGGCGGCGACATACAAGCGATGGATACGAGAAACGGTCTGCGGCTCTGCCAGATTCCAAAACGCCGGTGGAATGTCGGCGGCATCGTACTCACTCAACAAGACACTGCCCATGGGACCCTGCGCCAACAAGGTCTCGCTCGACAAGCGGCGCGTAAGTTCCTCGGCACCAAAGCGGTTGTAATAACTCGAATCCATATATATCCCGCTATTCCTCGACGCTGATTCCCTGCTTTTCGAGATAGGCGAGCCAGCGGCTCATCGTGTCCTCGGATAGCGCATGCTCCATCATGCAGGCCTCGGAATCGGCTCGCTCAAATTCGACACCGAGCTCCTGAACCAAAAACGTGCGAATGAGGCGATGACGGTACCAGATAGCCGTACCAACCTCGCGGCCGCGATCGGTCAGGACTACCTTGCCGTAGTGCGATTGCTCGACAAGTTCGGATGCCTTGAGCGCCGAAACCGCTTTATTGACCGATGCCTTGGAGACGCCAAGGCGCTGCGCGATGTCGACCGATCGCACGCCGTTGGTTTCCCCCTCTTCGCTTTCAATGCGAACCATGCACTCCAAGTAGTCTTCGTTCGCCACCGTCAGATGTAGTTCGCGCGAGCTATTTGTCGTATCCATGATCTTCCGTCCCTTCTGCATTCATTGGCTGATTCTACCCCATCCAAGCGTCGCGGTATGCCGTGGCATACCG
This sequence comes from uncultured Collinsella sp., assembly GCA_902494295.1. GTDB lineage: Bacteria > Actinomycetota > Coriobacteriia > Coriobacteriales > Coriobacteriaceae > Collinsella. The sequence goes on from CABUSL010000120.1 coordinate 3,130, forward strand.
TGCTAGAGTTCTTGTTGCACACGACGACCAAGATTGGAGCGGTCTTTATGGAAAACACCACCACGAACCCCGATGTCCTCGAGCGCTTTTTGCGCTACGTCCAGATCAACACGCAGTCCGAGGATGCAAACTGCGACCAGGTACCCTCGAGCGCCGTTCAGTTTGACCTTGCCAACGTGCTGGCTGAAGAGCTGCGCGAGCTTGGTGCGGAAGATGCCCACGTGACCGAGCACGCCTATGTCTGCGCGCATATCCCCGCAAGTGCGGGCGCTGAGGACAAGCCCGCCCTGGGCCTGATTGCCCATCTCGACACCACCGAAGTTGCACCGGGCGCCGGCGTGAAGCCGCACATCGTACACTACGAAGGCGGCGACCTGGTCTGTGGCACGGTTGACGGTAAGCCCGTTGCCATGAGTACCGCCAAGCTTCCCGCCCTGAACGACCTCGCGGGTGAGGACTTGGTCTGCAGCGATGGCACCACGCTGCTGGGCGCAGACGACAAGGCAGGCGTCGCCGAGATCATGTCGCTTGTCGCGCGTATCGCTCAGGACCCTTCTCTGCCCCATCCCGCACTCGGCATTTGCTTCTGCCCTGACGAGGAGATCGGCCACGGAGCCGAGCTGTTGGATATCGATACCTTTGGCTGCAAGTACGCCTACACGGTCGACGGCGGCCCCATCGGCGAGCTGGAGTGGGAGTGCTTTAACGCCGCCGAGGTGACCGTCCGCTTTGAGGGCCAGTCCATCCACCCGGGCGACGCCAAAGGCCGTATGGTCAACGCAGGCAATCTGTTCTGCGACTTCAACGCGTTGCTCCCCTACGTGCAGCGCCCGGAGTATACGGAAGGCTACGAGGGCTTTTATCACCTTGAGGGTGTATCTGCGACCGTCGATCACGCCACAGCGCGCTATATCGTCCGCGACCATGACGCCGCCAAGTTCCAGCAGAAACTCGACCTTATTGATGCCGCCGCCTCGATGCTCAACCAGCGCTTGGGTGACAAGCGCGTGACGGTCGAGATTAAGCAGCAGTATCGAAATATGGCCGAGATCGTTCGTGACTATCCCGAGCTTATTGATGTTGCCAAGGAAGCCTACCTTGCCTGCGGCGTTGAGCCCCAAGTGCTGCCAATTCGTGGCGGCACCGACGGCGCTCAGCTGTCGTTCCGCGGTCTGCCCTGCCCCAACCTTTCCACCGGCGGCTATTGCTACCACGGCGTCAACGAGTTTGTCCCGGTCAGTTCGCTCGTCAAGATGACCGACGTGCTCCAGGAGCTCGTCGCCCGCTTTGCATAAGGAACTCGAACAATCTAGGTAAGCAAAACCGCCCCGTCCTCAAAAACCGAGAACGGGGCGGTTTTTGGTGCAAGGGGAGTAGTCAGCACCGCAGGTTGAGCCAATGTCAGCGAGCGACGTCCAAGGCGAACAAGTTGGCATGAAAAAGGCAGGGCATTGACCTTCTGGTCATGCCCTGCCTTTTGAATGACAAATTGCCGCCTTGGGCGGCGCGCAGCGTCGAGCCGTTACGGCGTTTGGTAAAACGCCGTAACTTTTTTGATCATGCCGCCGAAGTTGAAAGGCAGATTGCCGCTCTGGCGGGTTTGCAGCGTCAACTGGTTACGCGGGCTGGTAAGCCCGCGTAACCCTAGTAGTTAGCTTCGTAGCCGTTGCCGTCGCCGGTGGGCTCTTCGTAGTAGTCCGAATCGCTCGAATCGCTTGAGTCATCGGAATCGTCAGAGCTGACCGATGAGGTTGCGGTACCGTTTGCGTAGTCGTCAGACGTGTTGTTGTTCAGGTCGCCGATCGTAGAGCTGGAACCGTCGGAAAGACCCATGGTGTTGGGACCCTTGGGATCCTTGCCAGCATCGACGCGCTCCATCATTTCCTTGAGCTCGTCCTCGTAGACAAAGACGTAGCTCACACCGTCGATCATGGTGCTGTCGTCGGCGTACGAAGGCAGGTTGGCCGAGTAGATACCGTCGACATCCATACCGCGCATGGCGTTGACCGTAGCCACGATATCCTGAACGCTCATATCGGTTACGAGCATATCGGACAGCGAATTAACCAGGCCAAAGATCTTCGTGGCATCGAAGTTATTGAGAATCTGGTTGGCAAGGGCGCCAAGCACCTGACGCTGGTGGCGCATGCGCGTGTAATCGCCGTCGGCATAGGTGTAGCGGCAGCGGGCATAGGTAAGGGCGGTGGCACCGTCCATATGCTGCTGGCCAGCGGTAATCTTAATATCCAGGTGCTCGGGGTCGTCAACATCATCGGTTGCGTTAATGTCGATACCGCCAACCGAATCAATCAGCGCCTGCATACCGTCGAAGCTGACCTCGGCATAGTGGGAAATCTGAACACCGCACAGCTCGTTGACCGCCTCGACCATGGCCTCGGCGCCGCCAACGGTATGGCAGGCGTTGATCTTCATGGTCTCGCCCTTGTACTCGACCTTGGTGTCGCGCGGAACGGAAATGAGCGTCGCCTGCTTTTGCGTGGGGTCGATGCGTGCCAGGATAATCGAGTCGGCACGATACGTATCCTCGCCCGGACGGCCGTCGGTGCCAAGAAGCAGCACGTAGGACGGATCCTTTGCCTCATCGGTGTCAACCAGAACCCGACGCAGATTGTCGGTAATGACATTAGAATCGCCGAGCTTGCCCATAATGGTGGCAAACCACAAGCCGGCAGCGGTAGTGGCACTCAGCATCACGCCAAGCACGACAATGAGCGCGACGTGACGAATCGTGTGG
>CABUSL010000121.1 GCA_902494295.1 uncultured Collinsella sp.
CCCCATACCGAGCTTGTTGAGCATCTAGTCGATCTGGCGCCGGACGGCGGTATTGTTACTGATGATTCAATGGTGACCCGCACGCCAGGTCTATTTGCCGCTGGCGACATCCGTTCCAAACGTTTACGCCAGGTTGTGACCGCTGTTTCTGATGGAGCCATAGCGGCAACAAGCGCATATGCATTTCTCCGCGGATAAGTACGATAATATATCTTATGTAAGGTTATTATCTATTAACTAAATGGTGGGACGATGCATCAGTGTGCTGTCCCGCCAAATTTCTTGTCGGCTATGTGGTATGCAAAACTAGATAATCTAGAATACAATATAGAAATGAACGGAGGACCTTTATGAACCACGTTAAACACGTTATTCCGATGTCCGATTCGTCGGTCAGCATTAAGCCTGAGGATATTCAGCCCACTGTGCTGCCCGATGCATTTATTCAGTCCGATATCGTGCGCAAACTTAATACGTTGAGCCTGCCGCGCTATAACCAGTTGCCCAATGTGACGCTCTACCGCGACCAGGTTATTGAGTATGTTGCGCTGTGGATGGAGCCGCTGTCCATTTGTGTTGAGCAGCCCGTCATTACGCCATCGATGATCAATAACTACGTTAAGGTCGGCCTGGTGCCTGCTCCGGTCAAAAAGCAATATGGCCGCGAGCAGATTGCCCGCCTGATCGCTATCTGCATCTTTAAGCAGGTGCTACCTATTGCTGCGGTGCAGGCACTCTTTAACATTCAGCGTTTGAGCTACGATGCCCCGACGGCCTTTGATTATGTGGTCGATCAGCTCGAGGCATCGATTCGTTCGGCGTTTTCCATCGAGCAGACGCCGGTTCCCGATACGGCGCATCAGGTAACGCGTGAGTCGCTGCTTGTGCGCAGCGCGGTTTCATCCTTTGTTTCGAAGGCTTACTTGATGAGCTATCTCAAGTTCAACGGGTTTAATAGCTAGCCGAAGTATAAAACGGGCGGGACAAAGAGCCATCTGTCGCTTTGTCCCGCCCGTATTTTGCTTGGTTGGACTTTATTTGCCCGAAGCTACGCCCATGCCGTAGCCGATGATGAGGCCGTGCATCTCGGCGTAATAGGAATCCAGGCCGTTGCAGGGCATGATGATGGTCTTGGAGCCGGGCCAATGCTCGACTATGCGGTCAGTAAGCGCCTGTGCTCCAGCTTCGTTCTCAACGTGATCGATGATGACCTCGCCGCCCGTAAAACCCTCGGCTTCCATGGTGTCGATGATCTTGTTGAGCATCTTCTTTTCGCCACGTGTGTGCCCGACGAGTTCGATTTTACCAGCTTCACTCGCCGTGCCCAAAATGCGGATATTGAGCTTGTTGGCAATGACGCCGGCTGCCTTAGGGATACGTCCGGCTTTGGCGAGGTTTTCGTAATTGCACAAGCTGAAGAGGATTTTGCTGTTCTGCTCAAGGCTATCGAAGTATGCGCAAGCGTCCTCGAATGAGACATCCGGATTGCTTGCAAGATAGCGGTCGAACAGCAAGAAAATGAGGTCCATTTTGCCGCCAGCTGCGCGTGAATTGACTAGATGAATCTGTCGGTCGGGCTCCTCGGCAAGAACCATATCGCGAGCCGTGGCTGCCGCGTTGTAGCTGCCCGACACGCCCTCAGAGATCGGCATGCAGATGGTCTTGTCTGCCAATTTGAAGAGCTCGGCCCACTCCCCTACGCTGGGACAAGCGCTCGAAGAAGCGTTCGTCTCCGCCTGAACAGCGCAGTTGAGCTCATGCACATCGAGCGAAAGGTCATCGACGAATTCACGCTCCCCCACTCGAATTTTGAGGGGCGCAAATGCAAAGGTGGTATGGGGCGCGGTCGGTTGCCAATCGCGGAGGTTACAGCTTGAATCGGAGATAAGTGCCCAGCTCATAGAGGGTCCTTTCTAATTGTTCCCATTCAATTATAGCCATCTTGCAAATTGAATGTACGGCTATCTAGTTTTGAATACTAGATAGCCGTACAAGATTAGAGAAAAAAGAATGGACCTCGCGACTTAAAGCCACGAGGTCCACATTCACACGCTGTGTAAGATGACTTAATAGCGCACGAAGATGTAGTTATTGTTCATGCCGGCGGCAACGGAGCTGATGATGACACCCGTGTTGTAGTCGGAAGCATGAATCATCTGACCACCACCGATGTAAATGCCGGTGTGGTACGAGTTGACCACAACGTCACCGGGCTGCGGATCGGACACACGCGTCCAGCCCATAAAGGTGCCCGTGGTGCCCAGGCGGCAATAGCGACCAGTGAGGCAATAGCTAACAAAACCAGAGCAGTCGAAGCTGTTCGGGCCAATTCCGCCCCAGGAATAAGCGCAACCAAGCTTGCTGTATGCACGCGAGACAACAGAACCGCCATCGACGGACTGGCTCGGAGCAGAAGGCGTCGGAGCCGGAGCAGGCGTGGGGGGCTGCGGCGTCGGAGCAGGTGTCGGCGTGGGCGCCGGAGTGTTGCCGCCCTGGTTGTTGTTATTGCTGGTCTGGCCACCGTTGTTGGTGTTCTCGGTCGTACCGGCAGTCTCGTTGCTCACCGTGGCCTTCTCGGCGGTGCTGGCGTTGATGCCGGCCTGCAGCGCGGCGTTGGCCTCGGCCTCTGCGGCAAGCTCGGCCTGCAGCTGCGAATCCAGGGAGTTTACGACGTTCTGGGCTTCAGCCTGCTGGGCATTAAGCTCGTCGACCTTCTTTTGCGTGGTGGCGACGTTCTTCTCCTGCTCGGCCTGCTTATCGGTGAGCTGCTGCTTAAGCTCCTTGACCTCTTGAATGGTCTGAGCCTGCTTATCGGAAACTTTGCCGTAGTAGAACAGACGGTTGAGCATATCGCTCAGGTCATCGACGCCCGTCAGAACCTGAAGCAGGCTCAGACCGCCGGTTTTGTACTCGCCGGCGACATAGGTCGAGAGCTTGGCCTGACCATCGGCGATTTCCTGCTGCTTTTGCGTGATCTCGCCAGCAGTCTGATCGAGCGCCTGCGTCTGCGTTGCGAGCTCATCGTAAATCTGCTGGGTTTGGGTACCGATCTGCTCGAGCTTCGTACGAGCAGCGGCAAGGTCGGATGCGGTATCGGCGTAGGCAGGAGCCGCAAGGCCCAAGCCCAAAACACAAGCGAGGGTTGCCGTAGCAGCGCAGCGTGCCATGTTTTTGTGCGTGTTTGCTGTGCGCATGTAGCTTCCTTTCCAGTAACTAAGGGTAACGGCTAGTCCACCGTCACCAGGCTAAAGAGCTCCACATCGTCATCAGACGGCGTGAGCTTCTCGCGCGGGTTGAGAAACGCAAGCTCAAGGATACAACCGTAACCGACAAGCTTTGCGCCCATATCTCGCACCAGTTTACCTGTTGCCTCGACGGTTCCGCCCGTCGCGACCAAGTCGTCCAGAATCAACACGGTATCTTTAGAGCTGATAGCGTCGGCATGAATCTCAATGGAATCCGTTCCGTACTCGAGCTCGTAGCTCTGGCTCACGGTCTCGCGCGGCAGCTTGCCCGGTTTACGTGCGGGAACAAAGCCAGCGCCAAGGGCTACAGCCACCGGTACGCCAACCATAAAACCGCGAGCCTCGGGCCCCACGACCTTGGTGATTCCCATGCCGGCAAAGTGCTCGGCGAGGGCATCGGTCATGGCTTTGAGCGCCTCGGGGTTGCCAAAGAGCGGCGTGATGTCTTTAAAGATGACTCCGGGCTCGGGATAGTCGGGGATGTCGACGATTTGAGATTCGAAGTCGTACATTGCATGACCTTTCAATGGGTTGTCGGATAAGCGGCAGCTGTTATTTGCCCGCGGTGGCGGTGCCGGATTGCGAGGGGGCGACGACCTTGAGCGGCTTTACAAGAGAATCCTCGTGCGAAGCCGGCGCGGCTTTCTCTTCGCTTTTGGCCTTGGTGGACTCGGAGCGAGTGATTTCTTCATCGAGTGCATCGATGTCGGCGTCCTCGACCACGGCGTTGAGCGACTCAAAAACGCGGTTCTTGAGCAGTGCGGTGTGCACACCTTCCGTTAGGTCGTGAAGCTTCTTAAACGCACGCTCGAGCTTGGCGTCGCGCTCGTCATCGGAGGTATCCATGCCGAGCATGCTCACGAGCACCTGCTCAAACATCGAGGACTCGCGGTTGGCGGAAGACACGTACTGACGCAGGTTGCGCGGCTCGATATGGAAGCGCGACAGCTCGGAGCAGTAGCGGATGATCGGAAAATCGCGACCATCGACGAGCTCACGATTTTGCGGACTCTTGATGATGCGAATGAGGTCGTTCTCGGCGAGCGAGCGGATAAACGAAATCTCGACGCCCAGCATATCGGGAATGGTCTCGATGGGATGCAGCTTTTGCTTAGTCTCCTTGGGCTCCGTCTTGAGTGGAACGTCGGACAACAGGCCAACCTCGTAGGCGAGCGTGGACAGGTCCGTGGCGTTTTCCAAGCGCTGCTTAATCACGTTGAGCGGCATGTAGCGAGTCTTCTGCAAGTGCAGAATGACCTCCAGGCGATCAACGTCCTCCTTGGAGTACTGACGGTATCCCTTAGGCGTACGATGAGGGGTAATGAGCCCCTCATCCTCTAGAAATCTTATTTTTGAGTTCGAAAGATCGGGGTATGCGCCTCGAAGTAGGTTGACGACTTGGCCGATACTCAGATAGTTGCGTTCGGCCATGCCCTACTCACCGGTTTCGATGCGCTCCGGCGTGCTCTCGTGGTAGATGAGCGTAAACGTACCGATCTGAACGGAAGAACCGTCGTGCAGCGGGGCTGCATTGACGATGGCACCGTCGACCCAGGTGCCATTGAGCGATCCCAAGTCCTCGATGCGAGCGCCGAGGCCCTCGCGAATAATGCGCGCGTGGCTGCGCGAAACAGTCATGTCGTTGAGGAAGATGCCGTTCGCGGGATCGCGGCCGATGGTGGTCACGTCGTCCTCGAGCTCAAAAGCGGCACCCGTCTGCGGACCCTTGACGATGGACAGAACGGGGGCGGTGATGCGCACGTTGGCCATGAGGTCGGGAACGGTGACGTCGCTTGAAGGCACGCGGAATACGCAGGTAGCGTCAGCAGTCTTATCATTCTGAGGCATATTGTTAACCATGTTGTCCATGACAACCCCTAACTTATCGCGGACGTGCCGCAAATAATGAACCGTACGTAATCATACCCCAACGAATCAGTCTTCGATTTCAGGGTTCAGAAAGTCGATGTCCTCGTCCTCGGGATGCGCGAGAGCCTGTTTAATGGCCACTCCGCCCTTAATGGAGTAGATGACAGCCGTGAGCATGGAGAAGATCACGCCGCCGTACACAAAGAAGATGCCGAGGGGCACCGAGCTTCCGTTGAGGCCCGGGAAGGCCGTAAGGGTTGAAGGTAAAAGATGCAGGCCGTCAATAACGGGGAACCCGAGCAGCATGAGCGAGAAGCCGGTCATGAGCAGCGCAGTGGCAATCTTTCCGGGAAAGACGACATCGATGGGGCGACGGTGATAATGACGCACGATAAGCGTGCCGATGCCCAGGTAGATGTCGCGGCCAATAATGAGCACGCAGACCCAGATGGGCAGCTCTCCGCGGACCACCAGTCCCAAGACGCCGGTGAACAGCAGCGCACGGTCGCAAATGGGGTCCATGACCTTGCCGAGCC
>CABUSL010000122.1 GCA_902494295.1 uncultured Collinsella sp.
ACTGCGATCGCCATCGGTTACGAGTGCGCCTTCGCTTGGGTGATCGGCCCGGACAGCAGCGAGCCGGCGGTGGCGACGACGTTCTCCTTGGCGACGAGGCCAGAGACAGTCAGCGCGGTGGCCTGCCAGGTGCTAAAGCCGAGCGGGGCGAAGATCCAAGCGACCAGGTTGCCCAGCATGGCAAGCACGGAGTAGTCCATAAACTCCTCGGGGATGCCGTCCATCGCAGGCAGGAAGCCAAAGGAACCGTTATAGCTACCAAAGTTGGAGAGGAACCAAACGACGACGGTGGACGCAAAGATGACCGTGCCGGCCTTCTTGATAAAGGCCCAGCAGCGCTCCCACACGTGCAGCGCCCAAGAGCGGATCGCCGGGAAGTGGTAGGCAGGAAGCTCCATGACAAACGGGGTCGGACGGCCGGCGAAGAGCTTGGTCTTCTTGAGCATGAGGCCCGAGGCGATGACGGCAAAGACGCCCAGGAAGTAGAAAAGCGGGCTGATCCATGCGGCCGTGGTGGAAGAATCGCCAATGATGGAGCCCATGAGCAGGGCGATGATCGGCAGCTTGGCGCCGCAGGGGATGAACGTGGTGGTCATGACCGTCATGCGGCGGTCCTTCTCGTTCTCGATGGTCTTGGTGGCCATGACGCCGGGGACGCCGCAGCCTGAGGACACGAGCATGGGGATGAACGACTTACCGGACAGGCCAAAGCGGCGGAACACGCGGTCCATGATAAAGGCGACGCGGGCCATGTAGCCGCAGTCCTCCAGGAAGGACAGCATCACGAACAGCAGGAACATCTGCGGCACAAAGCCGAAGATGGCGCCCAGGCCGCCAACGATACCGTCGCAGACCAGCGAATCGACCAGGCCACCGTCCTCGGTGCCACCCGCCACGAGGGCGTCGTGCACCATGGTGGTGATACCCGGGACATAGGGGCCGTACTGTGCCGGGTCGACCGAGTCGGCGTCGTCACCCGCGGCCTCGACAGCCTCATCGTAAGCATCGCGGCCCTGACCGAGCACATACCAACCGTCGGTGCCAAAGAGCTGATCGTTGGTGAAGTCGGTCACCGTTCCGCCCAGGGTGGAAACGGCGATGTAGTACACGCAGAACATGATGACCACAAAGATCGGCAGGCCCAGGATACGGTTGGTAACCACACGGTCGATCTTCTCGGAGGTGCTCATCTTGGCCGGGGCCTTGGTGAGGCACTCGTCGATGATGTGTGCGATCACGCCGTAGCGCTCACCGGTGATGATGGACTCGGCGTCATCGTCGCAGTCCTGCTCGCACTGAGCGACCAGCTCTTCGACGCGAGCGGCCTTCTCCTTGGTGAGGTTGATGAGCTTGCAGGCGTCCGCATCACGCTCAAACAGTTTGACCGCGTAGTAGCGGCGCTTGTTGGCGGGAACGCTCGCCGGAAGGTTGTTCTCGATGTGCGTCAGAACGTCCTCGATGGAGGAATCGAACTTGTGCTCCGGCACCTGGCCCTTAGAAGCAGCGGACTTCTTGACTTGCTCGAAAAGCTCCTTGATGCCCTTGTTCTTAAGAGCCGAGATCATCATGACCGGGCAACCGAGCTTCTTGGAAAGCTTGTCCGTGTCGATCTTATCGCCGTTCTTCTCGACCAGGTCGGCCATGTTGAGGGCAACGACCACGGGCAGGCCGGTCTCGATAACCTGAAGCGCCAGGTACAGGTTACGCTCGAGGTTGGTGGCATCGACGACTTGGACGACAACATCGGGCTCGCCGCTCATGAGGTAATCGCGCGAGCACTGCTCCTCGGGGCTGTAGGGGGAAAGCGAGTAGATGCCAGGGAGGTCCGTGATGGTAACGTTCTTGTCGCTTAGGAGCTTGGCCTCCTTTTTCTCAACCGTGACGCCGGGCCAGTTGCCAACGTAGCCGTTGGCGCCGGTGATCAGGTTGAAAAGCGTGGTCTTGCCGCAGTTGGGGTTACCCGCCAACGCGACATGGATCTGAGAATCCGCCATTCAATCCTTCTTCCTTGTGTGCCTGCGCTGCTTTCTCCGCGCAGGCTGGATAAATGTGCTTCAAAGTTGCAGCATTAAGTTAGAAAAACCTAACTTTATCTGCAGAAATATACGCCGCGAGCCCTTACTGGACCTCGACGACGGCCGCCTCCTCCTTGCGGATGGAAAGCTCGTAGCCGCGCACGTTGATCTCGACCGGATCACCGAGCGGCGCGACCTTCACGACCTTGAACGAAGTGCCCTTGATGAGCCCCAGGTCCATAAGGTGGCGGCGAAGCGCACCCTCACCGTGAAGCTTGACGATGGTGGAGCTCTCGCCCACCTTAACGTCACCCAACGTCTTCATTTACTTGTCCCCCTTTCAGTGCGTACAGAAATACCGTCGACTAACCGACGGTCATGATGTGCATGGCAACCTTGGAATCGATACCAAAGCGTGCGCCCAGCACCGTGACGATGATATTGGCGCCACTCGAGCTCACCACGTGGATTTCGTTGCCCTCGACAAAGCCGAGGTCCTTGAGGTGGTGTTTCATGTCCTCGTTGCCCTTTACACGAGACACGCGCACTGTTTCGCCCGCTTTTACCATCGAAAGCGGCATTGCCGGCATCTGCGGTCCGCAAGACATGAGTGGCTCCTAACGTCAGTTCGTCCTCAACATCGACGCGGTAAAAGTTAACCACGCCTATGTTCGCTATAGTAAACTAACACGTGGTTAACTTTTTGGAAAGGGTCCCCATTCAGATTTCGAAAAAGTTTCCTATACGAAACAAAAGAAGCACCACAAAGACCATCTCTTTGCGGTGCCTTGTCATACCAATTTATGCAACAAAGGGGACTGTCCCCTTGTCACATTGATGCGCTTAGAGCGAGAGGTTTCTGATCGACGTGACGCAGGAGGCCTCATCCACGCCCGAAACGCGGAACACGACGTCTTCGCCACATTCGCCGCAGAGTGCCATGAGCCCTATAACGTCGCGGCCATCGGTGTAGCGGTCACCAATCGAAACCGACACGTCACTACGGTGCTTGGCAATGATGTCATAGAGCAGCGCAACCGGGCGGGCGTGTAATCCCAACGGATCTTTAATCGTCTTTGTAAACTCGACCATGTCCCCTCCCGCGACATCGCACATCGGCCGGCAAAACCCAGCCACGTGGTAGTTATTGTAGCGTTAGATGCTTGTTGAGGGCAGGACGGAAATCGCATCCCATTTCGAGCGTCAATGATGGGACACAGTTTCCGCCAGAAGGCTCAACCGGAAAGTGCGACCCGTTATTTGGCTGGATTCTGGGACGCAGTTTCCGCTGAGCGACCCTGGCGGAAAGTACATCCCATTCTGGACGCAAATTCCGGGACGCAGTTTCCTCGACGTCCGGTCACCCCATGTCCTCACAACCTCTGCGTATAAAAAACGAGGGAAGGCACGCGTCCTTCCCTCGTTACAGGCAATATGTAGCCGCTTGCCTACATCAGTCGCAGGCTGACGTCCTTGAGCTGGGCGCCGCTAACGGCACTCGGGGCGCCCGACATGAGGTCGGAGCCGCTGGCCGTCTTGGGGAACGCCATGACGTCACGGATGGAGTCGGAACCGGTGAGCAGCATGCACACGCGGTCCAGGCCCAGAGCGAAACCGCCCATCGGGGGCGCACCAAACTTGAGGGCCTCCATGAGGAAGCCGAACTGCGACTCGGCGCGCTCCTCGGTAAAGCCCAGGAGCTTGAGCATGGACATCTGCATCTCGGCGTTGTGGATACGCATACCGCCGCCGCCGGCCTCAAAGCCGTCCATGACAAAGTCGTAGGTGCAAGAACCGGCCGCCAGCGGGTCAGCCTCGATCTTGGCGATGTCGGTCTCGGTCGGCAGGGTAAAGGGCTGGTGCTCGGCAGCATAGGCCTTGCGATCCTCATCCCAGTGGAACAGCGGGAAGTTGACGACCCACAGGAAGTCGTGACCCTCGCGCTTGATCTCAAGCGCATTGGCCATGTGCGAACGCATGCCGCCCAGAATCTCGTCGGAGAGCAGGCGCGGGCCGGCGGCGAACATCACAAGGTCGCCGGGCTCGACGTCCATGCGCTCGCGCAGAGCGGCCATCTCCTCGTCCGAGAAGAACTTGACGATGGGGCTGTTGATGGAGCCGTCCTCGCGGAAGGCGATCCAGGCCAGGCCCTTGGCGCCAAACGTGGAAGCCACCCCGGCGAGCTTATCGATCTTGGCACGTGCCCAGGCACCGGCGCCCTTGGCGTTGATGGCCTTGACGACAGAGCCCTCCTCATTTGCGGCGGTCGCGAAGACCTTGAACTTGGAGTTGGCAAAGATGTCGGTCAGGTCGACCAGGTGCATGCCATAGCGGGTATCGGGCTTGTCGGAGCCATAGGTGTCCATGGCATCCCAGTAGTTCATGCGACGCAGCGGCGTGGGCATCTCGACACCCATGCGGCCGAAGGCATCGGCAAGAACCTCTTCGAGCGCGCTCATGACATCGTTCTGGTCCACGAAGGACATCTCGATATCGACCTGGGTGAACTCGGGCTGACGGTCGGCACGCAGGTCCTCGTCGCGGAAGCACTTGGCAACCTGGTAGTAGCGCTCGACGCCACCGACCATGAGCAGCTGCTTCAGAAGCTGCGGGGACTGCGGCAGAGCGTAGAAGTTGCCCGGCTGGATGCGGCTGGGGACGATGAAGTCGCGGGCGCCCTCGGGCGTGGACTTGAACAGGGAGGGCGTCTCGACCTCCATGAACTCACGGTTGTGCAGCGCCTCGCGAATGGCAAAGGTAAAGTCGGAGCGCAGCTTGAGGTTTGCCATCATCTCGGGACGGCGGAGGTCCAGATAGCGATAGCGCAGACGGGTGTCCTCGCTGGTCTCGATGCCGTCCTCGATCTGGAACGGCGGGGTGACGGAAGTGTTGAGCACCTCGGCGTGGTCGGTCAGGACCTCGATCTCGCCGGTCGCGAGCTTGGCGTTGGTGGTCTCCTCGCCACGGGAGCGCACGACGCCGTGGATCTTGATGGGCCACTCGGGACGCATGGTCTCGGCAATCTTAAAGGCGTCGCCGTCGGAGTGCTCGGGGTCGAAGGTGAGCTGCGTGATGCCCTCGCGGTCGCGAAGGTCGCAGAAAATAAGGCCGCCGTGGTCGCGGCGACGGCTCACCCAACCGGTGAGGGTGACCTCTTCGCCCACGTTCTCGCGGCGAAGCTCGCCGCAGGTACGGGTGTGCATGGAATGCTCGTCGATGGGACGGGTCTGGCTCATACCAGTGATCCTCCTTTATGGATCTGTGCCGCCCCGTGTCGTTCCGGGCGGCGTCGTACAGATTTGCCCAGCCTGCGTAAACCGCGCAGCCAGACATGGCGTTCTATCTTATCGCACCTGTGTCGATGTGCCGCGGAAAAGTAGCTCCTGCCCAAAGACTTGACGGAGACGAAACAATTGACGCACCGC
>CABUSL010000123.1 GCA_902494295.1 uncultured Collinsella sp.
AATATCGAGTATAGTGTGCGCGTCATGAGAGATGATGAGAGGAGGTCTTATGCCGGGAGAGGGTTTTAAGGCGCTGGCCGATCCTACGCGGCGGCGCATTTTGGAACTACTGCGCGAGGGCAATCGCACGGCCGGGGAGCTTGCCGAGCATTTTGACATCAGCAAGCCGTCGTTGAGCCATCACTTGGCGACGCTCAAAAACGCCGGGTTAGTAACCGACGAACGTCATGGCCAAAACATTGTTTACAGCTTAAACACCACCGTCATGCAGGACTTGATTGGTTGGTTTATGGGCTTTACAAACACGGAAGGTGATAAGGATGAATAACGAAAACAAGGGCATTCACCCCACGGGGGTATCGTCGCGCGTGTGGATTGTGCTGGTCGCTCTGTGCGTCGCCAATGTCGTAGCGCACCTCATGGTGATGCCGAGCTTGCCTGCGCAGATTCCCACGCATTGGGGCGCGAACGGCGCCGTCGACGGTTGGGGTCCTAGCTGGATGGCCTCCGCGCTCGGCGTGCTGCCTCTGGCGCTTCTCGCAATGTTCTGCGTGGTGCCGCGCATCGATCCCAAAGGTGAGGCATATCGAACCTCGGGTAAGTTCTATCAGGGCTTCGTAATTGCCTTCACCTTGTTCATGTGCGCCATAAGCTGGCTGGGAGAGCTTACGGTCTGGGGCGTGGTGCCGGCGGTTGGTTCGGTCAACGTGCTGATTTCCGGTGCTATCGGTTTGCTGTTCATCGGCGTAGGCAACTACTTGCCGCGTGTGAAGCAGAACTATACGCTCGGTATCAAGACGCCCTGGGCGCTTGCCGATCCCGAGAACTGGTGCCGTACGCAGCGCTTTGGCGGTGCCTGCTTTATGGTGCTGGGTGTTGGCCTGATTGTGATGGGCGTGGCAGGTGCGGTGCTTTCGAGTGAAGTCGTCGCCGCGGTGATTGCGGTTCTGGCGTTTGGTTCGGTCGGAGCCGTCTACGTCTACTCGTATCTGCTGTGGCGCAAATCGCAGCGAGCCGCTCGTTAAGGTTGCGGAAAACTAGCGTACGCAGTTCATAGTATGTTCCGGGGGGAACTTTTCCCAGGTAGTATTAGGGGGTATGGGCAACCATGCCCCTTTTTCGTTACGTTTCAGAGCTGGTTTTTCCATTTCGTTTCCACTTAGGCGAAACAAGAATAGGGAAACAGCAGGTAGAAAGGATAAAACAGGCAAATGGCGGAGTTTATCTACCAGATGTATCAGGCTCGTAAGGCCCATGGCGACAAGGTAATCCTTGACGACGTGACCCTGAGCTTCTACCCCGGTGCCAAGATCGGCGTCGTGGGCCCCAATGGTATGGGCAAGTCGACCCTGCTCAAGATCATGGCCGGCATCGAGGAGGTCTCCAACGGCGATGCCAGGCTCACCCCCGGCTACACCGTGGGCATCCTGCAGCAGGAGCCGCCACTCGACGATGACAAGACCGTCATCGAGAACGTGCGCATGGCATTTGGCGACATGATCGCCAAGGTCGATCGCTTCAACAAGATCGGCGAGGAGATGTGCGACCCGGATTGCGACATGGACGCCCTCATGGCCGAGATGGGAAAGCTCCAGGACGAGATTGATGCCGCCGACGGCTGGGATATCGATTCCAAGCTCGGCCAGGCCATGGACGCCCTGCAGCTGCCCGATTCCGACATGCCGGTCAACGTGCTTTCCGGCGGCGAGCGCCGTCGCGTGGCCCTGTGCAAGCTGCTGCTCGAAGCTCCCGACCTGCTGCTGCTCGACGAGCCCACGAACCACCTGGACGCCGAGTCGATCCTGTGGCTCGAGCACTTCCTGCACAACTACCAGGGCGCGGTGCTTGCCGTCACACACGATCGCTACTTCCTGGATAACGTTGCCGAGTGGATCTGCGAGGTCGACCGCGGCCACCTCTATCCCTACAAGGGCAACTACTCCACGTATCTGGAGACCAAGGCCGCGCGCATCGAGGCACAGGGCAACCGCGACGCCAAGCTCGCCAAGCGCATGGAGGCCGAGCTCGAGTGGGTACGCAGCTCGCCCAAGGCTCGCCAGGCCAAGAACAAGGCTCGTCTGGCTCGCTACGAGGAGATGGAGGCCGAGGCCCGCGCAAGCCAGAAGCTCGACTGGACCGACATCCGCATCCCTGTGGGCCCGCGTCTGGGCAACAAGGTACTCGAGGCCCATCACCTGCACAAGGAGTTCGATGGCCGCGTGCTCATCGACGACCTATCATTCACCCTGCCGCGCAACGGCATCGTGGGCGTCATCGGCCCCAACGGTGTCGGTAAGACCACGCTGTTCAAGACGATTGTGGGTCTGGAGCCGCTGACTTCGGGCGAGCTCGAGGTGGGCGAGACCGTCAAGATCTCCTACGTCGACCAGAACCGTTCCGGCATCGACCCCGACAAGAACCTGTGGGAGGTCGTCTCGGACGGCCTGGACCACATGATGGTCGGCGAGACCGAGGTTCCGAGCCGCGCGTATGTGGCGAGCTTTGGCTTTAAGGGCCAGGACCAGCAGAAGCGCGCTGGCGTACTCTCCGGTGGCGAGCGCAACCGTCTGAACTTGGCGCTTACGCTCAAGCAGGGCGGCAACCTGCTGCTTCTCGACGAGCCCACGAACGACCTCGACGTCGAGACGCTGTCCTCGCTCGAGGCGGCGCTGCTCGAGTTCCCGGGCTGCTCGGTGGTCATTAGCCACGATCGTATGTTCCTGGACCGCGTCGCCACGCACATTCTGGCGTGGGAAGGCACCGACGAGAACCCGGGCAACTGGTATTGGTTCGAGGGCAACTTCGAGGCCTATCAGGCCAACCGCATCGAGCGCCTGGGCGAGGACGCAGCCCAGCCGCATCGTATCCACCGCAAGCTGACGCGCGACTAGATCGTTACGCGGTTTTCCAAACCGCGTAACTGCTCGACGCTGCAAATGTCCCAGAGCGGCAATCTGACGTTCAATCGTCGCTTGCGTACCAAAGTACGCGGCGCTCCTCTTTCACGTCACCTTGCTCGCTCTGGGACATTTTCGCTGACTTATGCTCAACCTGGAAAAATAAAAACGCGGCGAACGTTTTGTGGCGTTCGCCGCGTCTTGCTATTCGTTTGGTTCTTCGACTTTATCGATGGTCCAGGCGGCTCCGAGACCGCCGGTGGTGTTGCGGCGGATGCGCACGGTGACTTCGTGGCGCTCGCCGGCCTGCGTGTAGCGCAGGGGGAAGCTTGCGCGGTTTCGCGCGGCCTCGATGGTACCGCGCTCGCGGGCGATCCAGTAGTACTCGCCGACGATGCCGAGCGTGTCGGCGCCGTAGGGGAGATAGGTCGACAGCTGGTGCAGAAGCGGGCCGGGGCAGAAGACCTCGGTTGCGAAATCGACGGGGAAGTCCTCGGGGATGGCGGGCGCTGCGGGTGCGGGGGTTGGGGCCGCTGCGGGTACCGAAGCCGGTGCCGGTGCGGGAATTTGGTCGCAAGCAGCGGTGGGCACGGATTCGATGGCGGGCGCGGGCTCCGGCGTCGTCTTCGGCTTGATTGTGGAATCTGCGGGCTTCATGGTGACGGGCGCGTCTGCAGCTTCAGTTTCAACCTCAACCTGCGTCGCGCTCTCATTCTCGACGCTCGACTTTGACTCGATGGGCGTAGATGCCATGGTGGTGATGCCGGCGTTGGCGTTCTCGGGGTCATAGACGACCGTGAGCGAGATGGCAGGCTGCGGCGTATCGGGCTCCGGCGTCGACTCGGTAGCGTCTTGATCGGCGGGCTGATCGTCCTCGGCCTCGTCGCCAAAGACATCGCTGTTTTGGAACGCAGACGTCTCGGGTTGGTTAGCGGCTTCTTCGGTTGTCGACTTGGGCGCTTCGTTGAGCTCGGCAGTGGCTTCTTGCTCGGATATGACTTCGGAATCGGTCGTGGCGGCGATTTCGGTTTCGGCTTCTGCCGTTACCTCAATAGCGACTTCGATCTCGGGCTCGGGCTCCGGAGCGACTTCGACCACGGGCTCGGGCTCGGCGCGCTTAACGTGCTTGGGGCGCACGGCCTTGAGGTCCTTCTCGCCGCGCTTTTTCTTTTTGTAGGACTGCTTGGCTCCCTTGGCTGCCTTGGGCTTATCCTCGCCCTTGGCAAGGGCGGTATCCCAGGCATCGTTGGCGATGACGGTGGCATACAGGCGACCGCCCTTAAAGACGGTCAGCTTAATGCAGTCGTCGAGCTCCTCGAGCAACTCGCGCGTGGACTCAAAGCCCAGGTCATAAGCGGCCATGTCACCAGTGGCGAGCGCCTCCTCGACCTGCGTCATAAACGTTTGCTTGCCGCATCCGATTGCATCGCGCAGCAGACGATACAGGTAGATGTGGTTGCCCAGCGATAGCGTGGGCTTAACTATTGTCTTGCTCATGGCAAATCTCCTCTTTACACACCAAAGCATCTTACCATCGCACGGGGCGTGCCACCTCGGCGCCCAAGGCAAACGGGCGCGACCGTTGCCGGTTCGCGCCCGTTATACAGGTCGATTATCTATGAGAGGCAAACGTGCTTAGTTGCCCGATGCCGTGCCTTGGCTCGAGCTGTCAGATGCCGTGCCGGACGCGGTTCCGCTCGAGCTGTTGGTGTTGCTGTTGTCGGTAGATCCCGTACTCGATGTATTGCCGCTCGTCTGGTCGCCCGTGCTCGGCTGAGAGCCGTCAGTCGTTTGGCTTGAGTCGGTCGTGCCGGATTGCGTGTCGCCGCTGTCCGCAGAAGAATCAGCGCCCTGCGACTGATCAGGGGTGTTCGAGGACGAGTCGGTGGATGCGGAGTTGCCCTGCGGGTCGTCCTGCTGGCTTTGCGATTGACCGGAGCTATCCGCGTCGTGCTCGGCCGTGCGCGACGACAGAATTGGCTCGGGGCGCTCGCCCAGACCCTCGCCGGCGGTGGTGATAAGGATGGCGCCGGCGCAGGCGATGACCGCGACGATGGCGATGGCAATCGAGAAGATGATGACCTTCTTTTGCGTCTGGCTGCGCTCTGCCGCGGCCTTGGCGCGCAGGCTGTTAGGGGCGACGCGGGCCGTGGTCGCGCGTCCCGCAATCTGGCGCATCTCCTGCGTAGTCGCGGCGCCGCCCAGGTGCTCCTCGGCATTAAACTCAACGGGCTCGTAGGCGCCGGCGGGGTAGTCGACGTCGGCGTGCGTGCCCTTGAGGGCTTCGGCGCTGGCAGAGATAAAGTGGCGGTAGACCTGCGAGGACACAACGGTGATGACCGAGCTCACGGCGGCGCCGATCACCGATCCGGCGATACCGATCTTGGAGGCAAGCGCGACGCTCGTGGCGGCAGCTGCGGCGCCGGCGATGATCT
>CABUSL010000124.1 GCA_902494295.1 uncultured Collinsella sp.
CTCGGCTCAACGGCACAATAAACTTATGGGCACAATTGTCCCACGTCCGAGACGCTTACGCCTCCAAGAATGCGCCGGTCTGGCGGCCCCACAGGCTCGCGTACTCGCCACCCGCCTCGACGAGCTGCGCATGCGTGCCGTCCTCGACGTTCTCGCCATCGGCCAACACCACAATGCGGTCGAGCGCCGCCACGGTGGACAGGCGGTGCGCCACCACAATGGAGGTACGTCCACGCATCAGGTTTTCGAGCGCCTCCTGCACCAGCGCCTCGGACTCGCTGTCGAGGGCAGAGGTCGCCTCGTCGAGCACCAGAATCGGCGCGTCGGTTAGGATGGCACGGGCGATAGCCACGCGCTGACGCTGGCCGCCCGAGAGCTTGACGCCGCGCTCGCCCACCATGGTGTCAAAGCCACGAGGCAAGCGGTCGATAAACTCCAGAGCGTTGGCCAGGCGCGCGGCCTCGCGAATCTGCTCATCAGTGGCGTCGGGACGACCGTAGGCAATGTTTTCGCGAATGGAGCGATGGAACAGCAGCGCCTCCTGCGGCACGTAGGCAACCTGGCGACGCAGGCTCTGCTGCGTGCAGCGCGAGACGTCTTGGCCGTCCACGAGCACGCGGCCGCCCTGAACATCGTCCAGGCGCAGCAGCAGCTTGGTGAGCGTCGTCTTACCCGAGCCCGATTTGCCCACCAGGCCCACGCGCTGGCCCGCCGCCACATGAAGTGTCAGGTCATCGAACACGCTCTCGCCCGCCGCAGCGTCACGGTACGCAAAGCTCAGGTGCTCAAAATCAATCGCGCCCTCGGTCACTTTAAGCTCGGGAGCGTTCTCGTCGTCTGCCACCAGACGCGGCTCGTCCAGCACGCGCGTCATCTCGGCCGCATCGCCGAGCGCGCGGTTGATGCGCTGCATCATGGAGCTTACGTAGTTCAGGCGCATGGTGAGGTTATAGGTGTAGGTAAAGATCATGACGAGCGAGCCGGCCGAGATGCCAAACCACGCGTTGCCGCCCGCCACGAACACACTCACCACGGCCATGGTGATGACGATAAGGCCCGAGGTCGTAAAGTTGCGCTGCATCATGGCGTGCATCGAGACCGTCTCGGCGTCGCGCGCGGCACGATCGGCGGCGTCGAACAGATCGCGTTCAAAGTCCTCGCGCCCGCAGGTCTTGACGGCCAAGATGTTCGTGACCGCGTCGGAGAGCACGCCCGAGAGCTTGTTCTGCGCGGCGGACGTCGCGGCCGAAAGCGGCATGATGCGCTTGTACATAAGCCAGACAAACGCAATGTAGACGACCATGATGCACACCAGGATCACGGTAAACGTCGGCACCACCGGGGCGAGTGCGGCCACGGTGCAGATGACCGAGGTGATGGTGGGGATGAGCGAATACACCGTCACGTCCACCAGTCCCGTGTAGCCGCTCATAAAACGGCTTGTCTGGCTCACAAGCGATCCGCCAAAGCGGCTGGTATGGAATGTCATGGATTGGTTGGAGAGTGTGTCGAAGCATAGACGCGCCAGGTGATAGTTGCCTGCAATCTCGAGCTTGTAGACGGTGTAGTCCTGTAGCTTGGAGAGGATCTGACCCACCAGGTTGACGAGTACGAGCGCCAGGATATAGGGGCCGAAGACCTCAAACACCTGGTCACCCGCCACGGGACCGGCTTGAACGCGGTCGACAATGAGGGCCATCACATAGGTATTGGCAAACGTCAGCAAAAAGATGTAGCCCGCCGACGAGAACACCGAGAGAAAGACAATCAGCGGCTGCGTGCGCGTGACACCCCAAAACCGCTGCAGCGTGCGGCGCACGGTGGAGCGGCTGAGCGGGCTGGTGCTTCTCTGAGACATGGGCTTCCTTTCGCGTCTGATAGGGCGAAACGCCATTGTTGCACATTGGAGTACGCTTCAGACAAGCGCGATGCGAAAAGCAGCGGGTCACCCGCGTTTACGCCGGCGCCCCACCGTCTTGTTGCAATTAGTCCTCGTCTTCTTGGTCTGTGGGAAGGCCCACGGGCGTGAGTCCCAAGATCTCATCGGCTTGGTCGGCGTCTTCCAGCGCGTCGATATCCTTGAGCTTGCGCTCCATAACGTTGGTGCGCGTGGTGATGATGCCCTCGACCGTTTTGCCCGCGGTCTCGATCTGCTGCTGGGCGCGGCGCAGCGCCTTTTGATAGCGCGGCAGCTCGGCCTTGACGGCGGAGAGCACGCGCAGCACGTCATCGGTGCGTTTTTGCAACTTAAACGTCTGATAGCTCATCTGCAGACTGTTGAGGATGGCCGCCATGGTGCTGGGGCCGGCAACGTTGACGTGATAGTCGCGGCCCAGGGTCTCGATAAGCCCGGGACGGCTGACGACCTCGGCGTACAGTCCTTCAAACGGCACGAACATGATGCCAAAGTTGGTCGTTGCCGGCACACTCAGGTACTTTTCGCAGATGTCCTTGGCCTCGCGCTTAACCATGGTGTCGAGCGTCTTACGCGCTGCGGCGACGGCCTCAGCGTCACCCGACTCCTGGGCGTCGAGCAGATGCTCGTACGCGTCGCCCGGAAACTTGGAGTCAATCGGCAGCAGCACGGGGTCGCCCTCGTCCACCGGCAGCTTGACGGCAAACTCAACGCGCTCCGAGGCGCCGGGCTTGGTGGCGACGTTTTCCAGATACTGGTCGGGTGTAAGGATGTCCGCCAGGATTGCACCCAGCTGCACCTCGCCCAAAATGCCACGCGCCTTCACGTTGCCCAGCACGCGCTTAAGGTCGCCCACGCCGGTGGCGATGGACTGCATGTCGCCCAGGCCCTTGTACACGGCCTCGAGCTGGTCGCTCACCTGCTTAAACGATGCAGACAGACGGTCGTTGAGCGTGCGAGAGAGCTTCTCGTCCACTGTCGCACGCATTTGATCGAGCTGCACGTTGTTGTCCTTGCGGATGGCGCCCAGCTGAGCATCGACCGTCTCGCGCACCTTGTCCAGGCGATGCTCGATGCCCTCGCGATTGGCGCCGAGCTGTTGGACCGTCTCGCGGCGCAGGTCATCCATCCGGTCACCAGCTTGCGAGAACTCGCGTGCGATGGTCAGGTAACGTTGCTGCTCCACGGCCGCATCGGTCGTCTGCTGCTGCGCGATGGCATTGGCCGTGCGGCGGGTTTCGGCCAGCGCGACGTTCAGGGCATCGAGCGCTTTGTTAGCCTGCTCGAGTGCTGCCAGCGTTTCCGCGCTACTGTCGCCACGCTCCCGCAACTCGGCACGCAGGCTCTTGAGTTGGAGGGCGCAAGCCACAGCAACCCCCACCGCCACCAAGGCGATCACAACAAGCACAATATCAATAGCAGACATAAACTCCGCCCAACAAACCCAATCGAGCACCAATCAAAACCGCGATCAATCTTACCCCGCCATACGCACCGGGCGCCCGGTCCCTTCTTGGGCGCCCCTCTCCTCCGCATATTCCATAATGCGGCGCGCCGTCTCCCTGCTCACCTTTGAGTCATCACCGGCTAAATATGCGTACACGTTTCCCTTATTCAGATTCAAATCGCGGCAGAGACCGTAGCGCGTTACGCCCGATTCCTCTAGCGCTCCCAACGTTCTTTTTCGCATCAGGGCGTTGATCCTTCTGTCCGCCACTGGCTTTTCCTTCACCGCTCTATACGCACGCCAAACGTTGGCATAACGATTAGGAAGTTTATCCTCGGCGCATAGAGATGCCAGGCTACCCGTTTGGGCGTACAAGGACAAAACGCCTCGGTAACCCTCTTCCATCCACGAACCCTCGGATAAGCCCAGAACGTATTCGGCTTTACCCTGTGCCAAAGCGAGCAAAAACAGGGGCTCCGCCACGCGCGGCGCAACCGTCGTCGCTTGCTTAACCAGTTTTCTAAAACTGAGCGACTGCTGTCCGGATAGCTCTCGGCAATAGCCTTTTAAGAATCCCTCAAAGGTCAGATTCAACCGAGCACCTCCTTTTTGTATTGCCTGTATGCACAGACCATCTCTTGATAACTCCGCTCCGAAGGCGACGACGCCAGTGCTTCTCCCTCGTCGAATATAAGCCGTTCGAGCAGCCCCCAATCAAGTCGGTCGACGAATGCCTGACTATGAAGATCGATGATGTCGTTCGGACGGAAGGCATAGAGCTTCATTACCGCCAGATCCTCCAAGGATGGCGTAAAGTACCTGATAAAACGCGCCCCAATATCCAAGGGGATCAAACGATCTTCGTAATTGAATGGCATCTGATTACAATATGCCACCGCCATACCATTCACCTCGGGGTATCGAGCTATGATCTCGCGGAGGCACCTGTCCGCCTCAAACACATCGATGTCATGTGTAACCGAACGATTCGTCACATCGTTTAGCATGAAGGCGCTTCCTCCCACCAATACAACGCTCGGCCTGTCGTCTCTTGGACCTATTTCCAGCTCTGCCTCTTCGTCAATGCCCAACAGAGTCTGCTCTAAATCCTGCTTATACATAACAAATCCTATTATTATTCAACTTCAATAATACTATTCAGTCGCACGACAGGACCAACAGGATGCGAGAATTCCGCTCGTGGCGATAATCCCTACACCCTAGAAGTCCTAATGTGACAAACGCTAACTCTCCCAGCCGGCGCGGATTGTTGTTATGACATCGCCTAGGCGCTGGCCGAGGGCTGACAGATGTTGGAGCACTTCGCCGGGCGAAGCACCGTTGAGGATGCAGGTGAGCGCATACGAGACCAAGAAAATCGCCGCAAGTCCTAGCGGAATGAGCACGATCATCGCCAATGTGCGCAGGCGCTGGCCCACGCGGCGACGACGCGCACGACGCTTGTCGAACGCGAGCTCTTGCGCATATGAATCTTGCTGTACGGAATAGGCCTCTGGTGCCGATTCGCACCCGGGCACAGCTGCAGGTACAGCAGCGGGCACGACATTTTGCGCAAAGGGCTGGACTGCCGCCCCTTGCATTTGCATCTCCATGAGTCGTTGCTGCTGGCGCAACATGCGCTCGGCTTGTTGCTGCGGAGTCTCAAGAAACAGATCCATGCTGGCCTCCAAAATCGGAGCATTCGACGCTTACGACCAGCATCCCGCACCGCCATGACCGCGACAACGCAATCGCTGGCAATAGCC
>CABUSL010000125.1 GCA_902494295.1 uncultured Collinsella sp.
GGTCTGCGGCTCGCCCGTGGTGGCGAGCGCGGATCTGTTGCGTAGGCTAGCGGGGGAGTGCGACCACGTTGTCGCCGTTGACCGCGGACTCGACGCGCTGCTGGGCGCGGGACTGGGCTGCGATGTGTATGTGGGGGACGCCGACACGGTGAGCGACGCGGGTCGCGTGCTGGTTGATGCCGCCACCGACTTTGAAGTTGAGCGCCATGACCCGTACAAGGACTCTACCGATCTGGCGCTGGCGCTCGATTCCGTCCGCCGCCGCTGGCCGGGTGCCGAAGTGGTTGCGACCTGCGCCACTGGCGGCCGGCCGGATATGGCCCTGTCCGTACTGGGGTTGCTCGCAGGATACGAGGATGCCCCTATCTGGATTGCCGAGGACAAGGTGGTCGCCCGCATCCTTCGCGCAGGCGAATCGTGGACCATCGAAGGTGCCAAAGGCAAGACGTTCTCCATCATCGCCATTGCCCCCAACACCGAGGTAAGCGAACACGGCCTAGAATGGGAGTTAGACCACAGCCCCTTGGGCCTGTTGGCCGATACGGGCATTAGCAACGTCGTCAGGTCAACAGCCACGATCCAAGTCCACACCGGTACCGTCATCGCTTACCTTTATCAATAGGCATTTAGAATCTGACCCAAAAAGTCCTTGCACGTCGCGCCAACTTCACCTATAGTATCTCCTCGTCACGGGGGCGTAGCTCAGCTGGGAGAGCGCTTGACTGGCAGTCAAGAGGTCAGGGGTTCGATCCCCCTCGTCTCCACCATCGTGAATGAAAAGGTCTTCGGAATTCCGAAGGCCTTTTTTCATGCCAAAACACCATGCGCCACAAACCCCACCTACGCCAAAAAAGTTGCACAATTTATTTCCAGTGTCTGTACATAGTTTGTTAGACAAGCGCAATTTCCAGTGCAGCTCGCAAGTCCATTTGAGCTTCAGGAACGCCCCTAATCACCGTTAGCATCCCAATAACCTGCATCAACGTGAACAACATCCCAAAACAACCCCATTAAGCACGCTAAATGAACGATATGTTGTCCACCATAAGCCAAATCAGTTTTGCTCCCAGCTTGTGCTTGGATACCTAACGTTACATGAGTTCAACTGTGCTCGCGGGTCCAGAAAGCCATAAAGCGCAGGGTCGATCAGCATCCGGCCGTAACGGCGGTGCCAGAAACACCACGAGCTCCAATAAAGAAGTCATGCGACGTTGTTATTTGTATTGAGTTATTTCACAGGTGCAATTAATTTTAGATTGCATGCCTAAGCGTAGCAGTTCTTCAGCTGTTTGCGTGCGGTCCAGTTTTGAAATCACTTGACCGGCTCGCACGCAGCCAGCTGAGGTTGAAGGCATTCTTGCGATACGTGTCTGTGACCTCAGTGCTGCTTTTATACATACCGTTCACGGTGGGGCAGAGCCACGTGCTTGTCTAACTGGGCTCAGGGTTTGAATATGGAGCGCCTTCGCGCACAAGCGCCCTGGCGAAGCCATACCCAAACCCCGTGAGCCACGCGTAAGACAGCAAGGGGGTGGTGCTCGTGTGGTATGTGATCCAGGTCATTAACGGTCGCGAAGATGTAATGCGCGAGCGCATCGAGCGCATGGTGCCGGCGAGCTCCATGCAAGAGCTTTTTTATCCCCAATACCAAACCGAGATCAAGGTGCACGGCGAATGGGTCAGCACGACCAAGCCTCTGTTCCCCGGTTATCTCATCTGCGATACGGCAGATCCCCGAGCCGTGCAACAGTATCTGCTACGCATGGACGACTTTGCCCGGGTGCTATCCCAGGACGGTCAGTTTGTGCCGCTGGCAAAAGAAGAGACTCAGCTCATTGGCAGTTTCACTAACAGGGGAGACCGCGTGGTGCCCATGAGCGAGGCCCTAAAAGACGGCGACCAGGTCGTAGTGACGGCTGGTCCGCTGTTGGGCCACGAAGGCCTGATCAAAACCATTAACAGACGCAAAAGCACTGCTTATTTGGAGATCGACCTGTGCGGCCGACGCGTAACTACGCGCGTTGGCCTTGCCGTGCTTTCGGCCGAGCAGAGCGTCATGCGCAACCTTAAAAAGGCGATCGCCTAGCTGCGGGCGATCGCCACACAGAACAGGGAGGATCCCCGACCCGGGGACGAAGTGTTGGAAGAGAACGTGTCAGATACAACAGAATATGCAACGGATGCGCCAGCGGGAGCGGCACTGATTGCTCAGGCCATGGACCGGCGCGAGGGTGTCGGCCGTTACAAGGCCATGCAATCCATCGTGGACTGGGACCGCTCGCGCTTTGTCTACAGGGTTGTGAAGCGAGCCTTCGATATCGTGTTCAGCGGTGTTGTGCTTGTAATTATCGCGATTCCAAGCTTGGTGCTCGCAGCGCTCATCCGACTGGAGAGCGAGGGCAGCCCGTTCTACAGCCAGATCCGCGTGGGACAGACCTACCGCGACGGCAGCCTGTCCACCTTCCGAATGTGGAAGTTCCGAAGCATGTACAAGGACGCCGACGAGCGCCTCGCCGAGCTCAAGGAACTAAACGAGATTGCCGGAGCCATGTTCAAAATGAAGGACGATCCGCGCGTCACCAGGATTGGCAGGTTCATCCGCAAGCACTCCATCGACGAGTTCCCTCAGTTCCTGAACGTGTTCCTGGGCCAAATGTCCGTCGTGGGCCCGCGTCCGCCACTTCCGAATGAGGTGGCCGAGTACACCGAGTACGACCTGCAGCGCCTGGCCGTAAAGCCGGGAATCACCGGCTGGTGGCAGGTTACCGACCGCAACGACACGGACTTCGACGGCATGGTTCGTCGCGATCTTGAATATATCGCAAAGCGCGGGGTTGCCACCGACTTGAAGATTGTGGCGCTCACGGTCGTCGAAATGATAACGGGGGGGTGCCTGCTAGAGGCATTTCCCGAGACTTTTCCGTTGGCGGGGTGCTAGCCCATGCCTAGGAAACCTACCGGGACCCTCTTCTACCGCATATGCAAGAGAACCTTCGACATAGCCTTCAGCGCCGGATGCACCGCGGTGCTGGCGATTCCCATGGCCTGTGTCTGCGCCGCGATCTGCGTGGAGTCCCCGGGCTGCCCAGTCTACACGCAGGAGCGCGTGGGCAGGGGAGGCCAGGTGATTCGCGTGCTTAAGCTTCGCAGCATGGTCTCTGATGCAGGTGATGTGCAGAAGTACCTGAGCCCCGAGCAGCTGCACCAGTGGGAGGTGGAGCGCAAGGTCGATAACGACCCACGCATCACAAAGGTCGGCCAGTTCATCCGCAAGTGCTCCATCGACGAGATACCGCAGTTCCTCAACGTGCTCAAGGGCGATCTGTCAGTGATCGGCCCGCGTCCCATCACGCGCGACGAGCTGGAACAGCACTTCTCCGAAGAGGAGAAGGAGGAACTGCTGAGCGTCACGCCGGGCATTACCGGCCTGTGGCAGGCCACTGATCGTAACGCCGCGACATTTGAAAGCGGCTTGCGACAGAAGATCGAGCTCCGTTATGTGCGGAACCGTTGCTTCCGTATGGATTGGAAATGCTTTACCGGCACTTTCGGTGCAATGTTTGGAAAGAAAAGGACTGGACGTTGAGAATTCTAATGGTCTGCCAGCATTACTGGCCAGAGCATTTTCAGATAACCGAGATATGCGAGGAGCTTGTACAGCGCGGCCACCAAGTGACTGCACTTGTTGGCATTCCTAACTATCCAAAGGGTGTTGTGCCCGAGGAATACATGCACGGCAAGAATCGCCAGCAGGTTCGAAACGGCGTCAACATTATTCGTGTGGAGGAAATTCCCAGGAAGCCCGGAATCATAGGTCTTGCGAAGAATTATCTCAGCTACATGCGAGAGGCCGACAAAATGGTTGGCAACCTGTCGAGTGATTTCGATGTGATATTCGCCTATCAGTTGTCTCCGGTTCTTATGTCCGAACCCGCCATGCGAATTAAAAAACGAACCGGCATCCCCGTGTTCCTGTATTGCGCTGACATTTGGCCTGATGCGATCAAGGCGATGCTGCCAGACAAGCTCAACTTCGCGATGCCATTTATCAAGGCTATGAGCTCGAAGATCTACCGTCAGGCAAACTTTAGCGCGACAAATGCCAGCTCCTATGTCGATTACTTCGATCAAGAGTTTGGAATCAGTCGCGATAAGGTATTTTACCTGCCACAATACGCCGAGGATTCATACCTGGACATGGACCTTACAGCCCTTCCTTCGGACAAGGTGCGGTTCTTGATCATGGGCAACATCGGCAAGCTTCAGTGCATGACTTGCGTGTTAGAGGCCGTTGACTCGTTAAAGAACCGCAATGATTTCGAGCTGCACATAGTAGGAGACGGCTCTGCCTTACCGTACTGCAAGCAATATGTTGCTGACCGAGGGCTGCAAAAGCATGTCGTGTTCCATGGGCGTCGTCCGTACGAGGAGATGCCGAACTACTACCGCAACGCTGATTGCTGCTTGCTGACACTTAACGTTCCCGGTGCCCCTGGAATCAATTCGACGCTTCCAAGTCGCCTGCAGGGATTCATGGCGGCTGGCAAGCCGATTCTTGCCTCTATCGATGGGTCGGCGGTTCAGGTCATCAACGATGCTGGGTGCGGCCGGGCGGTTCCTGCCGGCGATGCTGAGGGCCTAGCGGCTCTCATGACGGATTACTTGGATAACTCCGACTCCTACGTATCCTGCGGCGAGAATGGCCGAGCTTACTACAAGGCAAATTTCACCAAACAACGGTTTATGAACGAGATCGAAAAGCTGCTCGTTATGACGATGGAAGGCGCGTAATAGATGGCTAGAACCACCGCATTTAAAGACAAGACCCTCATGATCACGGGCGGCACCGGCTCGTTCGGCAACACCGTGCTCAAGCACTTCATGGACACCGACCTGGCCGAGATCCGCATCTTCTCCCGCGACGAGAAGAAGCAGGACGACATGCGCCACCGCCTGCAGGAGAAGTCGCCCGAGCTCGCCTCCAAGGTGCGCTTCTTCATCGGCGACGTCCGCAACGCCCAGAGCGTGCGCGACGCCATGCACGGCGTGGACTACATCTTCCACGCCGCCGCCCTCAAGCAGGTGCCCTCCTGCGAGTTCTTCCCCATGGAGGCCGTGCGCACCAAC
>CABUSL010000126.1 GCA_902494295.1 uncultured Collinsella sp.
CGAGCAGATGAGACAGTGGCTCGCCGGTCACGGCGGCAATGAGCTTCATCATGTCGATGCCCGGTGTGACTTCGCCGCGTTCCCAACGGCTGACGGCTTGGCGTGTGACGAAGAGTTTGGCGGCGAGCTGCTCTTGGGTAAGGTGATGGGCGCGACGGATGGCAATGAGCTTTTCTGCAAAGGCCATAGCGGCTCCTTTCTGCTGGTTGATGGCTTAAGCATACGCGGCGGCAGGCGCCCTTCCAAGCAACCGTTGGTTGCACGACAGGAGTCCGCGGCGAAGAATTGCGCGCAACGCCCCACGCCTCCATGCCGTACAATGACCGGCATGGAACCTATTGCACACATACATACCGACCTGCCGCAGAAGTTCGGCATTCCGCGCAACAGCTTTTTGGCGCCTCATCTGCAGGGACGCATCGTTTTTGAGCCGGAATTTGCCTCCAATGCAGCGGTTGAGGGTCTGGACTCCTTCTCTCACCTGTGGCTGCTGTGGCGCTTCGAAAACGGAACGCCCGGCGGCACGGCTAAGGACATAGTTGCCGATGCCAAGTCGCAGGACAGGTCCGGCACCAACGCAAAATGGTCGAAAACTGTGCGTCCGCCGCGCCTGGGCGGAGCCGAGCGCGTGGGCGTCTTTGCCACGCGCAGCCCGTTTCGCCCTAATCCCATCGGTCTCACCTGCGTTAAGCTCGACCGCGTGGAGCTTAACGACGACGGCCCCATCATCCATGTGCTGGGAGCAGATCTGCGCGACGGCACGCCCATCTACGATATTAAGCCCTACATTCCGTTTGCGGACTGTCACCCGGATGCGACCGGCGGCTGGATTGAGGATGCTCCGTGGCAAGAGCTCGATGTTGAGTTTCCGCAAGCGCTACAGGATATGGTCCCGCCCGCAAAGCTCCCCGGCTTGGTCGAAGTCCTTCGCCAAGACCCACGCCGCGCAGGCAGCAAGCACGAGCCAAACCGCATTTACCACTTGGCTTACGCCGGGCTCGACATATCGTTTACGGTCGATGAAACCCAGCTAACCGTAGTCGCCGTCAACGACGCGCGAGACTAACCAGCCATTCGCCCGCACCCGTCAAATTAAGCGCCAAACCCCGCGCCAAAACCGCCCGTGCTGGTGGACAATAGCGCCTATCGAAACAGTCTACTTTGCACGGGGGTCCAGCATGAAATACGACTTTAGCTCGCTAATCGATCGCCACGGCATGGACTCCATCGCCGTTGACTCCTGGGGCGAGATCCCCGGTATGGCTCCGAACGCACCCGACGAGGGCTTCGACCGCATTCCCATGTGGGTGGCCGACATGAATTTTGCCACGGTGCCCACGGTCCAGGAGCACATCATTCAGCGCGCTCAGCATCCCATGTTTGGCTACTTTAACCCGCGCTCCGAGTATTTCGACCGCATCATCGAATGGCAGAGCCGCCGCAATGGCGTCGAGGGTCTGCGCCCTGAACATATCGGCTACGAAAACGGCGTGCTGGGCGGTGTCGTGTCGACGCTGCGTGCGTATGTTCAGCCAGGCGATGCTGTGCTGGTCCACAGCCCTACCTACATCGGCTTTACCAAGTCCATTGAGGCTGCGGGCTATCGTATTGTCCACAGCCCGCTTAAGCTCGACGACCAGGGCGTGTGGCGTATGGACTTTGAGGACATGGAGCACAAGCTCGCCCAAAACCACATCCATGCCGCGGTGTTCTGCTCGCCGCACAATCCCTGCGGCCGCGTATGGGAGCGCGACGAGATTGAGCGCGCCATGGACATCTATTGCCAGCACGATTGCGTGGTGATCTCGGACGAGATTTGGTCCGATATCATTCTGCCGGGTCACAAGCATATTCCGACGCAGTCGGTGAGCGAGGATGCCCGCATGCGCACGGTTGCCCTCTACGCGCCCAGCAAGACGTTCAACCTGGCGGGCCTGGTCGGCAGCTACCACATCATCTATAACGAGACGCTGCGCGACCGCGTGTGCGCCGTGTCCAACAAGACCCACTACAACGAGATGAATGTCCTCTCCATGCATGCGCTTATCGGTGCCTACCAGCCGCAGGGCTATGAGTGGGTGGACGAGCTCAATCAGGTGCTTGCCGGCAATATCGAGTACTTCTGCAATTACGTGGACGAGCATTTTGAGGGCGTGTCCTATTCGCGTCCGCAGGGCACGTACATGGTGTTTCTGGACTGCACCGAGTGGTGCCGCGAGCATGGCCGCGATATTCAGTGGTTGCTCGACGAGGGGGCGCGCGTGGGCGTTGGCTACCAGGATGGCCGTCCGTTCCACGGGCCCTGCCACATTCGCGTGAATCTGGCGCTGCCGCTTTCGCGCGTGAGGGAAGCGTGCGACCGCCTGGACCGCTACGTTTTTAATGCACGGTAGGCGTGCGCTGCATGCGGGACCTTCTGCCAAGTCGGCTGGAAGGCCCCGCATGGTAGAACGTCTGTAACCATTGGGCACTCGCGTGGTTTCGTTTGCTATTATCTTTAACCATTTCAGTCTGTAAACAGGATCGTCTGGAGCTCGATGAAAAGACCCCGTCGCTCGGTTGCCATATCGTTGTTTGTTGCGCTTGCGGGAGCGTGTGCCTTTGTCGTAGCGATAGCCGGCTGTTCCGGGTCGAATGGCAGGGTCTCGACGTTTGCATTAGAAGGCCTGGACGCCTCGCAGGCCAAAGACGACAACCTTAAGACGCTCAACGTCGGCAGCGACCTCTATCCACCGTTTGTGTATACCGACGAGTACGGCGATATCGTTGGCCTGGATGTCGAGATATTGACCGAGGCTTTGGCCCGCATTGGTTACAAGCCAAAGTACCAGCTGATCGATTGGGAAAAGAAGAACGAGCTACTGGCGAGCGGCGAGCTCGATTGCGTCATGGGCAGCTTTAGCATGACGGGTCGCGAAAACGAGTATCGTTGGGCCGGCCCGTACCTTGCGAGCCGCCAGGTGGTCGCGGTCGATCCCCAGAGCGATATCTACACGCTTGCCGATCTTGAGGATAAGGTCGTGGCGGTCCAGTCCACCACCAAGCCCGAGGACATTTTGCTCAATCATACAAATGAAAACGTTCCGCAGATCAAAGAGCTCTACTGCTTTTCGGACCGTTCGTATCTGAACCCGGCGCTCGTCGAGGGTCTGGTCGACGCCATCGCCGCGCATGAGTCCTCGCTGCTCACCTACGAAAAAGACTATGGCGTAACGTATCGCATTTTGGATGAGCCGCTGCTAGAGGTTGGTTTGGGCACCGCTTTCGATATCAACGATACGCGTGGCATCGACGTTAAGCTCACTCATGCCTACCAAGAAATGCTTGTCGATGGCACCATGGAACGTCTGGTGTCAAAGTACTTTGATGACCCTTCGCCATTTTTGAATATGGAGGGCCTGTCATGATCGATGCGCCCGACCACGCCGCTCAGGGGCGGGGCAATCGTTCGACAGGGGTATGGCTCCTTGTCGCCCTGCTGGGGATAGCGCTCTCGGTTGTTGCCGGCATGATGAGCTACGGCTACACGACGGCCCAAGCCGAGCAGCGCTTTGCCGACGTTGTCGATTACGTGGCGACGCAGAGCCTTTCCTACGATGCATTCAATAGCGCCTATACGACCAAAAACCTGATTCGCGTTATGGAGATCGCCGGAGAGACAGCGCGCGATATTGAGCGCGACGGTTCGGTGGATAACGCCATGCTGGAGCAATATGCCGACCAGTTCAACGTGAGCGCACTGATCGTGACGGACGCATCGGGCAATTTGGTGTCCGAATCCTCGACGGATGGCGTGGGCTACGAGTCGCTCGCTACGTATCTCAAGGAAGCACCCGTGCTGGAGGTGGCAGCCCATCCGCTTAAGTCCTATACCGCCCGCATTACGCTTTCGGATGATTCGGTTGCAGACATTGGTTGCGTGACCCGGCAAGATGGCGAGGGCATCGTTATCGCGGTCAGGCATCAGAGCGCGAAGGCAGTTGCAAGCAATACGCTCAAACTGCAGAGCCTGCTCGGTGGTTATGAGACCATCGACAGTGGCAATATCGTGATCGAAAGCGATGGCAAAGTCGTTGCGACCAATGCCGTTGAACCCACCATATTGGGCGTATTCAATCTGCCTGCAACGGATGTCTTTATTGTCGACGGTATTAAGGATCGATGCCTGCCCGGCAAAGTCCGACTGGTCAACGCCAGCGGCGAGTGGTATTTGGGCACATTTGGAAAAGCGCGCGGGTTCTACGTGTACACCTATGCCTCGGCGCGGCGCTACTTTGAGGTCGTCGCGGCTGTTGCTGCCGGCGTGCTGGTGCTCTACAGCGGTGTTATAGCCGTTGTTGTGATGGTGCGTCGCCGCGCTGATCGTCGACGTTTGACGGACTTGCTGCAGCAGGAGCGCGACTATGGCGACAAGCTGGCAAAGGCAGCGCGTGAGGCCTCGTCTGCCAACTCGGCAAAGACGGAGTTTTTGCGTCGCATGAGCCACGATTTGCGCACGCCCATCAACGGCATTCGCGGTATGGTTGAGGTCGGCGATGCCAATGCGGACGATCTTCAAAAGCAGACCGAGTGCCGCTCAAAGATCTGGACGGCATCGGGACTGCTGCTCGACCTTGCCAACGAGGCCCTGGATATGAGTCGCCTGGAGAGCGGGCAGGTCGATCTGGAGCTTGTTCCCACAAACTTGGTGACCCTCAACCACGAGGTGCGCGATATTCTGGAGCGCCAGGCCGAGGAGCGTCTGGTGACAATTATCTGCGACCAGCAGACGCTTGATCATCCCTATGTGCGGGTGAGCGTGACGCACCTCAAGCGCTTGTTGCTCAATATTGCCGGCAATGCCGTCAAGTACAACCGCCAGGGCGGCTATGTTCGCCTGGTGTGCCGCGAGGTGGAGCCAGCGGATGGCGTCCCCGTCTATGAATACACGATCGCCGACAACGGTATTGGCATGAGCGAGGAGTTCCAACAGCGCCTCTACGAGCAAAACGCGCAGGCCCTGGAACGCATCGCCGTCGCCCGCATCTACGCGAACTGCCTGAGGAATCTCGGAGCGGTCGCACTTCTCGAACGGCAGGGGGCGGCTATGTTCGCCTGGTGTGCCGCGAGGTGGAGCC
>CABUSL010000127.1 GCA_902494295.1 uncultured Collinsella sp.
CGCGGGTCAACCCACTCGATAGAACAAATGCGATCGGCATACGTGCGGAACAGATCGGGGTAGCTCGTGAGCATCGTCAGCAGCTCGCGCTCCCCCGCCAGGGATTTCCGCTCCAGATCGGTCAAAACAATCGGCATCGACGGAGCTGCCGCCGCGCTTGGACTATCGGCAACGGGCGCAGCGCTTTCAATTCCCGCCGGCACATCGATTGGCGGCAGGTCCTCGTCGACCTCCACTGGTGCGGCCCCATAGGCATCAAGCGGAACGTAGTCGTACGGATCCTCCTCGACCGGTGCGGACACCGGCGGCGTCGCACCCGCGGCCCAGGCACCGCGAGACGTCCCCTGCGAACCAGACGCCCGACCGCTCGCACTGCCCGCGCGCTCAGCTTGCGCGCGTTGACGCTCGTAGTTCTGCTCACGCCGGCGCTCGGCATCCTCACGCTTGGCGACATCGCGAAACACACGGCCCGAGCTCGCGCGCACGGTCTCCAGGTCCAAACCCAACAGATCGGCAATCTGGATAAAGTACGTGTCGATCATATAGCTGTCGCGCAGCGGATAGATGAGCGTCAACGCATCCTCGAGCGCTTTGGCGCGACCGCCCGGCGTGGTAATGTCGCTCGACTCCTGCAGCGAACGGTACACAAAGTCCATGAGGGGCTCGGCGGCATCGATGCGCGCCTGCAGCGCCTCGCCGCCATGCGCCGTGATGAACTCCATGGGGTCGTTGCCGTCAGGCAGCACCACGCAGCGCAGGTCCATCGAATCCTGCTCGATAAACTGAATCGCGCGGCGAGCGGCCTTTTGACCGGCGGCGTCGCCATCGAACATATATACAATGCGCTTGGCAAAACGGGTGAGTGTCTTTACATGATGCTCCGTGAGTGCTGTGCCCAACGTGGCGACAACGTTTTTGATCCCCGCCTCCCAGCAGGCGATGCAATCGGTATAGCCCTCCACCACGATGGCGGTATCTTGCGCGACGATAAACTCCTTGGCCAAGTTAAAGCCGTAGAGGTTTCGCTTTTTATGAAACACGCTCGTCTCGGCAGTGTTGAGGTACTTAGGCTGACCATCGCCCATGATACGCCCGCCAAAGGCGATATTGTGACCCTGCTCATCAAAGATGGGAAACATCACGCGGTCGTAAAACCGGTCGGCAAGCTGTCCGCGCCCACGGCTCACGGCCACGTTGGCGTCGATCATCTCCTGCGGGGTAAAGCCCGCCTGAGACAGGTGCGAAACCAGCGCGTTGCGACCCGGCGCAAAACCCAGGCAGTAGCGGCGACAGACATCTCCGCCCATGCCACGGCTGGCAAAGTACTCGCGCGGACGGCTGTCCTTACCGCGCATAAGCATGGCGTGGTAGAACTGGGCCGTCTCGGCGCACAGGTCATAGATGCGGGCACGCTTGGTGCCGCGATCGCGCTGCGCACCGGTATCGTGCAGTTCAATGCCCGCACGATCGGCCAAATAGCGGATCGACTCGGGAAAACTCAGGTTCTCGCGCTTCATGATATAGGTAAAGACGTCGCCGCCCTCGCCGCAGCCAAAGCAGTGCCACACCTGCGTAGCAGGGATAATGTGAAACGATGGGGTCTTTTCGCCATGAAACGGGCAGCAGCCCCAAAACTCATGGCCGCGGGGCTTGAGCTCAACCGTTTCCTGCACGATGGCAACCAAGTCTGACGCCGCGCGTACCTGATCTTTTTCCTCATCGCTAATCACGGATACTCACCCCCTGCTCACCCAAGTTATGACGGATATCGTCGATATTACCCTCGACGGTCGCGATCAACTCGTCCAGGGAATCGAACACGCGAGATGGGCGCAGCCAGCGCGTAAACGCCAGCGACACGGAAGCGCCATACAGGTCGCCCGCATAGCCGATCAAGTTGGCCTCGAGATGCGCCGAGGCGGCATCGTCGGCATAGGTCGGCGGCAGGCCGACGTTAACGGCAGCAGGCCATACGGTATCGTCGACCAGCACCAGGCCCTCATAGACGCCATCGGCAGGCACTTGGATGCCGTCGGGCACCTGGATGTTTGCCGTGGGAAAGCCCATGTCGGAGCCCTCGTGACGGCCAGCCGCCACAACGCCGCGCAGCATATAGGGACGGCCGAGAAGCTCGGCAGCCAGCTCCACATGACCCTGACCCAGCTCATGGCGGACGCGCGTGGCGCAGACGGTCTGCCCGTTAACGCAGAGAAGGTCGTGACCGTAAACGTCAACCCCACGCTCAGTGCCCCAGGCGCGCATCTCGGCAACGCCCGAAGCCCCGCCGCGGCCGAGCCTAAAGTCGCTGCCTACACGAATGGAGCGAATGTCGATAACGCGCGACAACAGCGCCAGAAACCCGACATGATCGAGTGCCGCCACGGCGGGCGTAAAGGGAACGGCCACCACCGCATCGACCCCGGTTTGAGCCAGGGCATGCAGGCGGTCGGCCGTCGTCATCAATTTTTGAGCGGGCGACGGACTCACCACGACGTCCGGATCAGGATCAAAGGTGACCACGACCGCTTTGCTGCCGTGGGAACGTGCATCGCGAACAACCGCGTCAATCAGCTCTCGGTGCCCACGATGTACACCATCAAACACGCCAATGGCGATCGACGCGGCACCCAAGAACTCGCACCCATCAAATGCATCGGCAGAAACGATACGGGCCTCATCCAACTCACCCGCGAAAAAGATACGCGCGAGCTCGTGGGGCGCCAGCATCATCGAACACCGCCGATCGCCTGCGGAAAGACATGCTCCATCACAAAGCGGCCGCCCTCGATTCGAGCAAGCGCCTTCAATCCACCATCGAGCACGAGCGCGAACGGCGCCTTCGACGCATCGAAGTCCGCAAGCGCACGTTCAATGGGAATGCGGCGACCACAAAGCAGGTCGTCTGCAAGATTTCCTGGCAAATCGACACGCGTGGCACCAAGGGCGGCGATGGGATCCAGAGCGAAACCGGCAGCGGACTCGGCAGAGAGCTCCTCTACAGCATGACAGGCGCCAATGGAAACAACGCCGGAGGCCGTACGGCGCAGCGCGGAAATATGCGCAGCACTATCGCAGGCGCGACCAAGATCGCGAGCGAGCGCGCGAATGTAGGTGCCCTTGCTTACCGAAAACGCCACGGTCCAGACGCACGTTTCGCCCTCGCCGCTCACGGCGATCAGGTCGGCGGCATAGACCTCGACGGGGCGCGGGGGCAAGTCTACCGCATTGCCCTCGCGAGCACTCTTATAGGCGCGAACGCCATTGACCGAGATGGCCGAAAACGCCGGCGGCACCTGCATCTGCGGGCCAAGCATAGCGGCGAGCTGCTCACGGGCGTAAGCGAGATCGCGCAGCTCGGGGGCAACGGGCACCGTGCGGACGGCCTCGCCCTCCGCGTCATCGGTATTGGTCTCGACGCCAAACGAAATGTCGGCGACATAACTTTTGGTATCGAGGGTCAACATGCCCAGCAGACGGGTCGCCTGGCCCACGCCCACCACCATGACACCCGAGGCCATGGGGTCGAGCGTACCGGCATGGCCGACGCGTCGCTCATGGAGGGCGCGTCGGCACTGCGATACCACGTCGTGGGACGTACAGCCCACCGGCTTATCGACGGCGAGCAGCATATTCAATTGAGAAGGCGTACGACGAGCCATGTACCATCCAAAATGTTAGAGCTCGACGGTCACCGAAGCGGGATCCTCCCCTACCAGCTCGGCCAGCATGGGAAGTGCCACGGCGAGCGTCTCGCGAATCGTTCCGTTGTTGGAAAAGCCAGCGGCGGCATGATGCCCGCCACCGCCAAAGTTGGCAGCGATCTCGGACACATCGAGGTCACCTTTGGAGCGCAGGTTGCCGCGCACCTTGGTATCGCCGTCGATGCCCTTTAGGAACAGACAGACCTCAACGCCCATCACCGAACGCACCACATCAACCAGGCCATCGCACTCGTCCGAAGTGACGCCGCAGGCCTCGAGGTCGCTCTGATACGCATAACTATACGCCACGCGACCGTGCGCCACTGTCTTGATGCGGCCCATAACGATGGACTTGAGATGCAAGAACTCTACGCGCATGCTCTGGTAGACCTCGAGCGCAACGCGCGCGGGGTCGGCACCGTGCGCGACCAGGCGCGAGGCGGCATGGAACGCAGTGGCATCGGCGTTTTGGTACTGAAAACGACCGGTATCGGTCACCAGGCCGCACAGCAGGCAGGTCGCGACACCATCGCGAGCCACAATGCCGCAATTGTCCAAAAAGCGGTCGATGATCATGGCGCATGCCGCGGCGCCGACGCACCTCAGGCTCAGCTCGGCAAATTCCTCGCGCGCCGGATGGTGATCGAAACACACGACATGCGACGAGCGGCGGAGCACCTCGGCGGAGTTGTTCAGACGCTCGACGACCGGCACGTCCACCGAGATGAACAGGTCCGGATTGCCGGTATACGCAGATGCCGGCACCAGACGGTCGGCGCCCTCCATAAAGCGGTAAATACGCGGAACCGGGTCATCGTCTGCCAGCAGCAGGGCAATGTCCTTGTTGGGGAAAAACTTCATAAGCGAGAGGCCCAGACCCAGCACGGAGCCTAGGGCGTCACCATCGGGAGACGTATGTCCCGAAATCGCAATGGAGGACGCACCCTCGATGAGCTCGAGGATGCGTCGCTGAATATCTGCAGACTCGCACGATGCGAGGTCGGCGGAATTACTCATCTAAAGCTGCCTCCTGGGCGGCATCCGCAATTGGATAGCCGTCCTCGTCCTTTTCGATCGCAAGCGTGGCGGGAGCGTTTTACAACGCGCGCGTGATGCGCTCGGCCTCATCGGTCGAGCGATCGATGCGAAAATCGAGCTCGGGCGTGACGCGCCAATCGAGCGAGCGGGCCAACAGGCTACGGATGCGGCCCTTGGCGCTGGCGAGCGCCTCCATGACCTCGTCGTAGCGGCTCCCCGCCTCGATGCGCCACTACAAGGACGAGGCCAAGAGCCTCAAGAGCGGTTCCGAGGGCGGCATTGGCCTGGAGAACTTCCAGGACATCAAGCCTGGCGACACCATTGAGGGCTACCGTA
>CABUSL010000128.1 GCA_902494295.1 uncultured Collinsella sp.
CCCGGCCAGCATCGTTGGGCAAGCGCGCGGGCCTCATGAGGGATATCCACGCCATAGCGATCGAGTGCCTCGGCATCATCAACCAGCCAGGCAACCGTTTGCGTGAGCTCGCGCTGCTTGAGGGTAAAGATACGACGATAGCCGGTACCGAGTGCGGGGACCGCGGCGCCGTTGACGGTGGCCTGCGGATCGCGCGGCCACGGCAGAGGTTCACTTGTATCTTGTGGAACGGCATCCGAGAAGGCGTTGACTGCCACGGCGACACCGTAGACCGTCTCGGTTGGAATAAGCGCCAGGCCACCGCGACCGAGTAGCTCGGCCGTACGCTCGACGGCGAGCCGATGCGGCTCACGCGTTCCCTCGAATACCCGATAGACCGTCTGCATGTGTATGCCAGCCCCTTACGCTCTGGTGCAAGTTTGTTTACTGTGGGGCATTCTCGCACGAAACGTTCAACCTATTTGCCCAGAGCGCATGTTGGTTTGGTGAGCGGCTCTAGTAGTCGGTGAAAGTGAGGGGGTTAATTGAAGATTTTTAGCGCGCAAGCGTAACGGTACGATCGGGAAACTCGATGCTTGCAACCAGTTTTCCGCCGAGGCTCTCTGCGTACCTGCTCAGCGTGTCGAGCCTCATCGAACCCAACTCCCCACGCTCGAGCTCGGATACACGTTTTTGAGAAACGCCCATCGACTGGGCGACCGACGCCTGTGTTAGATCTTTTAACCTGCGAATCTGAGCAAGCTTATAGGCTTCGATACGATCGCGAGTCCTCTCCTGCTCGGCGGTAATGGAGTCGCGTGTTATCCCGCGAGATTCCATATACTCATGCAGTTCCATCTCGATCGAGCCTCCTTACGTGGCGACGGTATATTTGCTCGGCCCTTGGAATGTTGATCGCATACCAACCGTTCCATTTTGCCCTTGACGATCCCGCTCGCGACTTATCACCCGCCAATAGCAATACCGCCTGGCGCTTGGGGTCAAAGGCGAAGAGGATGCGAATCACCTGCCCACCACACGACGTCACTCTCAGCTCCTTTAAATGATGAAGCTTCGAGCCCTTTACGCGGTCAACCAGCGGACGACCAAGGCTGGGACCTTCCTTCTCGAGCACCAAAAGGTCTGCATAAATCTGCTTCAGCGTAGCTTCATCCTGCTCATCAAGCCAAGGTTCAATGTAATCAAGCACGATACGGTACCGATGCAGCTGATTTGACATACCTTTCTCCTTCTATAGTAGAAGTTTTACGGTATATTGCAAGGACAAACTTGCGCAAATGTCTATTTATTCAGCTTAAATACGCTGTTTGGGCTCGGTGACGATGGCTCGAACGATGCGGGGACGATCGGTGAGGTCGTGGACGATACGCACGTCCGAAAGGCCTGCTTGACGACAGAGCTCGGCCGCGGCGTCGAGCGCGCCCTCGTAGAGCTCGCAGGCAAACAGGCCGCCGGCACGCAGCATGTAGGGCGCCGCGTTGAGCAGGCGGCGGAAGATATCGAGACCGTCGGCACCGCCCTCGAGCGCCAGATCGGGCTCAAAGTCCTTGACCTCATGCGGCAGCGAGCGCATGACATCGGTGGGGATGTAGGGCGGGTTGGAGACGAGTACGTCAAAGGTGCCCCACTCTTCGCGGGGAATGGAACTCACCAGGTTGGTGAGGCTGAAGGCGACCTCGTCGGACGTGAGGCCAAGCGCATCGCGGTTTTTGGTAGCAAGGTCGATGGCGCGCGGCTCGATATCGGTAGCAGTGCAGGTAACGTGCCCGCGGCGCTCCCAGGCAAGGGAGAGCGAAATGCAGCCCGTGCCGCAGCCGACCTCGAGAACGCGGGCAGTGCGGGGCTCGGCTGGGGCAGATACGTTAGCCTCGGCGGCATCTTGCGCGGGAGTCGCCTGTTGGTCGTTGTCCTCAATGGCGATGCCGTATTCGTCGAGCTCGGGCTCGGGGGTTTCCATGGCCTCTGCTTCTGCCGCTTCGGCTTCTGCTGCCTGCGCGGCGGCTTCCTCGGCCTCGCGGTCGGCCAGTTCCTCGGCATAGGCGCGGCTACCGAGCACGTCGCTACCCAGCGCAGCCTCATCGGCGGCCGTCAGGTTGGCGGCACGGCGCTCGGCGGCCGCGCGTTCGTCAGCCAGCGCCGCCTCGGCTTTGCGGGCCTGCTCGACCTCATCGTTCCAAGGCAGCTCCACGCGCTGGCGGGCAGCGGCCTCGGGGCTCAGCACCTCGGCATCCAGATAGTTCAGAACTTCTTCGACGAGCATCTCGGTCTCGGGGCGCGGGATGAGCACACCGGGGGCGCACGCGACGTCGATCATGCGAAACTGCGTGCTACCGGTGATGTACTGCAGCGGCTCGCCCTTCGCGCGACGGACGACCGCCGCGTGCATGGTCTCGAGCTGCGCTGCGTCGAGCGTCTCGTCCATGCGCATATATAAGTCGATACGCGCCAGACCCGTAGCTGCGCACAGCAGCCACTCGGCAGAAAGACGGGGGTGCTCCTCGCCGCGCTCGGCCAGGTACTCCTTGGTCCACTCGAGACAACGCTTGATGGTCCAGATCTCGTTTGCCATGGGGCCCTCCCCTCTTAAGCGCCGGACGGCGCGCGAATGTCGGAGCAGATTGTAAGCGAGGCTAGCGCTTGGCAAGGGGCGATTGAAGGCGATTATCGAGAATCAGCCCAGAATTTTGCACCGGGCTCGCTCAAAGTGTTCATTCGCCGACGTCTAAATTTGCATTCGTCAAGCTTTTGGCAAGGTTGACCCAAAACTGACCAATATCTAACCAAGAACTTGCCACATCGCTTGACGCACGACCCATCAAAAAATGCACTGCGACTTCTTGGACGATTTTTTGAGCAATATTTTCAATAGCAGATGAATGCTATTAATTACTTTGAGCAGGTAGACAGCTCAAATGCCATCACAACTGATTGAATAACATCTCAAAGCAATGTGCCCAACCTAGTCATTTAAGAACGTCCCCAATGACTACATCTAAGGCGCTGCAGGTTGAGCATAAGTCAGCGAAAACGCCCCTAAGCGAGCAAGGTGACGTGAAAGAGGAGGGAAGCGTACTTTGGGTACGCGACCGACGATTGAACGTCAGATTGCCGCTTAGGGGCGTTTGCAGCGTCGAGCCGTTACGGCGTTTGGTAAAACGCCGTAACTTAAACGGCCTGTGCCAGCTTCTCGGCTCGCTCGGCGGCGGCGAGTGCCTCGATGACGGTGCCGAGTTGGTCGCCCAGGAGGACGCCGTTGTAGGTGGAGTTGAAGCCGATGCGGTGATCGGTCACGCGGTCCTGGGGCTGGTTGTAGGTACGGATCTTCTCGGAACGGTTGCCGTGGCCGATCTGGCTTTGGCGCTCGGCACCGAGCTCTGCCTGCTGCTTCTCGAGCTCCATCTCGTACAGACGGGCGCGCAGCATCTGCATGCAGACTTCGCGGTTCTGAATCTGGGAGCGCTGTTCCTGCGACTGCACCACGGTGTTGGTGGGCAGGTGGGTGATGCGCACGGCGGAATACGTGGTGTTAACGCACTGACCGCCAGGGCCGGAGGCGCAGTAGGTGTCGATGCGCAGGTCGGACTGGTTGATCTGGACGTCGATTTCCTCGGCCTCGGGAAGTACGGCGACGGTA
This sequence comes from uncultured Collinsella sp., assembly GCA_902494295.1. Taxonomy (GTDB): domain Bacteria; phylum Actinomycetota; class Coriobacteriia; order Coriobacteriales; family Coriobacteriaceae; genus Collinsella. Next base: position 3,635 of record CABUSL010000128.1, read on the forward strand.
GCCGTGGAGGTCTGAATGCGGCCCTGGGACTCGGTCTTGGGGACGCGCTGGACGCGGTGCACGCCGGACTCGAACTTCATGACGGAGTAGACGCGGTCGCCCTCGACCTTGAACTCGATGGACTTAAAGCCGCCAGCCTCGCTGGGGCTGGAATCGAGCACCGTGGTCTTCCAACCACGCGACTCGCAGAAGCGCTGGTACATCTTGTACAGATCGCCGGCAAAGATGGCGGCCTCGTCGCCACCGGCGGCGGAGCGGATCTCGACGATGGTGTTCTTGTCGTCGTTGGGGTCGCTCGGGATGAGCATGTACTTGATGTCTTCCTCGAGCTGTGGGAGCTTTTCCTCGTTCTCGGAGATGTCCATCTGGAGCATCTCCTTCTCGTCCGCATCGCTGGTGTCGCGGAGCATCTCCTTGGCGGCCTCGATGTCATCGAGCGCGCCGATGTACTCGCGCGAGGCGGCGATGAGGTCGGACTGGTGTGCGTACTCCTTGTTGAGACGCGTGAACTCCTTGATGTCGGAGGCGACGGCCGGGTCGGAGAGCTTCTTCTCGAGCTCCTCGTAGGCCTTAATAATCTTTTCGAGCTTGTCGCGCATGGCGGGACTCCTTTATGTGCGTGAAGGTGAAAATCGGCAGAGTTGATGGGGCGCGCGGCGCCACTGCGGGGGTAAGCCCAGCTAGAACATGTCGATCTTCAGATACATGCGCATCCCTTCGCGTATGGGGTACATAGTTGCGGTCTAACCCATACATGATAGCGTGCGCAGGCATACCTGCATATAACCCGCACGGAATGTAACTCCTTCACCTGCGGTTTGCAGCTTTTCCGGGTGTATTTGGCCTAGATTTGCAGCTTTTCCGGGTCCAGATGGCTGCTTCGTGCAGCTTTTCCGGGCTTCTAGAGCGTGTGGAGCAGGGCGATGAGGAAGCGGATGCCTTGGAGGTAGGCGCGACGGGAACAGGACGCCGCTCATGCGCGAGCAGCTCGAGGACGGGCGCTACAGGAAGACCTGGAAGAAGATGATGGAGCCGGAGTACGAGTTCCATCCGGAGCCGGACGTGCAAACGGCGGGTTAACATAGCCTTTCACCGAAAAGGGCGGGTGGCCGCGCCCTGCGACCACCCGCCCTCAATCAAAGCCCTTCTCGGCCGCCGCAGTTACCGGTTCCGGCGCCGCAGAATCACGCCTGCGGCGATCAGCACCACCGCGCCGCCCGCGATGCCACCCAGGGCCATCGGCGACAAGCTGGTATCGCCCATGTTCGGCAGACCCGGCTTCTCCTCCTTCGACACCGGTGGGTTGGTGGGCGGCTCCGTCGGCGGGTTGACCGGCGGGGTGGTCGGCGGCGTGTACGTGTTCTTGAACACC
>CABUSL010000129.1 GCA_902494295.1 uncultured Collinsella sp.
CATGAAGCCATTTTTGCTCATTTTGCGCAACAGATGTACGCTAATTTGGCTCAACCTTGAGACAAAATGAAGTAATTTCGATAGACCTCGGGTTCAACGAGGCGATTTTGACCCAAATACGCTGTTACTAAACTGGTAACAGTACTCATATTTGGCCTTTTTTGACCACGGGTCCTCTTGTTGGTGTCACACAGCTGCTTCGTGCGGGTATCCTAGTGCCAACGTGTGCCTATCAGAGGAGAGACCATGCTGTTGTCCGGTATCATCGCCGCCCTTACCAGCCTTTTGATTCCCATCATCATTCTGTTGCTACTGCTTCCCAACGCCTGTTATGTCGTTGAACAACAGCATGCCGTGATCATCGAGCGCCTGGGCAAGTTTAACCGCATCGTCAACGCGGGCTTCCACATGAAGGTGCCCGTGATCGACCGCAAGGCCGCCACGGTGAGCCTGCGCACCATGAAAAACGGTTTTGGCATCGACGTTAAGACCCAGGACAACGTGACCATCGGCCTTGAGGTCTCTGCTCAGTACCACGTGAGCTATGACATGGGCGCCGGCCCGGCAGATTCGGGTATCTACAAGAGCTACTACATGCTGCAGGAGCCCGTCGACCAGATGCGTGACTTCATCACCGACGCCCTGCGCTCTTCGATTCCCGTCTACACACTCGATGAGGTCTTTGCCAAGAAGGATGACATCGCCAAGGATGTCAACGCTACCGTTTCAGAGCAGATGGCCGCCTACGGCTTCACCCTCGTGTCGACGCTCATCACCAAAATCGCACTGCCGACCGAGGTTGAGAACTCCATGAACGACATCAACGCCGCCCAGCGCAAGCGCGCTGCGGCACAGGAGCTCGCTGAGGCTGACCGCATCAAGCGCGTCACCGAGGCGACCGCCGAGGCCGAGGCAATGGAAAAGGCGGGCGAGGGCATCGCCAACCAGCGCAAGGCCATCGCGCTGGGCATCAAGGATTCGCTCGAGATCATCCAGGAGACGGGAGTCGGTAACGACGAGGCCAACCAGCTGTTCATGTTTACGCAGTGGTCCGAGATGATGACGGAGTTCGCTCGCACGGGTAAAACCTCGACGGTCGTGCTGCCGAGCGATTTCTCGCAGTCGGCCTCGATGTTCGAGCAGATGCTGACAGCCAGCAAAGTTCAAAACGATTCGAAGGAGTAGACACGCGTGAAATACACCGTCGTTTGCGTCGGTAAGCTCAAGGAGCGCTTTTGGAAGGACGCGTGCGCCGAGTACACCAAGCGTCTAGGTGCCTATGCCAAGGTGGATATCCGCGAGGTGGCCGATATCGACCCGGCTAAGGCGGGCGGCGTGGATGCCGCGCGCGACAAGGAGGGAGCGGCGATACTTGCAGCCCTGCCGCCTCGAGCGCATGTGATCCTGCTGGCTATCGAGGGCAAGGAGCGTTCGAGCGAGGAGTTTTCGGCGCGGCTCGATGATCTTATGCTGCGTGGTAACAGCGACATCGCCTTTGTAATCGGCGGATCGGACGGCGTGAGCGATGACGTGCGCGCCCGCGCCGACGAGATGCTCAGCTTTGGACGCATTACCTTGCCGCATAACTTGGCGCGCGTGGTGCTGCTGGAGCAAATCTATCGCGCCTGCAAGATCAGCCGAGGCGAGCCGTATCACAAATAGGTCGGCAATACGAAACAATGGCGTGGGACAATACCTTTCGTTTTGAGGAATGTGTCTGAAAGGACTATGCGATATGAAGATTGGATTTGTCGGTTTTGGCAATATGGCGAGCGCTATGGCCGATGGCTGGATCGCTGCCGGTGTAGCTGCGAGCGACATGTGCGCCTGCGCGGGTCGCTACGACGCACTGGTTGAGCGCTGCGAGGCGCGCGGCATGGTCGCCTGCCACGATGCCGCCGAGGTTGTCGCCGCATCCGATATCGTGGTCGCTGCGGTCAAACCGTACATGATCGAGAAGGTATTCGTCCCGCTCAAGGATGCTCTTGCCAAAAAGGTCGTTCTGTCGGTTGCCTGGACCTGGGACAGTGCCAAGTGGGAGCAGGTCCTGCCGGGTGTCGCGCACATCTCGACGGTGCCCAACACGCCGGTTTCGGTGGGCGAGGGCGTCATCGCCTGCGAGAAATCCTCTACGCTCAGCGACGAGCAGCGTGCTGTTGTGCTCGACCTGCTCGGTAAGCTTGGCACCGTCGTCGAGCTCGATACGAGCCTGCTGTTTGTGGGCGGCACGGTGGGTGGTTGCGCTCCGGCATTTGTCGCCATGGCAATCGAGGCCCTGGGCGATGCAGCGGTCAAGCACGGTATCCCGCGTGCCGATGCCTATCGCATTGTGAGCCAGATGGTGCTGGGTACGGCAAAGCTGCAGCTTGCAACTGGCCAGCATCCTGCGGCGATGAAGGATGCCGTATGCTCGCCCGGTGGTGCCACCATCAAGGGCGTCGTTGCGCTCGAGGACGCCGGCATGCGCAGTGCCCTGGTCAAGGCAATCGACGCAACTCTCCAGTAAAACCTGCCATTTAGGGACAGGTTTATTTTGGCAGGTTTTTCCTGCGGTTTTGTCGTATGTGCGAAAAGCGCCCCGCAACTGGCTCAATTCCAGTTGCGGGGCGCTTACGTTTGCCCAGATAAAACCGACCAAAATAAACCTGTCCCTTTTTGGCAGGTTAGTCCCAGAAGCGGTCTTCCTCATCCTCGGACTTGGGTCCGCGGTCGACGTACATCTTATGGGTACGCTTCTCCATTACAAAGGCAAGAATCGCAAATAACAGGATGCCGCCGGCGAAAAGGATGGCAAAACCGGTGCGGGTGCCAAACAAAAAGGAAAAAACTGCGTCCATTGGGTGCCTTCTTGCGTAGTTGAGTTGGGTCGTAAACGCTCATAAGTATATACTTGCCCATACATGTACAAGGTTGCAACCTAAATGGAATGTATATCGCCGGAGGATCTAATGCTTGATATCAAGTTTGTTCGCGAGAACCCCGATGCCATCGATGTCGCCATGGCTAACCGCCAGACGTCTTGGGATCGCGAGAAGTTCTTTGAGCTCGACGACGAGCGCCGTGCCGTCATCACCGAGGTCGAGGAGCTCCAGGCTACGCGCAATGCCGAGTCCAAGAAGATCGGCGCCCTGATGAAGGAGGGCAAGAAGGACGAGGCCGAGGCCGCCAAGGAGGCCGTGCGCGCCGTCAACGAGAAGATTGACGGTCTGGCCGAGCGTCGTACTGCTCTCGAGCAGGAGCAGTACGACTTCATGGCTCACCTGCCCAACATTCCTTGCGAGGCCACGCCGTACGGCAAGGACGAGGACGAGAACATTGAGCGCCGTCGTTGGGGCACCCCGCGCGAGTTCGACTTCGACTTTAAGCCGCACTGGGATCTGGGCACCGATCTGGACATCCTCGACTTCGAGCGCGGCAACAAGCTCTCCGGCAGCCGCTTCACCGTTCTCGGTGGCGCCGGCGCCCGTCTTGAGCGCGCCCTCATCAACTTCTTCCTCGATACGCACACCAGCCGTGGCTTTAAGGAGTGGTGGCCGCCTATCGTCGTCAAGCGTCAGACCATGTTTGGCACGGGTCAGCTGCCCAAGTTCGAGGACGACGCCTACCACGTCTCGGGCGACAACTTCCTGATCCCCACCGCCGAGGTCGTGCTTACCAACCTGCACGCCGGCGAGGTCCTCGATGCCGACACTCTGCCGCGTCGCTACACCGCCTTCACCCCCTGCTTCCGCGAGGAGGCCGGTTCCGCCGGTCGCGACACCCGCGGCATCATCCGTCAGCACGAGTTCGACAAGGTCGAGATGGTCAAGTTCGCTAAGCCGGAGGAGTCCGACGATGAGCTCGAGAGCATGACCGCCGAGGCCGAGTACCTGCTGCAGCAGCTGGGCCTTCCGTATCGCGTGATTAGCCTGTGCACCGGCGACTTGGGCTTCTCTGCCCGTCAGACCTACGACGTTGAGGTCTGGCTGCCGAGCTACAACGCCTACAAGGAGATTAGCTCCTGCTCCAACTGCGGTGACTTCCAGGCTCGCCGCGCCAACATCAAGTATCGCGACCCCGAGAACTTCAAGGGTTCGCGCTACCTGCACACCCTTAACGGTTCCGGCCTGCCGGCTGGTCGTACCATGGCTGCCATTCTGGAGAACTACCAGAACGCCGACGGCACCATCACGATCCCCGAGGTTCTGCGTCCCTACATGGGCGGCCTCGAGAAGATCGAGCCGGTCGCGTAAGCTAGCTGCATAGGGGATATGCAAGGGCGCTCCTTCGGGGGCGCCCTATTTCGTGCGCAGGTCCATATCATGCCGTGCGGACAGCTCAATAGAAAACACACGAACAACTGTTCTGTATACAGCTATCTACCTGTTATGCTTTTGCTAAATAAGAGCGAGAGAAAGGGGACGCGATGGAGCTGTTTGATGATCGGGTGGTTTTGTTTGAGAGCGACGAGGGTGGGGAGTACCTGCTTGTAACGTGTGAGCCGTCTGGCATGGGTGGCCTGGTGGTTCGACAGACGAGTGGGGGTCCGTTGACACAATGGTGTTTTGAGGAGTCGCCGCATGTGGTCGAGACCTTTGTGACGCACGAGGGACTTGTGGCGCTGGAGCACTTCTATGGAGTTGGGACTTCCAACCAGGTCGCGCGCATGCTGAGCATCTCGTTTGCCGATTATGATTGTGCCCAGCGGGTGAGATCGCTCCTGAGGGAACTTGATGCCAAGTTTGACGTGATCGAAAAGCCAATCGATCGTACGGGGAACGGCGGTATATGCGGAACAGCATGACAAAACTGCGTTTCACAAAAAAGTTTGAGATTGAGCTTGACTCCAATAAGCTAAAGTGGTTTTATATGTCTTGCGCTGCGGCGTTACCTCAGCTGGATAGAGGGTCTGACTACGAATCAGAACGTCATAGGTTCGAATCCTATACGCCGCACCAATTGAAATTGAAAGCCTCCGGCAACGGGGGCTTTTCTTTTA
>CABUSL010000130.1 GCA_902494295.1 uncultured Collinsella sp.
CTGGTATCTGTGCCAGGATGCACATGGGCAGCAGGCACCCATCCGCGCAACCGATTGGAAGGCAGCCAAGGCAGATGGCTGGGAGAAGATATATAACTTCAAGGATGGCCGCCGCCTGACCATGAAGCAGGCGAAGGCCGAGGGCCTGGGCACGAAGGACCGCACGAGTAAGAGGCCAGTGCAGATGCACCGTATCTCGGGTCAGGCCGCGCGCGACGTCGGTAGCGCCGAACTCACGGCCGTCCGCGCGGCCTGGGCAGAGATCGCCAACAGGCACCTCGCGGCGCACGCCGTCGCAACGGGAACCACGGCGCAGGTTATCGACCATCGCAGCAATAAAGATAGAGGGCTGGATGAGCAGCCGACCGTGCATGAGGGCGGCACCGGGCTAATCGGGCACGCCGATCGCGTCAAGCTGAATAAAGAGATACGCGACCGCAACGCCCGTCTGCGGGTCCTTCGCGCAGAGCTGCAGCAGGAGGGCGCCGCCCTCGAGCAGCTGCAACGGGAAGTCGCGGAGCTCGAGCGTCAGCGCGGCCGCATCGAGAAGGCTAAGCGCGGACGAGTCCAGGGCAGGCACAGGGGCGCGCTGGCCAAGCGCCGCCGCGTGGCCATGGCCACCGCCGCCGCGGCCGCCGATGCCCAGCGCCGCGTGGCCATGGCCATCGCGGATCAGGTCGATACCCGCGCGGAGATGATCGCTCAGCTTGACGAGCAAATTGCCGCACTTGACCTCAAGATGCGCCACCTGCAGCGCGGCGGCACGGCGCTCATGATGTCCAGCAACCTGATCAAGGCGACCGAGCTCGCCGCGGACCGCAGGAGGCTCGCCGACGAGCGGGCGCGTCTCGCGGGCGAGGACACCTCGCCGCGCAAGCCCGAACCGCCGCGGCCCGGGCAGAACCGCCCCCGCGGCCACAAGCCCAAGCACTAGCCGCCGGACGGTAGCTTCAGCTACCTTGGCGGCTGCTTTGGCTATGACCGCCCGCGGCGGCATCCCGACCGTTCGCGGCTGCCGCCGCTGGTGCGGAAAAAATACTTTGAAGCCCTCGCGCGACTATATATCGCGTGCATGTGCGCTCGCGCGATGGCACGTCTGACCTGCGATAACTAGACTTTTTCGGACTTTTTTGGAGTCGTAATCTTAGGCTGCGCCGCGACGGGCGGCGCAGGTTTTCCAAGGAGGTTGTCATGGTCAGGGTCCGTCTTGAGGGTCTGCCCGAGGAAGTCCACCGCATCGCCGACGCGATGCAGGCGGCGGGGTGCGTGTTGGAGTGTTCCCGTGAGTACCCGAACCGCGGCGAGAGCAGGTATGTCCGCGTGTACCTCGACTGCGATCTGCCTGAAGGGTTGGAGGTGAGCCGCCGTGATTGAGGTCGACGGTATCGAGCTGAGGACCGCCGCGCAGTGGGAGAAGAAGCATAGGCACGTCAAGAAAGGGCAGCTCGGCAAGGGTGTCGAGCGAGCGTGGCGCTCCCCGAACGGCAATACCACGGCGATGTTCTACCGCGAGGACCAGACGCGCCCTTGGGCGAAAAAGGACGTCGAGGCCGTCAATCGCAAGCGCCGCGCCGACGCCAAGGCGAAGCGCGACGCCGAGGAGCGCGAGCGCATCGAGGGCGCCGCCCGCGCGGAACAGCATCGCAAAGACCTTTGTGATTGTTGGGGGGCTCACATCGACGAGGAAACCTTGCAGGAGGGCCGCCGCGACCACACCGCCTACCAGTGGTGCGATCTCGGCTTCGTCCCGATTACCGAGGCTCGGTGGCGGCTTACCCGATACGGAGGCAATTCCGCATGGTATTACTGCTCTCCCTGGGATGTGCGCTATGACCCAGACCGCGCTAAAGAGCTGCTGGAGACGGGGCCGCGCGAGTACGACAGACTGCCCGACGGCCGTCCGTACGATGGACGTCCGTGGTGGCAAGCGTAAAAAACGGGGAGGGTCAAAACCCTCCCCGTTTCGCTAGCGGTGTCGACCAGCCTACCTGCGAGTCCTGTAGACCCTGCTTCGGTGGTCAACATCGACAACAAGGATGACGAGAACATCGTCCTCGATATCGGCGACTATCCGATAGTCGCCGACCCGATAGCGCCAGAGACCTGATTTGTTCTCGGTCAATCCCTTTCCCATGCTTCTCGGGTCTTCGAGCTGTGAAATCTCATGAAGTTTCGCCACGATCCTCCTGGCGATCTGCTTGTCCAGCTTCTTCATCGAACGCTGGACGTCCTTGTCGATCTCAATCCGCCAAGCCAAGGCTTTCCTCCAGCTCGTCGAGCGTCACGGTCTCAAGCCTGCCGGCCCTATAATCCTCGACCTTCTTCATTAAGCCGTACTCGTATTCAAGCCTGTCAATCTCGGCAGCGAGCGCTTCTGTCATGTAGAAAGTCTTCGTGCGTCCCGTTGATTTCGCCAAACGGTCGTACCTGATTGCCAAGTCCTCGGGCATCCTCAATGCCGCGGTAGCAGTTGCCACGGTGCACCTCCCAATCATCTGTATAACACGTTATACATTCTAGCACACCATTCGCCGTATAGGTGTAAAACACGTTATACAGATGGCCGCAAGGGTGTACAATTACTTCATTGATAATATACGTCCTGTAAAGGCAGGGCCTTACCCCTCGGGGGCGGGCCATGATCCCGGGTCACGCGGCCCGATTTTTTTTTGCCGCAGGGGTGTACAATTACTTCATTGATAATATACGTCCTGTAAAGGCAGGGCCTTACCCCTCGGGGGCGGCTGGTATGTGGGGTGGTGTTCGGTGGCAGATCGCAAGAAGAAACCGGAGCATGATGACGCCTGGTGGGCAGATCAGCGCCATGCCTACATCGAAAAGAACGACATCCTTCTGTCCGACTATCCGTCCTGGGAATGGGTCAGCCCGTACGATTTTTGGAGGACCATCTTCCCCGAGGGCTTTCTGCAGCCCCGCGGCGAGGAGGTCCCGTGGCACGAGAAGGGCGGCGGCCATCCCAACGGCATTGCCATCCAGATCACCAACAGGACTAAGACGGTCAAGACCAAGACGGGCCGCAAGCGCGACGTCCCCGTGGTCGAGCGGTTTACGTTGACCGACGACCTGGACGGCGTGATGGAGCGCGTTGTCGACTCGAATAGGAAGAACGAGTCCGTCTTCTGCGCGCCCGTGGCGTTTTTCGGCAAGAGCCGCGTCGCCGAGAACGCCCGGTTTCTGCATGCTTTCGCGATCGACCTCGACGGTGTCGGCGTGCAGGAGCTGAAGAACATGCTGAAGCAGTTCCGCAACGGCCGTGACCCGAAGCTTGCCGCGGACAAATGGGTGTCCCTCCCCCAACCGACCTTCCTCGTCAACTCGGGTACGGGCTTCCACCTCTACTACGTCCTTGCCCAGCCGATTCCGCTGATTCCGCGCATCGTGCCGTTCGTGCAGGAGATCAAGGCGATGCTCACTGACTACATTTGGCGCGATACTGTCTCGACGCTCGAGGACGTCCAGCACCAGGGCATCTACCAGCCCTTCAGGATGCCCGGCACTCCCACGAAGCTCAATGGCAAGGCCGCGGGATCGAAGATTAAGGACAAGTACGAGGCCGTGGCGTTCGTCCACAACGGCGAGGACGGGAAACCTTGGCGATGCAGCCTCGACTACCTGCTGGGATACGCCGGGGTCCGCGGCGGCAAGGACCGCGCCGAGCTCATCGAGCTCATGCGCACCGCCGGGCGTACGCCCATCGAGCGCGCCAAGAAGCTCTGGCCGGAGTGGTACCAGGCGCGCATCGTCGAGGGCAAGGCACCCGGCCGCTGGACCTGCAAGCGCGACCTGTACGACTGGTGGCTCGGCGAGGTCAAGACGAAGGCCACCGACCACCACCGCTACTGGTGCCTGAACGTGCTCGCGGCGTACGCAAAGAAGTGCGGTATCCCGTACGAGGAGCTCGAGGCCGATGCGCTCGCGCTCGTGCCGACGCTTGAGGACCTGACCGAGCGCGAGGACAACCACTTCACCGAGGAACACGCGCTCGCGGCCATCGAGGCGTACTACGACCCCATCATCCACAAGCTCACCCGTGACCGCATAGAGCGGCGTACGGCTATCGAGCTGCCGAAAAACAAGAGGAACGGGCGTCCGCAGAAACAGCATGTTGAAGTTATGAATGCTGTCCGCGAAATCGACCATCCGAACGGCAGCTGGCGCAATAAGGATGGGGCTCCGACGAAGTCCGACCTCGTCCGCGAATACGCCGCGGCGCACCCCGACGCCAGCCACAGCGCCATTGCCCGAGAGCTGGGCATCTCGCGCACGACCGTCATCAAATGGCTTCACGATGCGCCTGAGGAAGTTGTCGAGACGGAAAGGCCGAATGGTTCGTGCGACTCAACGATGGTTGAATTCAGGGACGCCATCCGCACCTGTTTCGAGTTCGCTGCCGTCGACGGAACCTTGGTGCTCCCCATAGAAAGAGCTCCATCGGAACGGGAAAAACGGGAACGGGAAACGGTAAAATCATCGGGAACCACCGGGAAAATTCCCGATGATTCCCGGGAAAAGTTCCCGATTGACGATAGGTTGAACAATGGGCATAACGAAGCGTGAAATAGCGTTTGAGCTGGGCGTTTCCAAGCGAACAATAGCTAACTACATCGGGAAACTGGGACTGGGAAACCACGTTTCCCGAAACGGGAACACCGACATTCTCGATGACTTCGCCGCGGCGGCTATCGCCGACGCGCTGAAGAACCCCGAGAAACCGTCCTGTCAGTCAGCGGCCGCGGCGCCCGCCCCGGACTCCCTGGCCGACTCCCTGGCCGCCCAACTGGAAATCGAGCGGTCCCGCAACGCCGAGCTGATGGAGGCGCTTGCGGTCGAGCGGGAC
>CABUSL010000131.1 GCA_902494295.1 uncultured Collinsella sp.
ATGGGGTCTCCTTTCCCGCACACTGCATTGCCCCGATGATGAGGGCACCTTTCATGCGGGTAAGTACCGGAAGCAAACCAAAAGCTGACCAAATGCCGTCAAAAAACGGGCCGTACGCAACAATGGTGTTGCATACGGCCCGCTACCAGCAGGTTTATAAAACCCCAGAGGTCCATGTCTCCACAATTGGCCTAGAAAAGGCGCTCAGTCTGCAGAAAGTTTCCGCAAAAGCTCACGCGGTGCAGCGGACAAAGTCCATGTTTGCGAATGGCCTCGATGTGCTCGGGGCTCGCATAGCCCTTCGACTCGGCCAGATGGTACTCGGGATACTCGGCGTCGTACTCGACCATCATCTCGTCACGCGTGACCTTGGCCATGATGGACGCCGCGGCGATGCAGGCGATCTTGGCATCGCCCTTCACCACATCGCGCTCGTTAGGAACGGCGCCCAAGGGGTTGCCATCCATAAGCACGCAATCGGGCTCGAGCCCCGTATCGGCCACGGCGCCCGCAACGGCGGTACGGATAGCACGGGCCATGCCCATCTCATCGATATCCTTAGGCGCGATATGGCAAAAACCGATCGCCATCGCCACCTCGGCAATCTTCACTGAGAGCAACTCGCGGCGCGCCGGCGTGAGCTTTTTGGAATCGTTGATGCCCCAGACGCGCGGCTCCATAGGAAGGCAGACGGCGCATACCGTCAAAGGACCGGCCACCGATCCGCGACCCACCTCGTCGACACCAACGACCACTCCATCGCCGCCAAGCTCATGCATAAGCTCGTACATGTCATTGACGCGCTCGCGCTCGGCAAGCTCTTTGGCATGGCGTTTGAGGGCGCGTTCGCAAGCCTTGATCACCTGCTGGCGCGGGTCCTCGCGATAATGCTCCACGAGGGCGGGAATCTCCTCAAACGTGGCGCTCGCCAACTCACCGGCAACCTGCGATGCCGAAACCGAGCTCGTCATGTTGGCCATACCAGGCCCTCCTTGCATGCAAATCAGATAAAAAGAAGGGCCACCCGAAGGTGACCCTTGTGTCCAAACGAGTGGACAGACGCTGCGATCTTCTTAGCGCTTCTCGGGGATGCGAGCAGCCTTGCCCACCTTGTCGCGGAGGTAGTACAGCTTGGCGCGACGGACGCGACCATGACGAACGACCTCGAGCTTGGCGATCTTGGGGCTGTGAAGCGGGAAGGTACGCTCAACACCGACACCGAAGGACATCTTGCGGACGGTGAAGGTCTCGCGGGCACCGGCGCCGGCCATGCGGATGACGTCGCCCTGGAAGACCTGGATGCGCTCGCGGTCGCCTTCCTTAATGCGGTAGTGAACCTTGACGTTGTCGGCGACGCGAACCTGAGGAATGTCCTCGCGGATCTGCTGACGCTCGATTGCGCGGATGTAATCCATGTGCAATTCCTTACTCTTCTAGAGGTGCCGTACCACCATGGCCGGCACGTAGTTGAACAAACGTATTCGAGTATACACGCGCGGGTTTCTGCTGCAAGAACAATTTTTTACGCAGACAAAAAGACAAAACCCGCACATGATAACCGCCCGTCTCACAAATGAGACGGGCGGCATGAAGGGGGGCTACACTAGGCGTCTACGCCCAAAACGTTAGACGGGACGCTTGGCCTCGAGCTTGGCCTGGGCGGCAGCCAAGCGCGCGAGGGGCACGCGGTAGGGCGAGCAGGACACGTAGTCCACGTCGGCCACGTTAAACAGGCCCTTGATGGACTTGGGGTCGCCGCCGTGCTCACCGCACACGCCAAAGTGCATGTCGGGGTTGGTGGCACGGCCCTTCTCGACGGCCATGCGTACCAGCTCGAGTACTGCCGTATCGATGGTCTCGAAGGGGTTGTCCTTCAGAATCTTCTTATGCATGTACAGCGGGATGAACTTAGCCTCGGCGTCGTCACGCGAGAAACCGAAGGTCGTCTGGGTGAGGTCGTTGGTGCCAAAGCAGAAGAAGTCGGCATGGTGGGCGATCTCGTCAGCGACCATGCAGGCGCGCGGCAGCTCGAGCATCGTGCCCACGGGAATATTGAGCTCGACGCCTTCTTCGACGGAAACCTCGGCGATCACGCGCTCGATGACCTCGCGGGTCTGGACATGCTCGGCCGTGATGGAAACGAGCGGAACCATGATCTCGGGGCGCGGGTCGACGCCCTCCTTGATAAGGCGGGCAGCAGCCGTGGCAACGGCGCGAACCTGCATGAGCGGCAGATCGCTAAAGACGACGGACAGGCGAACGCCGCGCAGGCCGAGCATCGGGTTGGACTCGATCATGCCGTCGATACGACGCAGGCGGGCGCGCAGGACGGCAAGCTCTTCCTCGCTGGCGCCGGCGGCTTCCTTCTTGGTGACGGCGACCTCGAGGTCGCGAGGATTATCCAGGAACTCATGAAGCGGCGGATCGAGCAGGCGGACGACCACATCGCGACCGGACATGGTCTTGAACATCGCCAGGAAGTCCTCGGTCTGAACCTTGAGCAGGTCGGCCAGGGCCTGCTGCTTCACGGCCTCATCGTCAGACAGGATAAAGCTCTGGATGATGTTCTTACGGTCGCCTAGGAACATGTGCTCGGTGCGGCACAGGCCAATAGCCTCGGCGCCAAACTCGAGTGCGAGCTCGGCATCCTCGGGATTGTCGGCGTTGACGCGCACATGGTTGGCATGGCCACAGGTCTCGTCCAGACGAATCTCATCGGCCCAGGACAGGATAGTGTCCAGATCGCCGGTGAGCTCGGCCGAGACCAGATCAACGGCGCCGTCGACGACGATACCCTGGGTACCGTCGATGGAAATGACATCGCCCTCGCGCAGCACGCGGTCGATGCCCTCGATACGCACGACCTTCTCGGCGGCGTCGATGTGGAAGCGCTCAACGCCGCAGACACAGGGCGTACCCATGCCGCGGGCGATAACGGCGGCATGGCTCGTCTTGCCACCGTGGCTGGTCAGGATGCCCTCGGCGGCGACCATGCCCTTCAGGTCGTCGGGGTTGGTCTCCCAACGAACCAGAATGACCTTGTGACCCTCGGCGGAACGCGCGACAGCGTCGTCGCTCGAGAACACGACCTCGCCCACGGCGGCACCGGGGCTGGCATTAAGACCGCTGGCGAGAGCCTCGTACTTCTTGGAGGCGTCGAACTGCGGGTGAAGGAGCTGGTCGAGTTGCGCGGGATCGATGCGGCTCACGGCCTCTTCGCGGGTGATCAGGCCTTCCTCGACCATTTCGATGGCGATGCGCAGGGCGGCGGTGGCGGTGCGCTTGCCCACGCGGGTCTGGAGCATCCAGAGCTTGCCCTGCTCGATGGTAAACTCGATATCGCACATATCGCGGTAATGATCCTCGAGCGTCAGGAACACGCGCTCGAGCTCCTCACCTGCGGACTCGAGGCCCGGGGTGGTCTTGAGGTCGGCGATGGGCTCGGTGTTGCGGATACCGGCGACGACGTCCTCGCCCTGGGCATTAACCAAAAAGTCACCGTAGAACTCCTTGGTGCCGTCGGCCGGATTACGCGTAAAGGCGACGCCTGTCGCAGAGGTCTCGCCCTTGTTGCCAAAGGCCATGGCCTGCACGTTGACGGCGGTGCCGAGCTCGTCGGAGATGCCGTGCTGTTTGCGATAGATGCAGGCGCGCTCGTTCATCCAGCTGCCAAAGACGGCCTGGATGGCAAGGCGCAGCTGGAGCTCCGGATCGTGTGGGAAGACGGGCTTGCCATCGGCGACCTCGAGCTCGGGATACAGGGCGGCATCGACGTTCTCGGAGAAGATGCCCTTAAAGGTCTCGACGAGTTCCTGCAGGTCCTCGGCCGAAAGCTCGGAATCGATGCGAACGCCGGCGACCAGGCGGGCCTGGGTCAGGGCGTTCTCGAACAGGTCGGCATCGACACCCATGACGACGTTGGAGAACATCTGGATAAAGCGACGATAGCTATCCCAGGCAAAACGCGGGTTCTGCGTCTGCGCGATGAGGCCCTGGACGGAATCGTCATTGAGGCCCAAGTTGAGGACCGTGTCCATCATACCGGGCATGGAGAACGGAGCGCCCGAACGAACCGACACGAGCAGCGGATCGGAGGCGTCGCCGAGCTTCTTGCCGCAGCGGGCCTCGAGGTCCGCCTCGGCGGCAACGATCTCATCGAGTGCGCCCTCGGGCCACACGTTGCCGGCACCGGAGTACTCGACGCAAGTCTGGCAGGTAATGGTAAAGCCACCGGGAACCGGCAGGCCGATGCGGCTCATCTCGGCAAGGTTCGCGCCTTTGCCGCCAAGCACAAAGTTCATGGACTTGTCGCCCTCGGTGACACAGGTGCCCTGGGCGTCGGTTCCAAAACGGTAAACCCTCTTGCAATCGCTCACGATACTTCCCCTTCCATGCGCTTACGCGCACGACCGTGGTAACGAATCGACCCGCCAGATGCGGGCCGTGAGGGAACTATACGGCGGGTTTTGAGCGGGCTTAAGCAGAGGATGCGCGGTTTGGTAAACGTGCTAAAACTGGCGGTAAACGGTAGGTAAAGGTGGTTACCTTATGAAGAGACCACTTCAATAAACTTGCAGGTCAAATGCAAGTAATTTGCTAAATCGCTTTACCATTATCGTGCATTATTTTTAGTTACTCTTTTTAGACGGGGCTTTTTAGCTACCCCAATAAGCTAGCTTTGTTGGGCTCGACGGGCGGCGCGGCGGGCGCGGGCTTCTTGGATTTCCTCCAAGTG
>CABUSL010000132.1 GCA_902494295.1 uncultured Collinsella sp.
CTTGTGGCCCATGACGTTCCACTCGGCGGCGTGGATCAGGTAGACCTCGAGGTCGCGGTCGCCGAACTTGTTCATGAGGTACTCGAGCTGCATGAACTCGTCCCAGGTGCCGCCGACGCCCATCAGGAAGACGGCGTCGTAGCCCTCCTCGTGCACGCGGTCGGCCAGGGCGGTCATCTTCTTGCCGGCCTCGTAGACGTTCCTGCCGTCCTCGAGGTAGCCCTCCTGGTCGAAGTGCATGATCTCGATCTTCTCGGTCTCCTTCATGTGTGTCCTCCCATCACATGTGCGCAATTCTATACATCGCGCTTCTTGCTGATACCAATTATAGCCATACGATTGCTTGTTATTTAATACCAATCCAAACTCACGGAGATTTGCGGCGAACGGTCGGTTTCCTCGCCCGAGTGGTATTACAACGCCAATAGTTGTCTATTTCGAGCGCTACTGCCAACGGGTTCCCCACAACTCGCCAGCTATAAAAGCGTTGCGCCAGACCCGCCCAAGCGTTTCCGGCGCAACCGCGCAGTTTAGTTATTCGGCTTCCATCTCCGCTGTCACACGGCGATACATCTCGATAACCTGAGTCGTCGCCTTGGACGGATCCTGATAGTAGCGGCCATCACACGTCTCGGCCGAGACATAGCCCGTATAGCCGTGGCGCATGAGTGCCTCGAGGTCGGCACGCATATCACGCTCGCCGTCGCCCCAGGCAAGATGCGTCGTGCCGCCGCCCACATCTACAAAGTGGGTGTGAACGATCTTGTCGCCCAAAACCTCAAAGTAGCCGTCGATCGTGTCGCCGGCAACTTCCATGGCGCCAAAGTCGATACAGGCCTTCAGGTTGGGACGATCGACCGCCTCGAGGATGCGCGCGACATCCTGTGCGGTGTTGACCAACACGGACTCCGACGGCTGCAGGGCCTCGAGCGCGACGCGAATACCGCGCGTATCGGCGTAGTCGCACACCGAGCGCAGCATGGCAACGCTGCGGGCCCAGGCGTCCTCAGCCGGCTCGTCCAGATAGGCCCAACCACTCGTCACCAGAATCTGCGGCACGCCCAACTCAACGGCAACGTCGATCACATTCTTAAAGTACGAGAGGATGCGTTTTTGGCCCGCCTCACCGCGCACCGCGACGTTCCACGGCTTGGGGTTGTTCTGCTCGGGGCACACGCACACGATCTTGATACCGTATTGGGCGGCAAGATCGCGAATCTTATCCACCGAATCGTGCTCATGGCAATCCACATACAGGTGCATCGAGCCGGTCCACAGCTCGATATTGCGATAGCCGGCCTCACCTGCAGCCTTAAAAAACGTCTCGATGCTGTAGTAACGATGGTTGATGTTCATGAGCGAAAGCTCGGGTACGACCATAGCCCTCCCCTTTCGTACGGAGTTTTAAAAAACAGGGGGCCGCCGCAGATGCGACAAGCCCCCCAAAGATCGACGCAACCGTTAGACGCGATGGAAGCGCGATTCGAACATATTAGGCAAGCACGCCAAAGTAAGCGCCGATGATGCCCACGACCATGGTGCAGAGGATCAGGACCATCGGGTTGATCTTCTTGGAGAGCAGCCAGTAGTAGAGCCAGAAGGCGGCCATACCGAGCATACCGGGCATGATGCCGTCCAGGATGTCCTGGAGAGTTTGGGCGGAGTCGCCCTGACCAATGGCGATGGGCAACGAAGCCCAGAACATGTCCTTGCTCATGGCGCCGACGACCATAACGCCGACAATGCCGACGCAGGCCATGATCTTTTGCATCAGGCCGGTCTTCTGAGCCTCGTCGAGGAAGCCAATGCCTAGCTCATAACCCTTGATAGCGCCAAAGATACGAATCAGGAACGCCGGGATGTTGTAGACGAGCAGGAAGGCGATGGGGCCAAAGACGTTGCCGGCCTGGCACAGGCTGATGCCCACGGCAGCGGCGACGACGCGCAGGGTGGACAGGAAGAAGGAGTCACCCAGGCCGGAAAGCGGACCCATGAGGGCGGCCTTGATGTCGTTGACGCTCTCGGGCTCAACCTCGCCACGAGCGACCTTTTCTTCCATGGCCATCGCGATGCCGCCCACGAAGGGAGCGAGCTGCGGGGTGATGTTGAAGAATGCGCTGTGACGGTGCAAGGCCTCGGCGTAATCATCGGGACGGCCGGCATAGATCTTCTTGAGCATGTTGGCGACCATCAGGCAGAAGGCAATGTTCATCTGCTTGTAGTAGGTCCAGGAGAATTCCATGCCCAGGGCGCCGGTGTTCACGGCGCTCTTAATGAGGTCGGAGCGAGTAATCTGGTTCTCGGAATTAGAAGTCATCGTCCTCATCCCCTTCCACAGAAAGCTGGGACTGGGCGCCACCAAGGCCCAGCAGGTCGTACTTGTCGATGCCGATGATGATTGCGATCAGGGCGACGCCGAGGACGGGCACGTTGGCATAGGAGCACAGCAGGAAGCCCAGGAAGTAGAACGGCACGAGCTGCTTGGTAAGCACCAGACGGCCGAGCATGGCGAAGCCCATGGCAGGCAGGATGTTGGCTGCGACGCCAAAGCCATCGAGGACGAACGTCGGGATGAAGTCGAGCAGGCCCTGAACGGCGTCGGCACCCAGATAGAAGGAGACCGAGCACAGGATAAAGGCCAGGACGACAATCACGAGACCGATAATCCAGTGCATAGCGTAGATACCCTTGAGGTTACCCTTGCTGGCAAAGACGTCGGCACGGTCGACCAGAAGGGGCATACCGGCGTTGACGACGTTCTTAATGGCCAGGCACAGAGTGGCGATGGGCATCGCGAGCGCGATAGCGGCCTCGGTGCTCTGACCCAGCTGAATAGCGAAGGCGCAGGCGAGCACACCGCCAATACACTCATCGGGCGGCACGTAAGCGCCGATGGAGATTGAACCCATGAAGAGCAGCTCGAGGCTCGCACCGATGGCGAGGCCGGACTGCAGGTCCCCGAGGACTATGCCGACGAGCGGGCACAGAACGATCGGGCGGAACGCATAGAGCGTACCGAGCTGATAATCGAGCTTACCGAAGGCAGCGATAAGTCCGATGAGGATCGCTTGAACAAGCATTGTTCCTCCCTTTGATCCCTCTTGGATCCGCGCGGCGATTCCCGACTTGTCAGCGCGCCCTTTTCCATGCCGACAATCGCCTAGACAGATCCAGCTTGTACCGGTGTGCTGTTAACACCTAAACCGGTGCAAATGATTTGATACCAATTATATAGTCATGCGAAAACTATTTAATACCAATCGCTCAACGGGCGTGTACTCCCGGTGAACGGTAGATGGGGGTAACGGGCAAAGCGTTTATCCGGTACGCCCACGAATAGGGGCGGCGCCGTGCGCGCCGCCCGTGGTTCTCAATTAGAGGGCGCTTAGGGCATCGACCTTGGGGTCGTCGGCCAGAGCGCGAATCTCGACCTCGACACCGCGGCCGACGAGCTCACGAATGTCCTCTTCCTCGGCAGCAGTCACAAAGATCTGGCGGGAGATCTTACGGGCATCGGGACGCTGCTCGTCCTTGGACTTGGTGTTGCCCAGGTTGATGGAGGTAATCTGCGGGCAGCCGTCGACAAGCTGCTTGGCCTCGGCGATGCTGGCGACGCAGATGATCATCTTGTACTTATCGGTAACACCGGAGTTGATGGCCTCGATGGCGTGCTCCATGTCCTTGATGACGAGCTTGACGTTGGCCGGCTTTCCCATCTTGAGCGTAGTCTTCCAGACGGGATCGTTGGCAACCTTGTCGCCAACGCAGAAGATGCAGTCAGAACCCAAGCCCTGGACCCAAGAGACGGCCACCTGGCCATGAAGCAGACGATGGTCGACGCGAAGCAGTTGAATCATGATTGACCCCCAAAGGTCTCATGCCGGAAACCCGGCCCCATTAATAGCAGGCGGTGACTAGAACTCTTCCTCGTCATCCGCATCGGTCAGCAGGTCGTTGACAAACTTGACGCGCGTGTCGTCAGCCGCGAGGATCTCGCGGATAACCTGATCGGCGGGAGCCTCCTGGTCCGAAAAGAGCAGCTGGATCAGCAGCGGCAGATTCATGTTGGCAACCAGGTAGGTGTTGGGGCGCGTCTGGACGATCTTGGTGAACTCGTTGTTGACGCTGCCGCCAAACAGGTCGGTGCACACGATTACGTCGTCGGCGGGGTCGAAGGTCGCCAGGAGCTTGGCGGCCTCCTCGGCGACATCGGTGCGGCCGTCGACAAACATCGACAGGTCGTGGACGTTATCGCGCGCGCCCGAGAGCAGCTCGGTGCTCTCTTTGATGCCGGTCGCAAAATGCGCGTGGCTGGCAAAGATGTATTGCCTCATTGCGGTTTCCCCCAAATGGAATTAGTAGTCGAACTGGTGGTAGTAGCGGCGGTACTTGAGGTTGTGCTTGGTGACCAGCTCGTAGTTGCGCGCGAGGCGGTCGGTGGTCAGCACGGACAGGATCCACGGCGACACGATGA
>CABUSL010000133.1 GCA_902494295.1 uncultured Collinsella sp.
GACCGAGACCACAAAGTTGATGGTCGTGACCAGGATCGTCAAAAACGCAATGAGCGCCGGCACATCGTAGTAGGGCGCACCATAAAACAAGCCCTTGACCTGCACGCCAATGGGACCGGCCCAAATAATCACCAGGTGCGCAAAGAGTCCCAGATTGGTTAACAGGCCCGTGAGCGCCAGCGGCATAAACTGATCGAGCCACTGCAGAAAGGGCCAGGGGCTGCGGTCGCTCTGAGGAAAATACCGGTACAGCAGTACCACGTCCCAGACGAGCATGACGCCGTAGCCCAGAGCAATTGATGCCAACAGGCCCTCGACCGGCGGCAGCCCCAGTGCCAGCGCGGCCAGGGCGCACAGGCACGCCACGCCAATGGCGGCCGCAAAGCTACACAGGATGCCGCGGTAGTCTTTGATGGCCGTGAGATAGCTCATGCCGTTCCAGTTGACGATCATAATATTGAACAGCCACAGGCATAGCAGCCCCTGCAGCAGCGTGGCGCCCGAGAACAGCAGAAAGACGCCGTAGAGCACCGTGCCCGCAACGAGCATGACAGCATTGGAGCCCCAAAACGAAGGCAGTATCTCATCCTCGCGCTCGGCAAACAACATATCGGCCAAAAAGCGCGTGACCGGCATGGAGAAAAAGCTCGTGAGCAAAAGCGAGGCCAGCAGTGTGTAGGTCACCATGCACACCAGCAGATCCTGGTTGGCACGCCCTACGCCCCACAGACCGCACAGCACCAAGATACCCACCTGGAGCAGCACGCCCAACAGCATGGGACCCGTGCACACAATGCCGGCGTAGCCGTAAGCGCGCATCGTGGCAAAAAGGCCCTTGCGCCTAAACAGGCGCTTGAGCTCAAAACCGATTCCGGCCACCGGCTACTCCCCCTCTCTGGGCAGGTTAAACGCACGCGCCGTCTCGTCGTACAGCGCGCGATAGTTGGCGAGCATCTGCTCGTGCAAAAAGTACGTGGCAACGCGACGCTGCCCGCGCTCCCCCATCTCAATGCGACGGGCGCGACTCACGCACATGCGCTCCATGGCATCGGCCAAGCCCTTGCGATACATGGGCGGCGTCACAAAACCCGCCACGCCAAAGTCGTCGCCCGGGGCGCCTTCGAGCAACTCGCGGCAGCAGCCCACCTCGGTCGTCACGCAGGGACGGCGCGATGCAAGCGACTCCAGCACGCTGAGCGGCTGACCTTCGGAGATGCTCGTCAAAATGGTAAAGTCGAGCTTTTCCATGTACTCGACCACGTTGACGCGGCCGGTAAAGATCAGGTCGCGCACGCCCAGGGTTTCGACCAGCGCGTGGCACTCGGCGCCGTACTCCTCGTCGTCCACGCCGCCCATGATGTGCAGGCGCACCTTGGGCAGGCGCTCGTGCAGCTCAAAGAAGGCATAGATCATGGTCTTGACGTCCTTGATGGGTGCCAGGCGCACCACCGCGCCAATGTCCACCCAGCCGTCATCGGGCTTTAAGGGAATATCCTTAAAGCGGTCGAACTGAATGCCGTTGGGGATAACCAGGCATTTGTCCGCATCGCAGCCCATATCGACCTGCGTCTTGCGGGCGTTATGGAACAAACTCGTCACGCGGAAGGCGCGGCGGTAGATTTCCTCCGAAAGCAGGTAGAAAAAGCGGATCCAGCGGTCCTTGAACGACGGCACCACCCAGTCGGCGCGAATGATCTCTTCCTCGCGCTCGCGGGTATAGATGCCATGCTCGGTCAGCAGCACCGGCGCATGGTGAACGCTTGAGCCCAGGCAGGCGAGCAGGCCACCGTAGCCGGTCGAGATGGCATGGTACACATCGGCCACCGGCACCTCGCTGCCCAACAGGTAGAGCACGGGCAGCAGCATGGAGCGCATGGTGTGGAATGCATCGGCAAAGGGCGTGTAGGGGTACTCGGCCAGGCACACGTCGCGAAAGATATCCATAAACGTGCGGCTCTGCAAAAGCGAGAGCGGATGCACGCGACGGCGCTGGAAAATATCGAACAGAACATCCCAATCCGGATTGGAGAGCGACACCAGGCGGCGTAGCGCCTCGCGCTCACGGTCGTTAAAACTGGCTTCATGTTGCTCGCCCGAAAGCCGCAGGGCATCGTCCAGGAACACCTCGTGCACCTCGACCACGTTGACGGGCAGCTCGTAGACAAACTTGCCGCGGTCGGCAGCATGCGCGCCGATCACCCATAGCACAAACTCATGCTCGGGCATGGCCTGGATATAGCCGTGCATCCAAGTGGACACACCGCCGTGCACATAGGGGTAGCAACCCTCGAGCACCAAGCAGATTCTCATTTGTCGCCACCCTCCTTGCGCTCGATCGTCACGGTCTTATCATTTGCCTTGAGCAGATACAGATTGCCCGTAAGGTGCGTCAGTTCGCCACCCGTGACTGCACCCGGCTCGCCATTGTTGGCGCGGAACATGAGCCACGCCTCGTCGTGGAAATTGCCCAGGTTGAGCGTCCAGGCATCTGCACTTGTATCCACGTTCACCGTAACCGACGAAAAGCGCTGGATGGCACCGGAGCACTCCGACGCCGTCTGGTGCCGCAGATCGGGCGCGGATTTGGTAAGCCAGTCCAGGTAGTCGGTCAGGCCGCCCTTGTAGACCTCCCAGCCCTCCTTGGCTCCGCGATCGGGGTCCAAAAGGTCGTCCGGGTGCATAAAGTGCGTGCTCACGTAGTGCATGTTGAGCTCGGACACGGCTGCCAGGCGCATATAGGAATCGTTGACCATGCCGCCCGAGACAATGCGCGGCTGCTCCACAATGCCATCGCTCGCCACGCCAAACTCCTGCACGTACGGCAGGTCGGTGCCATCCTCAAAATACGTACTGGCAATGGTCTTAATGCGCGGAACGTCGGTGCCGATAAGCTTGCGCGCACGGGCCGAAAGGATATTTGACGGCGGCACGTAGACCGAGCCGTGCGCGTTGGGCAACACCTCGTCTTGGAAGGCGATAAGCTCGTTGAGCGATGCGACGAGCGCCTCTTTGTTCTTCCAGGTCTTATAGACATACAGCATGCCATAGTCGGTATCCCAGAGCGCGAGCGGCTGATGGTTGTAGCCGTGAAAGCCCAGCTCGCCACCCATCTGCAGCAGCATGCCGCCAAAATAGCGAAACTGCGTGGTATCGGCCTGGCGCGCGGGCTCGGTCTGGTTGACCGCGTCCTCGTAGTTTTCGATCATCACGCCGGTATAGCGAATGCCGTATTTTTGCGAGAGCTTTTGCAGATCGGGCCACCAGACCTTGGTGTAAAAATCGGCAATGGAAAGGCCGTAGTCACGCTTGATATAAGTACCATCGCCCGAGGGCACGGGACTAGGAAAGTCGTCCAAAAAGAACACGGCGCTGTTGATGACCGGATAGGCCGTGGCATCACCCAGCAAGCTTATGGCCGAAGCATAGAACCCACGCATGACCTTGTCATAGATACCTATATTGCATACCACGGTGCGCCCGCTACCGCAGTCATTCGACCAAATGAGCGGGGCGCCCGCATCGCCGGTCTTAGCCCACACACGAGCCGTCTCGCGCAGCGATACCGAAAGCGAAGAATCAAAGGGGTCCGAGAGCTCGTAGCGCTCTCCCCCGCCCAGCATAAAGTCCTCACTCGGAACGATACTTTCGGCTTTTACATAGTCATATCCGGCCGATTCAATGCCAAGCTTGGAGGCAATCACTTGCAGATAGCTCGAGTTATCCGGCGGCATGGCGAGCATAAGCGAACCGCCGGCACTCACCCAACTCATAATGTCGGTCAGATGCGTACCCAGTCCGTCGAGCGATGGCATGAGCAAAATCACGCGATCGAAGGAGGTCAGCGAGGGAATGGCATCCGCACCATCCAGGGCAAGGTCCACGTCGCGGTGCGCGATCTTCATGTCGAGCAGGATCTGGTCGAACTGTTCCTTTACGTCCTCGACGCCAGCTTGATCGGAATCGGTAATGACCAGGCACGTGGGCTTTTGGCCAAAGATTGCCGAGGAGGCCGGCACCGCGTCGTTGGCAGCGAGCATGCCCAGCTTGTGCTGTCCAGCGCTGTACTGCACGCCGGCGCGTTCGATCAGCAGCACGGCGGCCATGACGATAAAAACAGCCCACACTACGAGCAGCCCCATCCAACGAAAGCGGCCTGCACGGTCGCGGATATGTTGTACCACGCTCATCTGGCCTCCTCCCCGTCGCGCCAAAACGCCAACTGTTCGCGGTTGGCGGCACTCAAATACACATGCTGATTGTCGATCGCATCGATCACACGGTGGACCTCGTCACCGTCGCGGCGCATCACGGCCAGGCGCAGGCAAAGCATCCAAACCTCCTGCTCCTCGGGCACGTCGAGCACCAGCTGGTCGATCACGGCCTGCGCCTCGTCGATCTGTCCGACATCGGCCAGCGCCGTCGCGTATCGAATGCGCAGCTCAAGGGTATCCTCGCGCTCGCAGCGACGCGCAA
>CABUSL010000134.1 GCA_902494295.1 uncultured Collinsella sp.
ACCTGCGTCACGATGTTCCAGGCGTCGTCCCACTCGAGCTTCTTCTCGTCGATGAGGATACGCATGAGCTCGGGGCCGCACATGGCGGGGTGGGTATCGTTGGTGTGGATGGCCACAAACTGCGGCAGCAGCTCCCAGTTCGCGCCGTGCTCCTTCTCAAAGGTGTCGAGCAGGCTGTAGATGCCGGCCGATACAAACAGGTACTCCTGCTTCAGGCGCAGCAGACGGCCGTGCTCGCCGGCGTCGTTGGGGTAGAGGATGGCGCTGATGGCCTCGGCCTCGGCGCGCTCGGCGTCTGCCAGGGCGTAGTCGCCGCGGTTGAAGGCCTCCAGATCGAAGTGCTCCTCGACCGGCTCGGCGGCCCAGACGCGCAGCTTGTTGACGGTCTCGCCGGCATAGCCCACAACGGGGATGTCATATGGGACGGCCAGAATGTCCTGAGTGTCCACCGTGCGGTAGAACGTGCGGCCGTTCTCCTCAAAGCCCTCGACGCGGCCACCAAACTTAATGGTCACGGCCTTGTCCTGACGACGGACCTCCCAGGGATAGCCGTGGGTGAGCCACTCGTCGGTGGCCTCGACCTGGCTGCCGTTAACGATCTCCTGCTTAAACAGGCCGTAGCGGTAGCGCATGCCGTTGCCGTAGCCGGCAATGCCCTCGGCTGCCATGGAATCCAGGAAGCATGCGGCCAGACGGCCCAGGCCACCGTTGCCCAGAGCCGGATCGGGCTCCTGGTTCTCGATGACAGAAAGGTCGAAGCCCATGTCATCGAGTGCCTCGGCGACCATGTCGCGCACGCCAAAGTTGAGCAGGTAGTTGTCGAGCAGGCGGCCGATCAAAAACTCGATCGAGAAGTAGTACACGCGCTTCTTGCCCTCGGCGGTGGCGCGGGCGTCACTCTTGGTGGCAACGGTGCGTGCCTTCTCGGCCACGAGCTTGGCCAGGGCATTAAAGCGGTCGAGGTCGCTGGCGGCCTCGAGGCTCTTGCCACTGATGCTCATGACGGCATCGCGATAGAGCTCGGTAAACTCCTGCTTGTTGTCGAAGATCTTATTCATACGTTCCTTTCCCCCGGGGATGTTTCTCCCGGAACGGTTATGACTTGTATCCTACGCCCCTGCGGGACGGGTAATTACAGTGGTAACGCCTTTGTTACGCTTTCTTGGCAGGAGCCTTAACAGCAGCTGCCTTGGCCTTGGGAGCGGCCTTTTTGGTGGCTGCCTTTTTGGTCGTGGAAGACTTGGCCGAAGCCTTGGCAGCGGGCTTGGCAGCCTTCGCCTTGGCCGGAGCCTTCTTAGCAACCGCGGCCTTGGGCTTCACCGAGGACGCACGCTTGCGCGTCGCCTTCTTGGGCTCCTCGACCACCGGCGGCTTATAACTGCTGGGGCCGCGGCGCTTAAGCACCACGCCAGCCAGGCCGGGCACCTTAATCTCAATGGAGTCCATCTGCCCGTTCCAGGGATAGGGCTCGCTCGAGCAAGTGTAGGGCTCGTCGCCGGCGTATCCGCTGCCGCCAAACTCGGGACGGTCGGAATCGAAGATGACCTCCCAGTCGCCCTCGCGCGGTACGCCCACGCGGAAGCTTTCGTAGCTCGCCGGATCAAAGTTGATCAGGATCACCAGGTCGTCATCGACGTCCTCGCCCTGGCGCACAAAGCTCACGATGGACTGCTTGGAGTTGTCCGCGTCGATCCAGGTAAAGCCGTCGTCGGTGTAGCCGCGCTCGTACAGGGCGGGCTCGGCGGTGTACAGGTGGTTGAGCGCCTTGATAAACGCCTGATGATGACGGTGGGTCTCGTACTCCTCAGTCAGGAACCACTGGATGGACTCGTAGTAGCGCCACTCAATAAACTGGCCGATCTCGTTGCCCATAAAGTTGAGCTTGGCACCGGGGTGCGTCATTTGGTAGAAGGCCAGCGTGCGCAGGCCGGCAAACTGGCGCCACCAGTCGCCCGGCATGCGACCGATCAGCGAGCACTTGCCGTGCACGACCTCATCGTGGCTCAGCGGGCAAATAAAGTTCTCGGTAAAGGCGTACATGATGGAGAACGTGAGCAGCCCGTGGTTGCCGGGGCGCCACGGAAAATCGGTCTGCATATAGTGCAGGGTGTCGTTCATCCAGCCCATGTCCCACTTGTAGTGGAAGCCCAGGCCGCCGTCCTGCGCCGGGTAGGTCACGAGCGGCCACGCAGTGGACTCCTCGGCCATCATCATCACGTCAGGGAAGTGGGCCTCAACGGCGCAGTTGACCTGGCGGATAAACGCGCTGGCGTCCAGGTCCTCCTCGGTTCCGTACTTGTTGAACTTCTTTTGGCCGGGATCGTCAATGCCAAAGTTGAGGTACAGCATGCTGGACACGCCATCCATGCGAATGCCGTCCACGTGGAAGTTCTCGAGCCAGTACAGCACGTTGGAGACCAGGAAGGAGCGGACCTCGCCACGGGCGAAATCGAACTTGTGCGTGCCCCAGTTGGGGTGAATCTCGTGCTCAAACAGCATGTGGCCGTTAAAGGTGGCAAGGCCGTGGGAGTCGGCGCAAAAACCGCCGGGCACCCAGTCCATGATCACGCCTATGCCCGCCTCGTGGCACGCATCGATAAAGTGCATGAGCTGCTGCGGGTTGCCGTAGCGCGACGTGGCGGCGTAGTAGCCGGTCGTCTGGTAGCCCCAGGAGCCGTCGAAGGGATGCTCCATAAGCGGCATAACCTCGATATGCGTGTAGCCCATGTCGCGCACGTAGTCCACGAGCTCCACCGACAGGTCGTCGTAGGTGTAGAACTCGCCGCGCTGCGCGGGGAAGGGGTCCATGGGACCGGGGTAGTTGCCGTACTCGTCCGGATCGCCCTGTGGCGCGTCGCCGTGGCGCTTCCACGAGCCAATATGCACCTCGTAGATGTTAAGCGGTTGCGACATGTGGTTGTGGCCGGCGCGTCGCTTGAGCCACGCAGCGTCATTCCACTTGTAGCCATCGAGGGTCCACAGCACGCTGGCGGTACCCGGAGGGCACTCGGCCTTAAAGGCATACGGATCGGCTTTGTAGAGCTTCTCGCCCTCGTTGGTCTCGATGAGATATTTATAGAGCTGGCCCTGCTCGGCGCCAGGAATAAAGCCTTCCCAAATAGCGCTCGTATGCACGGGCACCAGCGGGTTGGCTTCCTCATCCCAGTCGTTAAATTCGCCAATGACATGGACGCTCTTTACGTCGGGCGCCCAAACGCAAAAGCGCCAACCGCGCGTACGGTTCTGCGTGTCGGGATGCGCGCCCATCTTTTCCCAGCTGCGCTCCCACATTCCAATGCCAAACAGGTAGACATCGTCCTTGGAGAGCTCCGGTGCGTGCGGAGCCGGTTTGCGGGTTGCGGGCTTTTTAGCCGTTGGCTTTAGCTTTGAATCGCTCACGTTTGATCCCATCATGACGCGGCAGCGTGTTGCCTTGGTGACTAGATGCGAAAGGTCCAAGGCTGCACGAATCGAAGGGACGGCGAAGTTTCTGTGATTCGTTCCACCTCGCGTGCTCGGTGGAACTTTCGGCAGAAACTACGATAACACCTGTGCGTTAGTTTTATGGACGAAAGCGGATTTGCGGGGGCGTTTAATCGGTAAGCGACATGTTTATACCACTGGCAGAATTGCCGTGGTAAAACTCTTGACAGTTTTACCAATTTGGGTTTCAAAATTGTTTGGCTGACGTTTGGTAAAACGTTTTTAGCAGGATGTTTACCATTTGATATCGAAAGGTTCGTTTATGTCCCATACCGCCGCTCCCAAGGTTGCTTTTATTTTCGATTGCGACGGCACGCTGGTTAATAGCACCCCCGTATGGGGCTACGCCCAGCCCGAATTATTGCACCGCCACGGAGTTGACGTGACGGTCGACGATTTTGCCCAGTTTGAGCATCTTTCGCTCGAGGATGAATGCCAGGCCTACCACAACGTGTGGGGCATTGGCGCGAATGGCGAGGAGCTGTATCGCGAGCTGGGCGAGATTTTGATTGATGGGTACTCCAAGGTGCCGCCGCGCGAGGGCCTCCTGGCATTTTTGGAGCAGGCGCAGGAGGCCGGTATTGCCATGTGCGTTGCCACGTCCACGCCAGCCGAGCTGGTTAAGTCTGCGCTTGCGGGTGCCGGGCTCGATGCCTACATGGAGTTTGTGACCACCACGGGCGAGGCAGGTCGCTCTAAGCAGTTCCCCGATGTGTACGAGCTGGCGCTGCGCCGCCTGGAGGAGCGCCATGGGCACAAGTTTGAGCGCGCTTGGGTGTTTGAGGACGCGGTCTTTGGCCTAAAGAGCTCTGGGACCGCCGGCTTTAAGCGCGTGGGCATCTATGACCCGCACGGCCGCATGAAGCGCGACGATGTGCGTGCCAACTGCGATATCTTTATCGACAGCTACGAGGAGCTTGACCTGGCCCGCGTGCTTTCGTTTGAGGGATAGGCGAGGGCTGTGGCTTGCAAGGTATTAGTGGTC
>CABUSL010000135.1 GCA_902494295.1 uncultured Collinsella sp.
CCCAGAACAAGGACAACTCTGATCAGGTTTCCAAGGAAAAGACCGAAGCCTCAAAGGGCGACTCCAAGGACAAGGCTTCCGAGAAGACCGAATCCGATAAGGGTTCTAGCTCTGAGGCGAAGGCCGACAAATCCGCTCAGAAGAAGGACGAGGACAAGAAGTCTGAATCTGAGGAGAAGGACAAGAACAAGGACAAGACCGAGGACGGTAAGCAGCGGGGCGAGGACAGCAGTAAGGGCAACACCGACAACCAGAACCAAGAGCAAAATGACTCCAAGACGGTGACCACTACAACCACCACTACAACGACTAAGACTTCGGGCGGTAACATGCCCAAGACGGGCGACCTTATCGTTATGGCGAGCCTTGCCAGCGCGAGCTTGGCCACGCTGGGCGCTACGTCTATCGTAAGTGGCAAGCATAAGCTCGATCAGCAGAAGAAGGCTTCTGGGGAGGACGGCTCGGAGGAGTAGCCTCTCGGTTGCCAGATAACTAAAGAGTTGGGACGGGGTCCGGTGCGAATGTATCGGGCCCCGTTTTGTTGTGCAACGATTAATTGTGCCCCCTCACACCTCTTGTTACTACCGTTGCCCGATATGTTTGCGCGGCGACATCGGTACATGCGATGCGGTCATTACAATTGGCATCGTGCTGCGATTTAGGGGGAACGTTTTGGTGTCTGAACAGGCAAATGTTGATTGTGCTGCTGGCTTTGGCGTGCGTTTGATCGGCTGTGCCGACGATGCGGCTTTGCCCATTGGCATGCACGACTATGCGGAGGCTCTTGGTTGCTGCACGCTGGTCGACAAGACCATGTTTATTGCCGATGTGTTGGACTGCGACGCGTCCGTTGTGGTGTGCTGTCGACCCGAGGGTTTTGGCAAAAGCATGAACTTGTCGACGCTCAGGGCTTTTCTGGAGCGTCCAGCGGTTGGTCGCGCTGATCAGCGTTTGTTTGCCAATGCTCAGATTTGGGATGCAGACGGTGGGCGCTATCGGGATGAATATGCTTGCTATCCGGTGATATCGCTGGACTTTTCTGGCGCTGCGAGGCGTGGTGCCGCTATTGCCGACGTCGTGCGCGATGCCCTTTCGGGCGAGTGCGCTCGCTTGTTGGCGCTCTTGGAGGCTCCTGATTTAGCTCGAGATAAGGTGCGTCACATCGAACGTGTTGCGCGTGGCGTGGCGAGCGCGGACGAGGTTGACTCGGTGCTCGGTGTGCTCATTGAGCTGCTGGAGATGGCCTGCGATGAGCAGGTTGTATTGCTCGTTGATGGGTACGATGCGGCGTGGTCTCGCCGTGCGAGCGCGAGGGACGCTTCCGACGCCGATCCGGCAGGGCTATTCGATCGCGTGCTGTTCGACGCCATTGCCACTGCGCGCGATTCGTTGCGGCTGACGTGTCTGATGGGGGAGTGTCCCGGTCCTGCCGAAGCGGCGCTTTCTTCGCGCGGCTGCTCGTATTGTCTGTCGACGCCGTTTTCGACGTGGTGTGACCGTTGGTTCGGCTTTTCGGATGCCGAGGTCCAGGCTCTGTTGAATCATGCTGGGCGCGAGGAATACCTGGATGATGCGCGTGAATGGCTCGAGGGGTATCGGTTTGGCAGGGCCTATTGCTCGAGTCCAGAGCGTGTGATCGGTTTTCTGGACCGAGGCTGCGCGGCGCCTGTGCGTGCCGATCTGTATGGATATGCCGATTGCCTGAGTAGGGTAGTTGCCGGGTGGAATCTCGACCGCCTTTCGGTCTTGTTTGATTTGCTCGAGGCCCATGGGTGCGCTGAGGTCCCGCTTTGTTTGGGCACTGCAGAGCCAGATGTCTCGCCTGACGATGGCATGTGGACAGCGCTGTATCTGTCCGGTTTCCTGACGACAGATATGACTGAGGAGCCAGAGCATGGCGATCGCCTCCGTGTTTTGCGATTGCCCAATAAAGAACTTCGCCAGGTCTTGCGTCTAGTAATTGTTGAGTGGTTTGAGTGCGCTGCCGAAGACATTCGAGACGTCGATGCGTTTCGCGACGGGCTGTGCCGTGGGAACGAGGATACCGTGAGGCGGGCGCTAAGCCGCATCCTGGGGGATGCGGGAATCGGTGAGACTGACCCAGATAAGCCGCTGCCATATCATCTGCTCTTGCAGGGGCTCTGCTTTGGCTTGCCGGGCTATGCCAATCCTGCCTCGAGGCGAAAGTGTGGCGCGGGTCGCTGGGACATCCAGGTTTTCCCTACGGGTGCTGTGTTCGACGTAGCAGACACGATTGGCATGCTGGACGAGCGACCGCTGATAACGATTAACTTGATGTATGACCCCGATGTGGATGCGCTGGGCCTGGAATTGCTGGCCGTGCAGTCGCTACTCGACATAGAGCGCGACGGCATCGACGAAATCCGTGTGCCGCGACCCGGCGTTGGCCGCATGCGCTGGGGGTTTGGGTTTGATGGACAGCATGTGGCTACGGTGCACCAGCGGCTTTAAGCGCTGAGGTGTTTCCGGCTTCTGTTACTCCGTGTCCTTCATGGGCGGCATGGGCTTCCAGTTGGGATCCTTAACGATCTTGCGGGCGTCCTTCATGCCGCGTCGCAGCGCCGGAATACCGGTCTTAAAGCACTTGTCAACGGCGGCCAGGCGAATGAATTCCTTGCAGAAGGTCGCGGCATTGCCCAGGCGGAACAACATGGGGTGGTAGTCACCGTAGATCTGCATATAGCGAGCGAGGAAGCCTCGGTTGCGCATGATGTAGTAGCGGTTGGTGTCGCTCGTAGAGTTGAGCTGGCGTTTGCCGGCGATATCCCAGTTAGAGACGGCACGGGCGCGCTTGAGCACCACGTCGGCGACCACGGCGGCGGGGAAGTGCTGGCTGGCTACGTAGCCGTAGCAGGCATCGTCGCCGTAGATAAAGAAGCGCGCGTCGGGCAGGCCGATCTTGTCGACCACGCGGCGCGAGAACATGCCGCCCTCAAAGCACAGCTGGTTCATGGCGCGGTAGCCCTCGGGACCCAGATCCCACTTGGCGATGGGGTTAGGGATGCCGAGCGAAAGGATGAGCTGGTATTGCCAAAAGAAGGCGCCGCCGTCAAAGTCCAGGCGCGAACCCTGGATGACATCGTAGCGGTCGGTCCACTTGGCAAGACGCTCGATGCCTTCGGGGATGACGAGTACGTCGTCGTCCATCACCCAGAACCACTGAGCGCCCAGGTCGTAGGCGCATTTGGTGCCGGCGGAGAAGCCGCCCGCACCGCCGCCGTTTTCGAGCTGCGGGGCGTAGATGACACGGTCGGTGCCGCCCTGCGCGTCGGGCTGCTCGGTGTCGATGCCCCACAGGTTGGCCAGGCGCTCGTTGAATGCGGTGCACATGGCCTTGGTCTCGCGCGAATTCTCGTTATCGACAATCACGATGCGCCAGGGCGTTGCCGTGAGCTCGGTCATAGAGTCGAACAAGTTGGCCAGGAGTTCCTGGCGCTTGTACGTAACGACGACGATGGCGAGCTTATCGATGGGAGCGGGAAGGGTTGAAGGCATGGGGCAATATATCCTTTCACGTGCGGCGCGCATGCGCTGCACGGAAGCTATCGAATACGTCCTTGGGACTGTCCTATTGTAAAGGCTCGGCGCACCTTGGCGGCAAGCTTTGAATAAAACGCAGGAACCTGCCACGGGCCCGCCGCATGACGTGCGGCTACTTTGCCCGCAAGAGGCTCCATAGATTATATAAACGCCCGCTGGCGCGCTGACCCTTTGATACCATGAAACGACAGGTATTTCCTAAGGAGCACATTTGTCTACTAACGCCTCTGGCAGCCCTGTTCTGTCGCTGCTTATTCCCATTTACAATGTTCAGCGCTACCTGCGCGAGTGTCTCGATTCCGCCCTGGCGCAGACGCTCAAGGATATTGAGATCATCTGCATTAACGACGGGTCGACCGACAACTCGCCGGCGATTATCCGCGAGTATATGGAGCGCGATGGGCGCGTCAAGATGATCGACAAGGCCAACAGCGGCTACGGCGACTCGATGAACCGCGGCCTGGAGATGGCGCGCGGTGAGTACGTGGGCATCCTTGAGTCCGACGACTTTATGTTTGAGGATTCGCTCCAAAAGTTGGTCGCCAAGGCCGATGCTGAGCATGCCGATGTGGTAAAGGGCGACTTTTACCTGTATTGGTCCACGCCCAGCGAACGCCGTGAGCTGTTTGGGATTATCGACGAGCATATGACGGGCGCCGCGTATCGCCCCGTCGATCGCCCGGGAATTTTCTACCGCAAACCTTCCATTTGGTCGGCTATCTATCGACGCGAGTTCCTCAACGACAATCAGGTTCGCTTTCTCTCCACGCCGGGCGCCTCGTATCAGGACGCAGGCTTTAACTTTAAGGTTTGGGCTTGCGCCGAGCGTGCCGCGTTTATTGCGGACCCCATTTTGTGCTATCGCCAGGATAA
>CABUSL010000136.1 GCA_902494295.1 uncultured Collinsella sp.
AGCAGGGTTGCGGTGGTGGTGCCGTCACCCACGGTGTCGTTGGTCTTGGTGGCGACCTCCTTCACCAGCTGGGCACCCATGTTCTCGATGTTGTCCTCGAGCTCAATCTCCTTGGCGACGGAAACGCCGTCGTTGGTGATGGTCGGAGCACCGAACGTGCGCTGCAGCGCAACATAGCGACCCTTGGGGCCCA
The DNA here is from genome assembly GCA_902494295.1 of uncultured Collinsella sp. GTDB lineage: Bacteria > Actinomycetota > Coriobacteriia > Coriobacteriales > Coriobacteriaceae > Collinsella. The sequence continues at coordinate 194 of CABUSL010000136.1, forward strand.
TGGTGACGGTAACGGCGTCGGCCAGAGTGTTGACGCCCTTGGCAAGCTTAGCGCGGGCATCGGTGTTGAACGTAATGTTCTTTGCCATGGTAGGTAATCCTCCAAAAGAAATGTGACTCGCGTCGCCGCTTCCGAGTCCTATGCGACGGGCGCGTTCAAAGACGAATCAGAGATTCTGACGAGACTAGGCCTCGACGACGGCGTAGATGTCGTCGGCGCGCATCAGCAGATACTTCTCGCCGTCGACCTTGACCTCGTTGCCACCGAACTTACCGTAGATGACAACGTCACCGACCTTGACGTCCATGGGGATGCGCTCACCCTTGTCGTTGACCTTGCCGGCGCCCACGGCAACGATGGTGCCGCGCTGCGGCTTCTCCTGAGCGTTGCTGGCGATATACAGACCAGAAGCGGTCTTCTGCTCGGCCTCGTCGGGCTTGACCAGAACACGATCTGCAAGCGGCTTCAAAGACGACATGCTTGTCTCCTCCTTTTTGGGCCGCGTGGTTATGCCACGCGAATTAACCCTTTTTGTTTGCGTACGCGTTGAATGGTACCCACGAATGGCGGGTTATACAACACGGAGTCAAAAAATCTTATTTTTTGGCACTTAGATTTTCTGAATGCCGGGGGATAACTTAGCGGTGGCTCCCGTGTGGCTCCGGAGGGGCGGGGCATAAGGTTTCCTGCTCGGGCAGTCCTGCTCGCACGAAGGCCACATTAAGTGGCCTTCGGCTCGTGCGGAACTCGCGATAAACCTTATGCCCCGCCCCTCCGGAGCCACACGGGAGGCAGGTTAACTAATTCGGGCCCGACATTCAGAAAAGTCAGTGCAGCAAAATGGCGATGCAGATGGTGCGAACAAGAAAGGGGCACGTTGCTGAAACGTGCCCCCTATGAGTGGGGTATGAGGCTAGCGCTCGTAGATTACGTTACCTGCCAGGTAGGTGGTCTGAACCTTGGTAGCCTGAAGCTCTTGGGGGTCGATGGTGAGCGGGTTTTGGTCCAGGACTACCAGATCGGCGTATTTGCCGGGCTCCAGGCTGCCGAGATTTTGTTCGTCGCCCGCTGCATAGGCGCTGCCCAGGGTGTAGTTGCGCAGGGCTGTTGCTGCATCGATGCGCTCGCTCGGCAACCAGCCGCCCTCGGGCCAGTGGCTTTTGGGGTCCTGGCGCGTGATGGCCGTGTAGAGCACGTTCATGCTGGTAACAGCTGTTATGGGGCTATCGGTGCCGAAGGCTTGGCGAATGCCGCGCTGCTTATAGGTTGCGAACGGCCACATGATGCGGCTGCGCTCCAAGCCCAGGTCGCGCTCCGGACCACCCGGGTCGAGCGTGATATGGCAGGGCTGGCTCGAGGCAACCACGTCGAGCTTGCGCAGGCGGTCGATGTCCTCGGGCAAGAGGTTCTCCAGATGCTCAAGCGTGTTATGACCGTGCTGGGGCAGGCCGTACAGGTCGGCCGCTTCCTCGAAGATATCCAGCGCGGCATGAATCGCACCGTCACCAATGACGTGGATGCGCACGGTGTGACCGCGCTCCGCGGCCGCCAGAACCAGTTTGCGCATGCGCTCAGCCGGAACCGTCAGACGGCCCTGGTCGCCCGGGAAGCGCGGATTGGTATAGGGCTCGGTGAGATATGCCGTGTGTTCGCTCGACACGCCATCGAAGAACTGCTTAAAACCAGGCGCCGAGAGCAGCGCGTTGTTCGCGTAGCGGGTCTGTAGCTCTTCCAAGCGCGATTGGTCATCCAGCAGTGTGGGGAATAGATGGGCTCGGATGCCCAGTTTGCCGGCTGCCTGCAGTTTGTCGTAGACGTCGTCGCGGATAAAATCGCAGCCCGGCATGGGCATGAGCGACATATCGCAGATCGAGGTGATGCCCTGCTCGGCCATACGCTTCATCTGGTCGGCGTAAGCGCTCGCGATGCGGTCCTCGCCCAGCCACTCCAGGCAGCGCGGTAGCAGCTGCATGGCAGCCGCCTCGTGAGCAATGCCCGTGAGCTCGCCGTTTGCATCCTTGTCGTAGCTGCCGCCCGCTGGCGGCTCGCTGTCGCGTGTGACGCCGAGCGCCTCGAGTGCGCGGCTGTTGAGCCAAAGCGTATGCCCGTCGCCCGAATACATAACGCAGGGGCGATCGGGGAATGCCGCATCGAGCGACGCCTTGGTAGGATGCTCGGGCGGGTCCCAACGGTAGTCGCGCCAGCCCTGCGTCACAACCCAAGCGTCATCGGGCAGGTCCTGGGAAAACTCGAGCGCGTGTTGCACCAGCGCCGCCTCGGACGTGCCCATATCCATGAGCATGTACGGCGAGGAGCCGACCGAGGTATGGAAGAAGTGCAGATGAGCGTCATGGAAACCTGGGCAGACAAACTGCTCGCCGTAGTCGATAACCGGCGTGGCGGCAGGCGCGGCGGCAATCACGTCATCGGGCGCACCGACTGCGACGATACGGTCGCCTGCGATGGCAATCGCCAGCTCGCGGGCGGTATCGATGCCGTCTTGCGCGGTAAAGACGTTCTTGGAGCGGATAATCCGATCGATATGTTGCATGGGCATCCCCATCTCTGACAGGAAATTCAACACCCCCGAGTGTACTCCCCCGCCCTTGTAACAAAACCCCAAGCGGCAAACGGCAACTTTACCAGCCCTAGCGGCAGGTGGCATACTGGAGAGAGCCTGTACGATTTTGCGATCAACCCAGCAAGGAGCAAATCGACCATGACGAAGACCAAGGCACAGCAGATTATGGCGGCGACCGAGGCTCGCGCGGCTGACGACGTCACCGCAGCCATCAAAGATATCGCTACCGAGTTTGAACCATATATCATCAAGCAGCGCCGGCACTTCCATAAGCACCCGGAGCTGAGCCTTGCCGAGGAGCGCACGACCTCCGACATCGCCAACCAGCTCGACGCCATGAATATCCCCTACGAGCGTCCGCTCAAGACCGGCTTGGTGGCAACGCTTCGCGGTACCGCGCCGGATGCCTACCGCGAGGACGGCACGCCACGCCGCCGCATCCTGCTACGCGCCGACATCGACGCCCTGCCCGTCACCGAGCAGACCGGCGAAGAGTTCGCCAGCGTCAACGAGGGCTGCATGCACGCCTGCGGCCACGACTGCCATATCGCCATGATGCTCGGCACGCTGCAAATCCTGCGTCATATGACCGACGACATCCACGGCGAAGTCCGCATCGTCTTCCAGCCCAGCGAGGAAAACGGCCAGGGCGCCAAGCTCATGATCGGCACGGGTGTGCTCGACGGCGTCGATGGCGCCTACGCCGCGCACATCTGGAGTGAGGTCGACGCCGGCACCGTAAGCTGCGAGCCCGGCCCGCGCATGGCCAATACCGACTGGTTCCGCATCGATGTCCGCGGCACCTCGTGCCACGGCGCCATGCCCCAGCGCGGCCACGACGCCGTCATGGTTGCCGCCGAGATCGTCAACGCCCTGCAGACCATCGTCTCGCGCGAGATCAGCCCTTACGAGCCGGCCGTCATCACCGTCGGCGAGCTGCACGGCGGCACCGCGCGCAACGTTATCGCCGGCACGGCCTACCTCGCCGGCACGGTGCGCACCTACGGCGATTCGACCCACGAGGAAATGCCGGAGCTTATGCGCCGCATCGTGGAGCATACCGCGGCCGCCTTGGGCGCCGAGGCAGAGCTCACCGACTACACCATCGCCAACTACAAGGTCGAAAACGAGGTCGCCTCGAGCGAGCGCTGCCGTCAGGCTGTAATCAAATGCCTGGGTCCCACCGGTCAAGGCCATTACCGCGGCACGCTTTCGGGCGAGGATTTTTCGGAGTACCTGCGCCGCGTACCGGGCGTGCTCGCCTTTGTAGGTACGCGCAACCCCAAGATCGGCGCCACGTACGCCCAGCATTCCTGCTTTTACAAGATTGACGAGACCGTGCTGGCGAAGGGTTCCATGGTAGCCGCGCAATACGCCATCGACTTTTTGGCCGAACCCACGCAAGAGGAGCTCGACGGCCCCACGATTACCGCGGTCGCCGAAACCAACCCCGATCTGGCCGCCAAGTTGCGCTCTGCCAAGGCGACGACCGCCGAGGCTCGCGACGCCATCCATGATGCCCGAACGGCTCGCCATGCCGCGATCAAGGGCATCCACGACGCACGCGCTGCTGCACGCCGCGAGGAGAAGCACGACGAGTAGTCGTCACACCCATCCATAACAGCCTGGCTAAAGCAGAGCGGGGG
>CABUSL010000137.1 GCA_902494295.1 uncultured Collinsella sp.
AAAGCCGGCGTCCAGATACGCTAGAAAAAGGGGCGCACGCTTGCGTGCGTGGTGGCCTTCAGCTCACCGATGTACTCCATTAAACTAAAGTATGTGAATCTCTCTGCTAAATAAGGGCAGTTCGCTAGGCTTTTTTGGGTTTGTTGACAATGATGATGCCGCCGCAGACCAACAGCAGGGCAACGATGACGGTAACGAGGCTCGTGCCAGCGCCCTCGCCGAGCAGCAGCGCGCTCAGCACCACACCAAAGACGGGGTTCATAAATCCAAAGACAGAGACGCGGCTGACGGGGTTGACGGCAAGCAGGCGCGACCACAGCGAGTAGGCGACCGCGGAGATAAGCGCCATGTAGATGATGAGCGCGATGGCGGGGACAATCGCTGTGGGGGAGAGTGCGCCACCCATCAAAAAGCCGATGGCGGTGAGGACCAGGCCGCCGACCAAGAACTGCCACCCGGCAAGCAAAACACCGTCGTGCTTGCGAGAGAAGATGCCGATCAGGCAGGTCGAAAGAGCACCCGCGACAGTGGAGGCTAGGATAAAGCCCTCGCCGTCGAGCGTAAAGCCAAAGGTGCCGTCCGCGCCCGAAAGGTTGACGAGCGCGACGCCGGCAAAGCCCAGCGCACAGCCAAGCACCTTGGCCGTACTGAGCTTCTCGGTGTGAAATGCCAGGGCGGCAAAGAGGATTGCGAGGAAGTTGGCGCTGGCCTCGATGATGGAGCTCGACATGGCGCTGGCGCGCGAGAGGCCCAGATAGAAAAAGAAGTACTGACCGATGGTCTGAAAGAGCGACAAGATAAAGATGGGCTTGATATCGCGTGCCTGTGGGACGAGCGGGCGGCGCTGGGCTGCACTCATACCGGCGATAACCAGGATACCGGCAAGTGTGAAGCGCAAACCTGCAAAGAGTAGCTGCGAGGCGCTATCGTGCACCGGGATACCAAACAGCTCGTAACCGATCTTGATGCAGGGAAAGGCCGATCCCCAGAGCGCGCAGCAAACAAGACAGCCCAAGATGAGTCCGGGCAGGGTGGCGAGATACGGCTTGCGGCTTTCCATGATGTCCTTCCTACATGCGCGAAGCAAAAAAGAACCCGCCACCGGGCGTGCCGGTGGCGGGTGTTGTTACCCGAGGGGATTGTACCCGATGGGATAGCTTTAAGCGAAGTAGGCCACGCCGCTCTCAAAGATCGGCATGAACTTATCGCCGGGGACATGCTCGGGCACGTTGCGGTACAGGTTGTCGCCGCGACGCTCAGCATGGCCCATCTTGCCCAGGACGCGGCCGTCGGGGCTCGTGATGCCCTCGATGGCGAGTGCGGAGCCGTTGGGGTTGACGGAGAGATCCATGCTGGGCTTGCCGTCCTCGCCCACGTACTGCGTGGCGACCTGGCCGTTGGCGATCAGCTGGGCGAGCACATCGTCATTGGCGACAAAGCGGCCCTCGCCGTGGCTGATGGCGACGGTGTAGGGGTCGTCCAGGCTGCACTGCGACAGCCACGGGGACAAGTTGGACGAGATGCGGGTGCGCACCAGACGGCTCTGGTGGCGACCGATGGTGTTGAACGTCAACGTGGGCGCATCGGGCGTGGCGTCGACGATGTCGCCGTAGGGCACCAGGCCGAGCTTGATCAGGGCCTGGAAGCCGTTGCAGATACCCAGCATCAGGCCATCGCGGGCCTTGAGCAGGTCGCGGACTGCCTCGGTGACCTCGGGAGCGCGGAAGAACGCCGTGATGAACTTGGCGGAGCCGTCGGGCTCGTCGCCGCCCGAGAAGCCGCCGGGGATCATGACGATCTGGCTTGCGCGGATGCGGCGGGCAAGCTCGTGGGTGCTCTCGGCGACGGCCTCGGGCGTGAGGTTGTTGATCACGAAGATGTCGGCCTCGGCGCCGGCGGCGCGGAAGGCACGGGCGCTATCGTACTCGCAGTTGTTGCCGGGGAACACGGGGATAACCACGCGCGGGCGGGCGATCTTGGCGCCGCCGTACACGTGGATGTCCTTGGCGCGGAAGTCGATGGTCTCGACCTCGGGGGTCTCGTCGGCGCTGCGGTAGGCAAAGACGCCCTCGATGCCGCTCTCCCAGGCCTCCTGGAGCTCGGAGAGCTCGATGACTTCGGAGCCGGTGTCGATGACATAGCCCTCGACGGTGGTGCCCAGGGGCTCGACGACAACGCCGTCGGCGACCTCGGGCAGCTCGGCATCCTCGGCGAGCTCGACGATAAAGCTGCCGTAGAGCGGGGTGAAGAGGCTCTCCACGTCTACATCCTCGGCAAGCTCGATACCGATCTGGTTACCGATGCACATCTTAAAGAGGCTCTCGGCGCCGCAGCCGTAGCCGGGCGTGGAGATGGCCAGGGCGTTGCCGGTAGCAGTGAGCGCCTCGACGGCGTCAAACGCGGCGAGCAGCTGCTGAGCATCGGGGCGGTAGTCCTCGCCATAGGTGGCGGGGGCGATGCGGACGACGCGGTGCGTGAGGCCCTTGAACTCGGGCGAGACGGCGCGGGCGGCCTTGCCCACGGCGACGGCGAAGCTGATCAGGGTCGGCGGAACGTTGAGCTCGCCGGCCTCGTCCTCAAACGAACCGCTCATGGAGTCCTTGCCGCCGATGGCGCCGGCACCCAGGTCGACCTGGGCCATGAGGGCGCCCAAGACGGCTGCCGTGGGCTTGCCCCAGCGCTCTGCCTCGGTGCGCAGGCGCTCGAAGTACTCCTGGAAGGAGAGGTAGGCGCGCTTGTGCTCAAAGCCGGCGGCAACGAGCTTGGCGATGGACTCGACCACGGACAGGTAGGCGCCCGCAAACTGGTCGGCCTCCATCAGATAGGGGTTGAAGCCCCATGCCATGGCACTCGCCGTGGTGGTCTCGCCGTCCACGGGGAACTTGGCGACCATGGCCGAGCTGGGGGTGAGCTGCGTCTTGCCGCCAAAGGGCATGAGCACGGTCGCGGCACCGATGGTGGAGTCGAAGCGCTCGGAAAGGCCCTTGTTAGAAGCGACGTTGAGGTCGGTGACAAGCGAGGTCATGCGCTCGGCGAGCGTGGTGCCGGCCCAGCTGGGCTGCCACACGCTACGGGCGCACACGTGGGCGACCTGGTGCTTGGGTGCGCCGTTGGAGTTGAGGAACTCGCGGGACAGGTCGACGATGGCGACGCCGTTCCAGGCCATGCGCATGCGCGGCTCGGCGGTAACCTCGGCGATAACGGTCGCTTCGAGGTTCTCCTCAGCGGCGTAGCCCATGAACTCCTCGACGTCACCGTCGGCGACGGCACAGGCCATGCGCTCCTGGGACTCAGAGATAGCGAGCTCGGTGCCGTCCAGGCCGTCGTACTTCTTGGTCACGGTATCAAGGTCGACATACAGGCCGTCGGCAAGCTCGCCCACGGCGACCGAGACGCCGCCGGCGCCAAAGTCGTTGCAGCGCTTGATCAGGCGGCAGGCGTCGCCGCGGCGGAACAGGCGCTGCAGCTTGCGCTCGACAGGGGCGTTGCCCTTCTGGACCTCGGCACCCGAGGTCTCGATGGACTCGGTGTTCTGGGTCTTGGAGGAGCCGGTGGCGCCACCGATGCCATCGCGGCCGGTGCGGCCGCCCAGCAGGATGATCTTGTCGGTGGGGGCGGGGCACTCGCGACGAACGTGGTTTGCCGGGGTAGCGCCCACGACGGCGCCAACCTCCATGCGCTTGGCCACGTAACCGGGGTGATAGAGTTCGTTGACCTGACCGGTGGCAAGGCCGATCTGGTTGCCGTAGCTGGAGTAGCCGGCGGCGGCAGTGGTCACGAGCTTGCGCTGCGGCAGCTTGCCCTCGAGCGTCTCGGAAACCGGGACGGTGGGGTCGCCGGCGCCGGTGACGCGCATGGCCTGGTACACATAGCTGCGGCCCGAGAGCGGGTCGCGGATAGCACCGCCCACGCAGGTGGCGGCACCGCCGAAGGGCTCGATCTCGGTCGGGTGGTTGTGGGTCTCGTTCTTAAACAGGAACAGCCAGTCCTGGTCCTCGCCGTCGACATCGACCTTCACCTTGACGGTGCAAGCGTTGATCTCCTCGGACTCGTCGACATCGGTCATGACGCCGGTCTTCTTGAGGTACTTGGCGCCGATGGTGCCCATGTCCATGAGGCAGACGGGCTTGGCGTCGCGGCCGAGTTCGTGGCGCATCTCCATGTAGCGGTCGAAGGCTTGCTGCACCACGGCGTCGTCGATCGTCACGTCGTCCAGGACGGTGCCGAAGGTTCCGCGAGCTCGACGAGGCCGGCCTTGCCGCCTTTATTTCCGAGCGCGGCCTTGCCATGGACGAGGCGGACATCGCCTTCTGCCAGCAGTACTTCCGCGATGAGGACCGCGACCCCACCATCACCGAGATCC
>CABUSL010000138.1 GCA_902494295.1 uncultured Collinsella sp.
CTTCGACCACCCCAAGAGCGAGCGCACCAAGGCGTTCTTGGGCAATATCTCGTAGTCGCTTTATATGACTGACATAGCATAAAACGGGAGCTGGATGTGATCCGGCTCCCGTTTTTGTTGGGACGCGAATGTGTTTTGGTGCAGAGCGCGTTACGGGCGGAGCTCATTGCCGCTAGGCCAGCTCCGCTCCAAGCGCGCGACAGGCGGTCTCGCCCTCATCGTCGGGCGCATCGTAGCAAATGACGGAATCGACGACGTTGACGCCCGCCTCGTCGGCATCGGCCTTCCAGTTATCCATCCACTCGCCCTCGGCCCACGAGTAGGAGCCAAAGAGGACGACCTTCTTATCGCCGAGGATCTCCTTGACCTCGTCCCACATCGGCTGGAACTCGTCATACTCAAGCTCCTCGGAACCCATGGCGGGGCAGCCGAAGGCAATGGCGTCATAGCCGGCGGCCTTGTCTGCGGAGAAGTCGGCGCAGGAGATGACTTCTGCCTCGGCGCCGGCATCGGTTGCGCCCTCGGCAACGAAGTTTGCCATGGCCTCGGTGTTGCCTGTACCGCTCCAGTAGACGACGGCGATCTTGCTCATATGTTTTCCTTTCGGTTGTGCGGCGTGCGGCCGCGTTTTGTATGCTCTATCGGGTTGCCTGGACAAGTTGTCCCAGGGTGCAGCCCTGTTGATAGATGTAGGTAAGGTATTGCGTGCATGCACGATAGGAATCGAAGGTCGTGAGCGCCTGCTCAACGTTTGTGTATACCTTCCATGCGCCAAAGACCTTATAGTTTTCGCCGTGCTGGACGATAAACTGATGGACATCTTCGTAGGGATAGCCCAAAAAATAGCCAATTTCGTGGGGGAACTCGCACGCGCAGCCCGTATCACAGTGCCTATTTCGCGCGAGTGCGCAGACGCTGCCGTCATAGGCGCTTTCTGCGGCATTGCTGCTTGCCAGCGTGATGCGCGCGGCGAGATGCACCAGGGATGCGGGCAGGTTGTGGACATCGTAACCTTCGGCGGCTAGCGCCGTCGTGGCACGGGGGTCGGAGAGGTATCGCATGAGGTCCGCAGGGCGATACACATAGATGAGCGCTCCGCAGGGGCGCCAGACCAAAACGCTCATATGGATTCCGAGTGGCTGGAGCTCGCGGTTGCATTGGGCTATGACGGCGAGCAGGCGAGAGCGTCGCTCTTCGATATGGGCGGCGCCGGGTTTTCCGTTTTGGTTGGCGTAGACGCCGGGATAGGTAAAGAGCGAAGCCGGCTTGATACCTGCGAGCGTAGGGGAGCAGTTGCGCACGACAGCCGTTTGGTATGTTGGGATGTCAATGGTTCGAGTCACGATGCTCCTTTCGGGTCCTCAGTTGTTAGCCTAGGAAAACTTATACACGAAAGTAAGCCATGGTCAACAAAAAAGTTTGAAGAGGGAAACTAATTGACCGAACGGACACGATTTTGGGTTAAGATGGGGACACCCCATGGGGGTATCTAGATAGTGCTACTTGAAAGGGGAACGCATGAGCGACTTGCTCAACCCTGCGAATCTCATCGTGTTGGCCGTCATTGCCGTCGGCATGTTTTTTGGACTGCGTCGCATTGTCGCTTCGACACACGGAAAGAGCTGCTGCAGCGATGGCACGAGCGGTAAGAAGGCCAAGAAGGTAGTGGTTGCGGATACCGATCCGTCCCACTACCCCTATAGCGATGAGCTGCTCATCGGCGGCATGAGCTGTGACGGCTGCGCTCAGAACGTAGCCAATGCCCTCAATGCGCTGGATGGCGTGTGGGCAACGGTGACGTATGCGGACCACACAGCGCGCGTGCGCTCCAAGCGGCCGATCGATCGCGGTGTCCTTGAGGCTGCCGTGAGAGATGCGGGTTACTACGTCATGACGCTGTAGGCCTTGCCTTGGATGCGCGTCCTTGTCTAGGCTCGTCCGCGTAGCTCGATGTCCTGGATGTCGTCGAAGTCGATGGCGATATCTTTGAGCTTGAGGAGTTTGAAAGCAGGGAGCGCCTCGTCGAGGATGCCGGTGCGGCTGCGATAGCCGTATGTATCGTAATAGGTGACACGAACCAAGTCGCCACGCTTGAGGCCCTCGAGCTTTTTCGAAAGTTCGAGGGCTTTTTCTTCTGTGAGTTCGCATTTTGGCTCGGCGGTGATCTCTTGTTTACGCACGAGCTCGTAGTATCCCGTGAGAGCGGCAAAGGGCATAAACTGCGCGGCACGGCCGGCACGGACGGTGCCGTTGGCGGTGAGCTTTGGGTCGGCGGAGCGATGTCTTCCCTCGGGGTCCGCTAGGCGTTCAAAAGGTGTCGGTGGCCGCATCGGCTGTTGTTGGGACTTAGGCACGATGTCCTCCAACTTGTTCGTTGCGTTCGCGCGCGGTGGCGCCGGCGGTAAAGCTTAATCCCTTGACGAGCGCGTTCTTGCCGTACTTGCCTTTCACGGCCAGGACGGCGCGCGCCAGGTCGCGCTCGCGCTCATCGGCCTCGATATCGCTGAACAGATCGATGGTGGCAAATTCCTCGGGCATGAGGTTGCCAAATCCCAGATTGATGCGCTTGACCGGTCGTTTGGGATCGACGGTCTGCGCCCAGAGCTCATCGAAATAGCCCATGATCTTCTTGAACGAATTGGTACGCTCGGGCAGCTTTCGCGAGGCGTTGGAGTGCGCAAAGAGTGCGGCATAGCCACCGCGCGGTTTGCCGCCATGCTCTCCCACAAAGATGCCATCGATTGCCTGCGCTTCGCGCACCAGGCGACGCCGTTCGTCATCGCGCTGGACGGGCTTGGGCGCACGGGGCGCGAGCTCGGGGCCGGCGGTTGCGGTGGGTTCGATACTCGATGTGCTCGAGCGCAGGTGCCCGCATCCGTCCACATACTGCGCTGTACCGCTGGCGTCGAGGCGGCGTATGTCGGCGCGCTCGCTTGCATAGCCCACAAAGAGCGAGATGCTGTCGCACACCACGTGCTTGTCGATCAAATCCAGCACGGCGGCATCGACCATCTCGCGCAAGACGGTATAGGCCTGTTCGTAGGCATAACCCTTCGAGAGCACCTGTCCTGTGGTGGTCGAAGTTGCTTGCGGGCGATAGGCTTGGATGTCGGCGATGGTTGTCGGCTCGCGCCCGAAGGCATGGTCGATGAGATATTCGGCATTGACGCCGAGCTCGTCGTAAAGCAGGTTTTCGTCGAGCGCCGCGACGCCCATCAGATCGTAGACGCCGTATTTCTCGAGGCGGGCTGCCACGCCGGGACCGATGCCCCAGATATCGGTGATGGGACGATGGGGCCAGATCTCCTTGCGAAAGGCCTCGTCGTCGAGTATGCCGATGCGGCTGGGTACGTGCTTGGCGGTAATGTCGAGCGCTACCTTGGCCTGGAATAGGTTGGGGCCGATGCCGACCGTCGCCGTGATGCCGGTGCGCGCGAGGACCTCGTCGCGCAGCGTGCAGGCGAACCCTTCCGCATCGGTGTGATAGAGGTCCAGATAGGGCGTCACGTCGATAAAGCACTCATCGATGGAGTAGACGTGCACGTCCTGGGGGCTGACGTATTCCAGATAGATACCGTAGATTTTCGCCGACACCTCCATGTAATGCTGCATGCGCGGTACGGCCGTGATGTAGTCGATGCCATCGGGAATCTCAAATAGGCGGCAGCGATTGTGAATACCTAAGTCCTTCATGGCCTGTGTGATGGCGAGGCAGATGGTCGTGCGTCCGCGTGATTCGTCGGCAACGACCAGGTTGGTGGTGAGTGGATCGAGCCCGCGGTCCACGCACTCGACGCTGGCATAAAACGTCTTGAGGTCGATGCAGATGTAGGTGTGCTGCTCGTGCGCCACGCGTCCTCCCATCAAACACATGTTCTTATCGAATACCTGTTCGATAATACCCGCTCGACTGGACACCGTCAAAACCTGTCCCTTTTTGGCGGGTATGGTCGTGCGGCTGCATCGGGTTTTTAACGCAGCCCTAAAGAGCGCGAAACAGCTCGGAAAAGCTCGCTTCGTAGCATGAGCCTAACGATCGATACCGCCTATACGCACGGAAGGGTTGTGGGAAAGATGGTCAATTATGGGTTTGGTATGCCGACGCGCTTGGTTGCGGATGGGGATGTGGCTCGCTGGTGCGGGCGATTGGTTGCCCACTATGGCGGCACCAAGGCACTGGTCGTGCTGGGAGGCGACAAGCATGCGCGCGACGAGCTTGTCTCGGCGGCGCTCGGCTCGCTTGATCGAGCTCTGCTCGAGCGCGTGCTTTTTCGCTGCGGCTCGGCACATATTAGGCCGCGGCGCAGACGC
>CABUSL010000139.1 GCA_902494295.1 uncultured Collinsella sp.
CGCCTGTCAAAGACACTATAGACAGGATGATTTACGCAGCGCCGAGGCAAACATCTAGCCCGAGACGTACGCACGTAAGCCATTTTGCATAAATGCGTTAATTAATTGCATAAAATGGCGCATGGATTTCTAGCCGTAACAGGGTGGTACCCTCCGGAGCGTGCATTTTTGCGAGTATTCAGCATCGCGGGATAAGATTTTGGTGTCAAAAGTCTTTCAAAAGGTAGATAGTCCTCATGACTCGTCCCATCTGGATAGCATGCGGCGAGAAACCAGCCATATATGAACATCGCCAAAGCCCAATCGTCGTGCAAAGGCATCAACAAAGACCGCAAACGCCACCTATGGTCCTATACATCAATCATTGGCTGCTGAAAACTCCGTTTTTTGCACGTCGTCCCAAGCACCACCCTCACCCAGCGGCTGATCCGCCGAAGACCGGACATCGCAGGGCCCGCCATCAGTTTACTTTTAGGCACACTCCGCAGGACGCAAGAAGCCCTCGCCGCACTCCACATTAAGCGCGAAGCGCGCCATTCTTCTCCTCAGCTTTAATCCCCGAAGACCGAGGACAAAGGGACCCGACGGGTTTCTCTCTGAATGCATTCCGCAGCACGAAGCCCCCTTATCCGCAGCTCCAGAGGAGCAGGATAAGGGGGCTTCAAGTGCGAGGACGCATTCAGAGGGAAACCCATCGGGTCCCGGTGAGAGCCACAGGGCTATCGATTACCCCGTGTTCTGCAATCCTGCCGAGACGCCGGTCACAGTCGAAAGAATCAGGCTCATGTACTCGGCCTTCTTCTCCTCGGCCATCTCGTCCTGGTTCATACGCACCTCGCGAAGGGCGCGGACCTGGGCGATGGACAGGGCGTCGACGTAGGGGTTACGCACGCGGACGGCGCAGCCGAGCACGCGGCGACGCTGCAGCGGCCACTCGTCACCGACGATGGCAAGGACCCACTTACGCGTGAGCTGCATCTCGGTGAAGACCTTCTTGGACAGATCCTGGCGGTCGCCCAGGTGCAGATACATCTTGGCGATGCGCTGGTCAGTCTTGGCGATCGACATCTCGATGTTGTCGATAAAGGTGCGGAAGAACGGCCACTCCTGGTAGGCAGCCTTAAGCTGGTCCAGATCGCCAAACTGCTCGCAGGCGGTACCTAGGCCGTACCAAGCGGCCAGATTAATGCGCGCCTGGCTCCAGCTGAAGATCCACGGAATGGTACGCAGGTCATCGAGCGACTTGGCGCCCAGGCCGCGCTTGGCGGGACGCGAGCCGATCGGCAGCAGACCGACTTCGGTCAGCGGCGTCACGGTCGAGAACCACGGTGTAAAGTCCTCGGTGTTCAGCAGATCCAGATAGCGCTCGTGGCTTGCGGTGTTGAGCTTCTCGGCCATATCCCAGAACTTCTGAGTGGTCTCGGTGTTGGTCTTCTCGACACTCGGGGCCGACTGCAAAAGCGTTGCGGCGGCAACGGACTCAACATGGCGCTGGGCCAGCGTGCGGTTGCCGTAACGGGCAAAGATGACCTCGCCCTGCTCGGTGAGCTTAAAGAAGCAGTTGACCGAACCCTTGGGCTGCGCCAGCACGGCCTTGTTGGCCGGACCGCCGCCACGGCCCACAGCACCGCCGCGACCGTGCATGAGCACCAGGTCGATATCGTTCTTCTCGGCCCACTTGGCAATGCGCTCCTGCGCGGAGTGCAGCGCGAGCATGGCCGTGGTAGGACCGGCATCCTTGGAGGAGTCGGAGTAGCCCAGCATGACCTCCATGCGGCGGTTGGTCTGGGCAAGGCGCTTTTGCACCACGGGCAGCGTAAGCATCTGGTCGAGCACGTCGACGCAGCCCTCGAGGTCCTCGAGCTGCTCGAACAACGGGATCACGTCGAGCTCGGGGACATCCTCCTCGTGTGCGAAGGACAGGTGGGCAAGCTCAAAGACGTCGGCCACATGCTGGGCGCTCTTGGTGAACGAGATGATGTAGCGGTGCGCCATCTTCTTGCCGTAGCGCTTTTGGATGGAGCCGATAGCGCGGAAGGTATCGATGACCTCGCGCGTCATGGGCTGCAGGTCGCCATGGATACCGTTCTCGTGGATATCCTTAAGGGCGCGGGCATGCACCACGGAGTGCTGACGGAACTCCATCTCGACCATATGGAAGCCGAAGGACTCGACCTGCCAGATGATGGTCTGGACCGGGCCGTAGGCAGCACGGACGGCACCGCAGGCGGCCAGCGAGCGCTGGACGACGCGCAGGTCATCCAGGAACTCATCGGCGCTGTGGTACATGGTGTCGGTGATGCGGCGCACGGTGGCGTTCAGGCGGTCGGCCATGACGAGCATGACGGCGCGATGCGGCTCGTGCTCGGAGATCAGCTCGGCGCGAGCCGTGTACCGAGGGCTCATCTCGACCTGATGGTTCCACAGGTTAATGAGCTCGGCAGAAGGCTTACTGTAGGTGGCCTCGAGCGTGAGGTTGCGGCCGATGCGGCGGCACTTGTCCTCGAGCTTGAGCACCATGTGAGTGAAGTACTTGGCGGCGACCTCACGGCTCACCTTGGCGGTGACGTTGGGGTTACCGTCGCGGTCGGAACCGATCCAGCTGCCGGGATGGAAGAACGCCGGGCACAGCGGCGGCACGGTACCGGCCTTGTCGCCCAGCACCCAGTCGTCAAAGCGACGATAGATGACGGGGATGACGTCGAACAGCGTGTTATCGAAGATGTCGATAATGGTATCGGCTTCCTCGACCGGCGTGGGCTTCTTGAGCGCGATGGGGCTCGTACGCACCAGGGCGTCAATCTCCTGCAGCATATGGCGCTCGTTCTCCACCAGGTCGGAGCCGCCCAGACGCGGACGCTCCTCCAGCAGGTTGGAGATACGGCGAATCTTGCCCTCGACGGCCTTGCGACGGGCCTCGGTGGGGTGCGCGGTAAAGACGGGATGGAACTCAAGCTTGCCGAGCAGCTCGTTGGCGCCCTTGACGCCCAGCTCATTCACCAGCTGGTGATAGGCGACGGTGAGCTCGTTGGCGGGATCGACCTCGGTATCGGTCGACGCACCGGCCTCGCGCTCGCGCAGCTGCGCCACGCGGTAGTTCTCCTCCGACAGGTTTGCCAGGTGGAAGAAGCTCGTAAAGGCGCGAACGATGACCTGCTGCTTATCGAGCGGCAGGCTATCGATCAGATCGACGACCTCACGAAATGCCACGGCAGTGGGCTCGTCGGCGGTGGGCACGCCTTGCTCGTCGACGGCCTCGTCGGCAGCGCGGGTACCGGGGTTGCCGGCATTGGCCACAATCTCGGCCGACAGGATCTTGTCGAACAGGTCCGCGATCTCAGGATCATACTCGCTAAGCACACGACGCTCCAGGCGCAGGAACAACGCCAGATTGTCGCGCAGCTCCTCGGGGATCTCGATCTCGGCGAGACGCTCCCTGGACTCGGCATTCGAGCCGATTCGGTTAACGAGGCGGTTGACCACGGCAGCGACGCGCGCCGCGGCTTCGGGTACAGACTGGTTGCTTAGGTTCTCAGCCACGTTTCCTCCCATTCCTCCTTCTATGCACGTAACATGCGGTATTCATTATAGGCGCTTGAGAAATACTTTCGACACTGATTGCGCTTTACCACACAAAAGTATTTTCTGCATTGCAAGGGTTTTTGCTCTAAATGGTCGTATTTCTCGGTGGACGGCATACACAAACGGGGGCATTCCGCATAAATGCGAAACACCCCCGTAACAATCGCTCGCCGCAAGCGGGACGTGTTAGCGGACCCGCAGCTCAAAAATCATGCGCTACAGGCGCTCGCGAACCGCCTCGACGACGTTGGCCAGATCGGCAAGAACCTCTTCGTGGCTCTCCATGTCGCGCACCTTGACCTTGCCGGCGGCAAGCTCGTCGCCGCCCAGGACCAGGATGAGCTTGGCGCCCACCTTATCGGCCTGTTTAAACTGGGCCTTGAGCGAACGGCCCTGATAGTCGGCCTCGGTCACGATGCCTGCGGCGCGAAGCTCCTGCGTAATGGCAAAGACGTTCTGGCGCAGTTCCTTGCCGGCGTTGGCGACATAGACGCACGGGGTCTCATCGGCACCCAGATCGCTGCCAAAGGCCTGCAGGGCCAGCAGGGCGCGCTCAAAACCGACGGCAAAGCCGACGCCCGCCGTGGGCTTGCCACCCTCGAGCTCGACGAGATGTGCGACGAGTGCCGCGAGCGCGCCGAGCTCAACCCGCTGCGCGCCTTCGACTGCAAGAACGACCACTGCCGCGAGATCATGGCCGACGCCCCGCTGATGGGCGACAACC
>CABUSL010000140.1 GCA_902494295.1 uncultured Collinsella sp.
CTTTTCCAAGAAGGCGTTGGTCGTGCCGTAGATGATCGCCTGACCGCGCTGGGGGTCGCGGCCGAGTTCGCGCACCAGGCCCTTGTCTACGAGGGAAGCGATGACGCCGTCGGAGTTGACGCCGCGGATGCCCTTAACAACCTCGCGCGTGACGGGCTGGTGGTAGGCGATGACGGCCAGGGTCTCGAGCGCTGCCTGCGACAGTTTTTGCGTGTCCCAGCTCAGCACATAGGCTTCGACCACATCGTGGTAGGCGGGATGCGTGAACAGGCGCCAGCCACCGGCGACCTCGCGCAGCTGAAAGCCGCGGTTGGCCTCCTCGTACTCAACCTTGAGCTCGGCGAGCAGCGACGCGCACTCGCCGGGGGCGATATCCAGTGCGCCGGCCAGCGCGGGCGCACTCACCGGGTCGCTCGACACCAGCAGCAGCGCCTCGAGGGCGCCTTTGAGGCTGTTTGCCTCCAGCGTGGAAAGGGTTGACATGGTTGCGGCTCCTATTCGGTGAGCTCGGGGCCCTCGCCGGGCACATAGGCCTCGGCGCCCTCGACGCGGTTGATGCGGATGGTTCCAAAGATCTCGTCCTGGCTCAGCGTGAGCGAGCCGCGCTTGGCGAGCTCAAGCATAGCTAGGAAGGTGACGACGAGCTGCTCGGTGGTGGCATCGCCGTCCAGTAGCTCGCGGAAGGTGCAGGTTTGGTGCGCCATGGTAAAGCGGTCGACTGAGGCCACGGTCAGGTCGAGCGGCACGCGATGCGGCGCCACGTGCTCGGCCTCCAGCAAGAAGGTCTGTCGCTTGCCGTCCAGGTCGGCGCAGATGACGGCGAGACCGCGCAGGGTAATACCGGCCAGGTAGTCGGGCATTAGGCCTAAGAACTCGGGATCGGGGCCGGCCACACGCGGGTGCATGCGGCTTTCGGCCTGCATGCGGGCACCGAGGGCTGCCGCCGCGCCCTTAAACTGCTTGTAAGCGATCAGGCGCTGGATCAGGACCTCGCGCAGGGCGTCGCCGTCGAGCGTACTGAGCTCCTCGAGGTCTTCGTCGAACTCGTCATCGTCGTCATCGACTTTGCGCGGGGCCTCCTGCGGCACCAGAGAGGCGGCCTTGATATCCAAAAGGGTTGCCGCGACCAGCAAAAAGTCGCTCGCCACGTCCAGGTCTAGCGCCTCGATGCGCTCGGCCTCGGCCAGGTATTGTTCGGCCACCTCACTGATGGAGATAGCGCCGATATCAACTTTTTGGCGGGTTACCAGCTGCAGCAGCAGGTCGAACGGTCCGCTGTAGACCTGCGTCGACACGCGATACGACATCTTCGACCTCCTTTGACGGCGCCTTCGCGGCGCGGTTTGGGTGCATGTTGCGACCGTTTTGCACGGTCGACCTGTTAGTTTACCTTAGATGGCGGCGATTGCGAAGTTAAGCAGCTGCTCAGCGAGCGGATACACGGTAACGTCGAAATAGCGACCGATTACGTCGATGCCGGTCCACATGGGCAGCAGGTACAGCACCAGGATGAGGATGGGCATGGCGTATTGCTGCAGGCGGTAGTAGTTGGCGAGCGCCTTGCCCTTGAGGAAGGGCACGATGATCGACGAGCCGTCGAGCGGCGGGATCGGGATGAGGTTGAAGAACGCGAGTGACAGGTTGACTACGATGAACGTGGCGCCGAAGTTCATGATCTGCGATGCCACGGCAAAGGACATGCTGGTGTAGAGGTTGTCATAGGTCAGGCGCATGAGGACTGCGGCAAGACACGCGAGCGCGATATTCGATGCGGGGCCGGCTACGCTCACCAGGACCTCGTCGCGCTTGGGGTGCTTGAGGTTGTTGAGGTACACGGGCACGGGTTTGGCGAAGGCGAACACGGGACCGCCGGCGGCAAGCATAAGCAGCGGCAGGAGGACGGTGCCAAACGGGTCGATATGGTTGAGCGGGTTGAGCGAGACACGACCGCGCGATCGGGCCGTCTTGTCGCCGAGAGCCCAGGCAGCGGCGGCGTGAGCGCTTTCGTGGATCACGATACCTATGATGACGGCGACGGCACTGGCGAGCAGGTTCATGATGTAGCTGCTGGACATAACGCTCCCCTAGCGGACGCGGCGCGAGGCGCGCGTGAGCAGGTAGTCAATTACAAACAGGATCACAGTGACGATAGCATAATCCAGGCGGAACACACCGCCAAAAGGCGACGTGATGACGCCGTAGCCGGCGATGGCGCTCGGCAGCGCGCGCGAAAGCTCAACGACAAATCCCACGATCTGCAGCTTGGCGGTGAGGCCGCTAAAGCACAGCAGCACGGTCATCGCGCTCATAATGATGCCGCAGATGCGACAAGCGATGGCGATGATGCTCATCGCCACGGCGGCGGCCTTACGAGAGTTCACGCGCGGTCTCCTCTTCGATCTGGGTGGAAAGCTCCAGCCATTCGTCCTCGAGCTTGGGTAGCTCTTGCTTAAGGCCGTTATATTCCCCCAGTGCGGCGTTGAACTTGTCTTGATCGGCATAAAGCTCTTCGCTTGCCATCAATTCCATAAGCTCGTCATAGCGGGCGCGCTTTTTGTCGAGCTCCGCCTCGATCTTCTTGAGCTGGTTGCGCACGCCCTTGAGCTTTTTGTTGAGCGCGGCGCGGGCCTGGGCCTCGGCGCGCTTTTGCTCCTTGGTCTTTTTGCCCTCGGCCGGCTTGGAAGCAGCGGCGGGCGCATCGGGCTGGGCCGCGGTGACCTTGGCGGACTTGGCCGTGGCCGGCACACTCTCCCCTGCCGCCTCGGCGGCGGCGCGGGCCGCAAGGTCCTCGCGCTTGTAGAGGTAGTAGTCGTAGTCGCCGTCGTAGACCGTGACCTTGCCATCGCGGATGTCGATCACGCGGTTGGCCACGGCGCGCACCAGGTGCTCGTCGTGGCTGATTAGCACGATGGTGCCGGGGAAGTTTTGCAGGGCGTTCTCGAGCATGTCCACCGAGTCGATGTCCAGGTGGTTGGTGGGCTCGTCCAGGCACAGGAGCGCCTCGGGGGCCACGAGCATCTTGGCCAGGGCCAGACGCGCCTTTTCGCCGCCGGAGAGGACGCGAACCTGTTTCTCGATGGAATCGTTGTCGCTAAACAGAAAGGCGCCCAGCAGGCTGCGCTGCTGCGGCACGGTCCACTTGGGCGTGACGGTGTCGATCTCTTGCAGGACGGTGTTGGACTCGGTCATGCCTTCGAGCGCGTGCTGGGCGTAGTAGGCCACGCCCACGTTGGTGCCCAGATCGCGGGTGCCGGTGGTGGGTGGCTCCAGGCCGGCGAGGATCTTCATGAGCGTGGACTTGCCGGCGCCGTTGGGGCCGACGAGCGCCACGTGCTCGCCGCGGTAGAGCTTGAGGTCGATGTCGCTGTAGATGTGCTTGTTACCGTAGGACTTGGAGACGCCCTCCAGGCCCACTACCATATCGCCGGAGCGCGGCGGATCTGGGAACTTAAAGTCGATGTGCTTGTGGCCCTCGGGAAGGATGACGAGCTCCTTTTTGATCTGCTCGATCTTGCGGATGCGTTCCTGCGCCTGGGCGGCCTTGGTGGGCTTGTAGCGGAACTTGTCGACGAAGACCTGCATGTGGGCGATGTCGCGCTCCTGGGCGGCACGCTTGGCGCGCATCTGCTCCAGGTTGTCCTCGCGCTGCTTGAGGTAGCTGCTGTAGTTGCCGGTGTAAGTGGTAACGCGACGGTTTTCGAGTGCGGCGACGTGGTCGACGCAGGCGTCCATGAAGGCGCGGTCGTGGCTGACGATGAGGACGGCGCCGTCGTAGTTGGCGATAAAGCCGCGCAGCCACTGGACGCTCTCGAGGTCCAGGTGGTTGGTGGGTTCGTCCAGAAGCAGCAGGTCGGGGTGGCGCAGGAAGAGCTTGGCGAGCGCGATGCGCATCTGCCAGCCGCCTGAGAACTCGGAGCACGGGCGCTCAAAGTCGGTGACCTTAAAGCCCAGGCCGGATAGGATCTTGCGGGCGTTGCTCTCGAGCTCGTATCCGCCCAGGTGCTCAAAGCGGTCCTGGACCTGGCCATACTCGTTAAGGAGTGCGTCGACGTCCTTCCCCTGTTCGGAGAGCTCGGTGATCTGGGCCTGCAGCTCGTTGGCGCGCTCGCCCATGCGGCGAATTTCCTTGGCGGCGGCCATGACCTCGGCGAGGATGGTGGTGTCCTTCTGCTCCAGGTTGGTTTCCTGCTCCAGGTAGCCCACCTGGCAGTCCTTGGCGTACTGGACCTGGC
>CABUSL010000141.1 GCA_902494295.1 uncultured Collinsella sp.
CGAGGAGACGCTGACCGTCGACGCACTCGACAAGCCCGCCGCGCCCGCGCCCGCCGAGGATGCCGAGGTGCCCGCCGCCGTGCGCATGGCCAAGCTCGGGTATCACTGGGATGATGTTGACGAAGTCGTGCGTCCCATGGCCCAGCAGGGCAAGGCGCCGCTCGCCTCGATGGGTATCGATGCGCCGCTGGCCTGCCTGTCCAAGAAGACGCGCTCGTTCTTCGACTACTTCTATCAGCTGTTCGCTCAGGTCACGAACCCGCCGATCGACGCCCTGCGCGAGCATATGGTCACCTCGACCACGCTCTACCTGGGCAACCACGGCAACCTGCTCGAGGACTCCCGCACGGCCTGCCAGCTGGTGCGTCTGGAGCGTCCGCTGCTCAACGAGGAGGAGTTCGAGCGTATCTGCGCCATCGACCGCGTGGGCTTTAAGACCCGTCGCTTCCGTGCCGTCTACCGCCGCGATGCCGGCGAGGGCGCGCTGCAGGCTGCACTCAAGCAGCTCGCAGAGGACGTTGAGGCTGCGGTCCGCGACGGCGTGAACATCGTGGTGTTGAGCGATCGCGCCGAAGCGGGCGAGGTGCCCGTGCCGTCGCTGCTTGCCGTGGGCTGCGTGCACAACCACCTGATCCGCGCCGGCGTGCGTACCTTTGCCGATATCGTGGTGGAGTGCGGCGACGCCGTGTCCCCGCACGACTTTGCGGCACTGGTGGGCTACTCCGCGAGCGGCATCTATCCGTACAACGCACATGCGTGCATCCGCGATCTGGCGGCACGCGGCGACCTGGACGTGACGGCCGAGCAGGGCATCGCCAACTACAATAAGGCTGCGACTGCCGGCATTGTCTCCATCATGTCAAAGATGGGCATCTCCACGGTGCAGAGCTACCATTCGGCGCAGATCTTCGAGGCCGTGGGCTTTACGCCGGAGTTCGTCAACGCGTACTTTGCCGGTACGGTGAGCCGTGTGGGCGGTATGGGTATCGAGGACGTCGAGCGCGAGCAAAATGAGCGCTACGACGCCGCGCTCGTCATCCTTAAGAGCCCTGCTCCCGATCAGCTGCCCACACTGGGCCTGACCAAGTGGCGCCCGCTCGGTGGCGAGGATCACCTGATTGACCCCCAGACCGTCTACCTGCTGCAGACCGCCTGCCGCGAGGACAGCTACGACACCTTTAAGAAGTACAGCGCCCGCCTGCACCGCACCGGCCGTGCCGTGCGCCTACGCGACCTGCTCGACTTTAATGCCAGCGGCCGCACGCCGGTTTCGCTCGACGAGGTGGAGCCCGCGCTCAACATCGTCCGCCGCTTTAACACCGGCGCCATGTCGTACGGTTCCATCAGCAAAGAGGCACACGAGTGCATGGCCATCGCCATGAACCGCCTGCACGGCCGTTCCAACTCCGGCGAGGGCGGCGAGGACCCGCGTCGCGAGACGCCGCTGGCAAACGGTGACTCCAAGAACTCAGCGATCAAGCAGGTGGCAAGCGCGCGCTTTGGCGTGACGAGCCGCTATCTTTGCAGCGCCTTCGAGATTCAGATCAAGATGGCCCAGGGCGCCAAGCCCGGCGAGGGTGGCCACCTGCCCGGCAAGAAGGTCTACCCCTGGATCGCCGAGGTCCGTCAGTCCACGCCCGGTATCGGCCTGATTTCGCCTCCGCCGCACCACGACATCTATTCCATTGAGGACCTGGCAGAGCTTATCTTCGATCTTAAGAACGCCAATCCTGGCGCACGCGTGTCGGTCAAGCTGGTCAGCGAGGCCGGCGTCGGCACCATCGCCACCGGTGTGGCCAAGGGTGCCGCCGACAAGATTTTGATCAGCGGCCACAACGGCGGCTCCGGTGCCGCGGCGCGCGATTCGATCTGGCACGCCGGTCTGCCGCTGGAGCTCGGTCTTGCCGAGGCCCAGCAGACGCTGCTGCAAAACGGCCTGCGCTCGCGCGTGGTACTCGAAGCCGACGGCAAGCTCATGGACGGCACCGATGTCGCCGTCGCCTGCCTGCTGGGTGCCGAGGAGTTTGGCTTTGCGACCATGCCGCTCATCTCCATGGGCTGCCTCATGCAGCGCGACTGCCAGCAGGATACCTGCCCGGCCGGCATCGCTACGCAAAACTGCCGCCTGCGTCGCGGCTTCCGCGGCAAGCCAGAGCACGTCGAGCACTTTATGCTCTTTGTTGCCGAGCAGCTGCGCGAGGTCATGGCGAGCCTGGGCTTCCGCACCGTCGACGAGATGGTCGGCCATCCCGAGTGCCTGCGCCAGATCGAGGTCCCGGGCAACCGCAAGGCCAACCTGCTCGATCTGTCGCCCGTGCTGGCAAGCGCGACCTGTGAGTTTGGTGCCCACATCCCGGGCGCCGACGGCCGTCACTTCCTGCCCCAGATGGCTGAGGACAGCGAGCTCGACAAGACGCTCGACTCCACGCTGTTTGTGCCCTATACGGCCGATGCCCGTGCGCACCTGCGCCCGATTCGCTTCCGCGCCGACATCGCCAACGTCAACCGTTGCGTGGGCACCATCTTGGGCAACGCGGTGACCAAGGCGCATCCCGAGGGCCTGCCCGCCGGCTCCATCACCATCGATTGCGATGGTTCGGCCGGTCAGAGCTTTGGCGCCTTCCTGCCGCGCGGCATTACGCTCAACGTGTGCGGCGACGCCAACGACTACTTTGGCAAGGGCCTTTCGGGCGGCGAGGTGTCGGTGCGCCCCAACCCGCATGCGACCTACAAGTTCGACGAGAACATCATCGTGGGCAACGTTGCGTTCTTTGGCGCTACGAGTGGCCGCGGCTTCATTAACGGCCTGGCCGGCCAGCGCTTTGGCGTACGCAACTCCGGTGCCACGGTGGTGGTCGAGGGCTGCGGCAACCATGGCTGCGAGTACATGACGGGAGGTCTGGCGCTCATCCTGGGCGAGGTCGGGCAGAACTTCGCCGCCGGCATGACGGGCGGCGTGGCTTACGTCTTTGACCAGTACGGCACGCTCGATGCCCGTGTGAACCACGAGAGCGTTGAGCTTAAAGCCCCGACGGCCGGTGAGCTGGCGCAGATTCGTGCGCTCGTCCAGGAGCACGTGGACGCGACGCAGAGCCCGCGCGGCATTAAGTTGCTCTACAGCTTTGAGACGATGAGCAAGCACTTTGTGAAGGTCATTCCGACCGAGTACGAGCGCGTGCTGGCGATTGTCGCCGCCGCCGAGGCCGTCGGCAAGACGCATGAGCAGGCCGAGGAGCTGGCGTTTGACATTGTGACCGGTCGCGCCGACGCCGCCGATGTCGCTCGCTTTGATGTGGCGGGTGGTGTCGCTGGCGCTGTGCCCGCCACCGCCAGCTCTGTTGCTTCGACCAAGAAGGAGGCGTAAGTGCCATGGGTAAGCCCGGTGCTTTTCTTGATATCGATCGCGTGACCCACGAGCTGCGCCCCGTGGAGGAGCGCAGCCGCGATTTCGATCCACTGTACGTGGAGCTCGACGACGATGCGCGCCGTGCCCAGGCGAGCCGCTGCATGATGTGCGGTGTGGCGTTTTGTCAGATGGGCGCGAGCTTTGGCAAGGCGCGCCCGAGCGGCTGCCCGCTGCACAACCTGATTCCCGAGTGGAACGAGCTGGTGTACCGCGGCCGTTGGGACGAGGCTGCCGAGCGCCTGTCACTCACCTCGCCCATGCCTGAGTTTACGAGCCGCGTGTGCCCGGCGCTGTGCGAGGCCGCGTGCAACCTGGGTTCGGTCGACGGCCAGCCTACGACGATCCATGACAACGAGCGTGCGATCAGCGACCATGAGTGGGCAAATGGCGGTCCGCGCCGCTTTGAGCCGGCAGGGGAGGATGCACCCACGGTCGCTGTGATTGGCTCTGGCCCGGCTGGCCTGGTGGCTGCATGGGAGCTTGCACGTCGCGGTGCCTGTGTGACGGTATTTGAGCGTGACGACCGCCCGGGCGGCCTGCTCATGTACGGCATTCCCAACATGAAGCTCGAGAAGTCTGTGGTCGAGCGTCGCGTGGCACTCATGCGCGAGCTGGGCATTGTGTTTGAGCTGGGTGCTGACGTTACGAACCCTGCGGTGGCGGCCAAGCTCAATGGCTTTGACGCTGTCGTGGTGGCTGCCGGTGCTCGCGCCCCGCGTGGACTGGCTGCTGAGAATATTGACGCACCCGGCGTGGTGTATGCCCTTCTTGTCCAGCAGCACCTCGAGCG
>CABUSL010000142.1 GCA_902494295.1 uncultured Collinsella sp.
CCTCGCCAACACGTCGGGCGGCGACTCTGGCACAAGTGCCGGCGCCTGCGCGGTCAGTGCCATGTCGCCCATCATGGTCATGAGCTCGCTGGCCGGCTTCGCGCAAGCCATAAGCTCGGCGGCCTGTGCTTGGGTGCAGTGGGCGATGCCGGCTCGGTCGGTAATGTCCTCGCGCGGCAGGTCAAACACAATCGAGCCATCATCGATGCAGATGACGCGGTCGGCAGCGCGATCGAGGTCGGACGTAATGTGGCTCGAGAGCAGCACGCTGTGCAGGCCGTCGGAAACAAAGGCGAGCAGCTCATCAAGCAGCTCCTCGCGTGCCATGGGATCGAGGCCCGCGGTGGCTTCGTCCAAAACGAGCAGCTTGGCCTTGTGGCTGAGTGCGCAGGCAAGCTGCAGCTTCATGCCCATGCCGCGGGAGAGGTCCTTGACCTTTGTCTTGGGATCGAGGCCAAATCGGTTGATGAGGTCGGCAAAGGTGCCGTGGCTCCAGGTGGGGTACGCTGGACTTACGAGTGCTTCAACTTCGGTCACCTTGAGCGTGGAAGGGAAGGGGCATGTGTCCAGCACGAGGCCGACGCGAGTGCGCAGACAACGCTGCGCTTCATCGGGCGCGTCGGCGCCACAGTGCTGCCCAAACAGGTGCACCTCGCCGGCATCGAGTTTGATAAGCCCAAGCGCGGCGCGAATGGTCGTCGTCTTGCCGGCGCCATTTGCGCCCACAAAGCCGACGATCTGGCCAGGCTCCACGGCAAGCGTGACGTCGCGCAGCGAAAAACGGTCGCTCACACGGCGTGAGATGCCTTTGAGTTCTAAAAGATTTTGCATGGTATAGCCTTTCTTGCAGATGGCTACTGCATGGTTTCGGGGGCTACCAGGTCGAGCATTTCGTGCAGTTTGTCGCGCGTGACGCCCAGGGCCTCGGCTTGGCTTGCCGCTTTCGCAAGCAGATCTTCGATATGGCAGAGCTGGTTTTCGCGCAAGAGCTCTTGGTTGTCGTCGGCGACAAAACAGCCCTTGCCCTGCACGGTGCAGATAAACCCGAGCTGCTCCAGGTCGGCGTAGGCGCGCTTGGTGGTGATGACGCTCACGCCAAGATCGCTCGCGAGTGCACGGATGCTGGGGAGTTTGGCTCCCGCAGCGAGCGTGCCCGATAGGATCTGAGCTTTGACTTGCGAGGCTATTTGCTCGTAGATGGGCTTGTCGCTCGAATTGGATAGGATAATGTCCACAGCGGCTCCTTAGCTGATGGGCTACACGTGTATATAACCGGTAAGCACAGTATATATACACTATGCACAGCTACGCAAGAGGCAAATACGGATTGGGCCGGCTACCCAGGTCCCAACTGATGAATTTGTCCTGATAGGTGCCCTGCTGCAGCGTTTCGCGGCTACAATAGTGCGGTTACAACGACGTAATGCACTCAATGCAAGAAAGGATCCGCATGGCAAGCCTGTCGGATGAAATCTCGTCGCGCCGCACATTCGCGATCATCAGCCACCCGGACGCCGGTAAGACCACGCTTACCGAGAAGCTGCTGCTCTATACCGGCAGCATTCAGACCGCCGGCTCGGTCAAGGGCAAGAGCTCGGCCAAGCATGCCGTCTCGGACTGGATGGACATCGAGAAGGAGCGCGGTATCTCCGTCACCTCCTCGGTGTTGCAGTTCACCTACAACGGCGCCTGCGTCAACATCCTCGATACCCCCGGCCACCAGGACTTCTCGGAGGATACCTACCGTACCCTTATGGCCGCCGACGCCGCGGTCATGGTCATCGACGGCGCCAAGGGCGTCGAGGCCCAGACCAAGAAGCTCTTTAAGGTCTGTACGCTGCGCCACATTCCCATCTTCACCTTTGTGAACAAGCTCGACCACGAGGCTCGCGATCCGTTTGAGCTCATGGAAGAGATCGAGAACGTTCTGGGCATCAACACCTATCCCATGAACTGGCCGATCGGCAGCGGCCGCAATTTCCGCGGCGTGTTCGATCGTCAGACCCGTCGCGTTATCGCCTTTGAGGGCGACGGCCACGCCAACGCCACCAAGAAGGTCGCCGAGGTCGAGGCCGAGCTGGGCGATCCTTCCATGGACGAGCTCATCGGCGAGGAGAACCACAAGAACCTGATGGACGACATCGAGCTGCTCGATGGCGCCGGCGATGAGCTCGACTTGGATGCTGTGGCCTGCGGCAAGCTGAGTCCGGCGTTCTTTGGCTCGGCACTTACCAACTTTGGCGTTGAGCCCTTCCTGAAGGAGTTCCTGCGCCTGGCCCCGACGCCGCGCGCCTATACCGATACGCTCACCAGCGAACCGGTCGATCCCTGCCGCGACGACTTTAGCGGCTTCGTGTTTAAGATCCAGGCCAACATGGACAAGAACCACCGCGACCGCATCGCCTTTGTGCGCATTTGCTCGGGCAAGTTCGAGCGCGGCATGGACGCCTTCCACGTGCAGGGCAACCGCAAGCTTAAGCTTGCCACGGGCACGTCGATGATGGCCGATGACCGCGCCATCGTGGACGAGGCGTACGCGGGCGATATCGTGGGCCTGTTCGATCCGGGTATCTTTAGCATCGGCGACACCGTGTGCTCTGGCAAGCGCCACGTGCAGTATCCGCAGATCCCGACGTTTGCCCCCGAGATGTTCGCTCGCATTACGCAGGTCGACACGCTCAAGCGCAAGCAGTTCGTTAAGGGTATGGAGGAGCTTGCCCAGGAGGGTGCCATCCAGATCTTCCGCGAGCTGGGTGCCGGCATGGAGAGCGTCATCGTGGGCGTGGTCGGCGTGCTGCAGTTTGAGGTACTCGAGCGCCGCCTCAAGGCCGAGTACCGTGTTGAGGTTCGTCGCCAGCCACTGCCCTATACGGACATCCGCTGGATCCAGAACGACCCCGACACCATCGATATCCCGGGCCTTTCGCTCACGCGCGACACCCTGCGCGTCGAGGACATGCGCGGCGGTAAGCTGCTGCTGTTCACGAGCCCGTGGAACGTGGATTGGGCAACCGACCACAACCCCGACCTGATCCTGTCGGAGTTTGGCAACGTAGCGTTTTAGTGTGCCGGCGCGGTGGCCTGGCGGGGCTGCCGCGCCGTTTGCTTGCCTGATGCCGCGCGAGCGGCTATCATACCCACCGTCGTCTCAAGACCGGGGCGTCCGAGCAGTTCGGGTCCGACATCCTGCTCGTTAAACCTAAAACCAAAGGAGTACACAATGATCAAGAAGGTCATGGAGGACTACAAGGTCCTGTTGCGGAGCATTCCCGCGGCAACGGTTTCGCTGTTTTTCGTGAGCGTCATCATGATGAACCTGCTGGCCAACAAAGAGCTCATCAGCCTGCCGTATCTGGCACTCGATTGCGGCTTTGTGGTGAGCTGGGTTTCGTTTTTGTGCCAGGACATGATCTGCAAGCGCTTTGGCGCCAAGGCATCCATTAAAATCTCTATCCTCGCGCTGCTGGTCAACCTGGCCGTGAGCCTGTGCTTTTGGGCATGCTCGCTCACGCCCGGTATGTGGGGCGCCTACTACGACACCGGCATGATCGAGGTCAACACCGCCCTTAACGCCACCATCGGCGGCACCTGGTACGTGGTGCTGGGCTCTTCGCTGGCAATGCTCGTTTCTGCCGTGGTTAACTCCACGCTCAACCAGTCGCTCGGCCGTATGCTCAAAAAGAATAACTTTGCGAGCTTTGCCTTCCGCTCTTATGTGTCCACGGGTGTTGGCCAGTTTATCGACAACTTGGTCTTTGCCATTGTGGTGAGCCACACGTTCTTTGGTTGGACCTGGGTGCAGGTTCTTATGTGCTCGCTGACCGGCGCTGTTGCCGAGCTGCTGTGCGAGGTCTTCCTGAGCCCCGTGGGCTACAAGGTCGTGCGCGGCTGGGAGCGCGAGAATGTGGGCTCCGAGTACCTCGAGCGCCACGCAACCGCCTAAGGAGCAAGTATGCGGGTTTTGATCACGGGCGCTTCGGGCGGTATCGGAGCCGCATGCGTGCAGCGCTTTTTGGACGAGGGCCACGAGGTTGTGGGCTTTGATCTGCTGCCGGCGGCGGTCGAACACGAGCGCTACCGCCATCTGATCGTTGATGTCCGCGAGCCGGGCTCGTTTCCAGGCGACCTTGAACCCCAAGTGATCGTGAACGTTGCCGGTACGCAGGATTCGGCCGACGATATCGC
>CABUSL010000143.1 GCA_902494295.1 uncultured Collinsella sp.
ATCTATACCACCAATACCGGTACGGACTTGAGCGATGCCGAGGCGGCGTTGCTCGCCGACCTGGTCGCCCGCCACGGGCGTGCCGTTTTGCTGGCGCCCTCGTTTGCCGAGCTCGACCTGTGCCGTCATGATGCGGCGGAAGCCGGGATTTCGCTGGGTATTGACTACAAGACGCCTACATCGTGGATTCGCTCGCTTTGGGAGCTTTTGGGCGACGGGCGCGGTTTCGTTGACAACCTGCAGCGCCAGATGCTGTTCTCGGACATGGTCACGCGTCTCGACGATGCCGACCTGCAGCCGCTTTCGCGTAGCCAGGGCACGGTGCGCATGCTCGCGCGCATGGCCCGCGATGTGCTGCCGGGTGTGGCGGGGACGACGGCCGAGCGATGCGGTGGCAACAATTGCCAGCCTGAGCCAAAAAGCGATGCCGAGGCTCGTGTGTTTGAGCTTTTGCGTGCCTACGCGGGCGGTTTGGACCGTCGAGATATGGTCGAGCCCTGCGAGGCAGCTGACATTATGGCCGGTGCCCTGGCCGATAGCCTGCCGGCGTGCGCCCGCGCCGTATGCGTGCGCGGTACCACGTCGTTTACGCACGGTCTACTCGAGCTGCTGTCTGCCGTGGCGAACAATGGGGGAGAGGTCGTCGTGCTGCTTGCCCGCGAGCAGGCGGCGATGCGCGAGGAGCTTGCCACGGCATTTGATGCCCGCGGTGTGCTGTTTGAGATCGCGCCGCTGGGGGAGGACGCCGTCGCGTCTGATGTCGTTTGCGGGGCCGCCGCTCAGCCTGCCTTTATTGAGATCGCTGGCCCCCATGCCCGTGCTCATGCCTATGCGAACGCAATTGATGATCTGGTGAAAGCGTGCCAGGGTTCCGAGGTCGACGGCGCCGCGACGCCTGCCGACCCTGTGCGCGTGCTCGTTGTTTCTGCCCGGGCACCCCAGCTGTTCGGTGAGCTCGCCTCTCGTCTGGCGGCTCGTCATATCGCTTCCGAGACAACTGAGTTTACGGCGTTTTCCCATTCCATCGCGGGCAGGCAGTTTACGGCGCTCGTCAACCTGATCGAGCGTATGAAAGCCGCCGATGAGGGCACCGCTTCCAAGACCGAGTGGTGGCCCGCTCCAGAGCTTACCGACTGGATTTATAGCCCGCTTTCGGGTGCCGATGCCGCGAGCGCCCGCGGCTTCGACAAGAACATGCGCCTGTCGCGCAACAAAACCACTGCGGGCGTCAAGAGCCTGCTGCAGAGCGTGCAGGGCCAGGTGAGGGGCGCCCGCAAGGCCGCCAGCGAAGATAACTGGTTTAAGAACGTGCCGTGCGTGGTCTCGGACGTGTTTCAGGCGCTGTGGCGCGACAAGCCCGTGACGGCGCTCAAGGCCATGTTCGCCGTTGCCGAGGCGCTGCCCGATCGCGCTCTAGGCGGCCTTGACGGACAGGCCCGTCGCCAGGCAGAGACGGCTTTGCTGCGCCATGCCATCGACATCCTTATGAACGATGCTCGCGCGCTCGACGTGTCGCAGGCCGCGACCGTGCCGGTTCTCGACGGCGTTCGAACCAAGGTGGACAAGCGCAGCACCGCCTACGATTACGAGACCTACGAGGTCGATCGTACACCACGAGCACAAGTGCGCTTCGTGTCGCTTGCCGATGCGTCGGTTCTGCGCCCTGGCAGCTACGATGCCGTGCTGTTTGCCGATGTCGACCTGGACAGCTATCCGCTTTCGCACGAAGAGGGCCCGCTTGCCACGTTGACGGCCGAGCTGCGCCGCGACGGCGTGTCTTTGGAGCCCGCCGCCCTGCTGCGCGTGCACTTTGGCCGCGCGATGCAGGCGGCGAGCGGTCCGGTCGCGCTCGCCCGCGTGACGCACGATCGCCAGGCACGCGAGTGCTACCCGGCAGCCGTATGGACCGAGCTGCGGGCACATGCCGAGGCCGCTGGCGCTGCCAAGCCCACGCGCCTGGGCGAGGGCGATATCATCGCCGACTTTGATCCCGCGGCAGGCGAAGGTCTTAGGCGCGAGCGCGTGACCTGCGAAGCCCCTCAGCATCTGAGCGATGAGGCCATTCCGTATCTGGTCCTGCGCCGTCGCGATGGCGAGGGCGAGGATGCGCCGCTGGTGCCGCGCTTGACGTCTGCCTCGCAGATCGAGGCCTATTCGACCTGCCCACTGTGCTGGTTCGTGTCGTATCGCGTCAAGCCCCAGTCGATCGACGCGGGCTTTGGCAACATGGAGAAGGGCAACTTTGTCCACGACGTGCTGGAACACCTGCACGCCCGTCTGCCCCAGGAGGGCATGGGGCGCGTGACGCCCGAGAACCTGCCGCGGGCTCAGGAGCTGCTGCGCGAGGTCTTTGACGAGACCTTGGTCGAGCATGCCTCCAAGCGTGGCAACGAGGGCCCGCTCGTGCCGTTCTCCCCGGTAGAGGAGCGCCAGGTGGCCGAGATTCTGCCGCAGCTGGAGGGTGTGCTTGCCTATGAAGCCGAGGCGCTGACGCCTTTTGCTCCGCGCTACCTGGAGTTTGCCTTTAACGATCTTAACGTTGAGTATGCCGGCTGGCCGCTCGGCGGGCGCATCGACCGTGTGGACGTGGATACCGAGAACCGCGCCGTGGTGATCGACTATAAGCACCGCACGGGCGTTGAGGAGTTTAAGCTCGCCGACCCCACGGTGCGTGACGAGGAATCGGGCGAGGCTGCCATCGACGACCCGCGGTGGCTGCCGCCCCATACCCAGACGCTTATCTATGCGCAGGCCATGCGCCGGGCGCTGGGTCTGAATACCCGTGCGGCGCTCTATTTTTCGACCAAGGGCGGCAAACCGGCGCTGCGCGGTGCCGCGAGTGCCGAGCTGCTCGAGGAAGAGCGCGGCGACGGTCGCATCCCGGGCCTTAAGAAAGGTTTCCCCGGCGAGGGTGGCAGCATGGACTTCGACGCCCTGCTCGATCGCGTTGAGGCTGGCATCGCCGAGCGCTTGCGCGAACTCGAGGCAGGCAACGTTGCCGCCATCGACCCGACGTCGGCTCAGGCCGCGCATGCGCGCTGCTCGTATAACCACGAAGGAACGTTTGTAAGGAGGGACGTGTAGACCATGGATCTTTCGACTTTGATGCCGCAACAGCTGCAGATTGTCAAAACGCTCGACCGTCCGCTGTTTGTCTCGGCGGGCGCCGGTTCGGGCAAGACCTTTACCCTCACGCGCCGCATCGTCTACGCGCTCTCGCCCGAATCAGGTCCGTTCGTTGAGCATCTGGACCAGGTGCTCGCCATTACCTTTACCAAAGATGCCGCGGCCGAGATTCGCGACCGCGTGCGCCGTGCGCTTATCGACGAGGGCATGGACGAGGAAGCACTGACCGTCGACGACGCGTGGATCTCGACCATTCACGGCATGTGCTCGCGTATCCTGCGCGCGCATGCGCTGGAGCTGGGTATCGACCCCGAGTTCACGGTGCTCACCGATACCGACGAACTTATGGACCAAGCTGTTGAGCATGTGTTGGCCCGCGCGACGGCGCCCGATGCCGCCCCCGAGCTCGCGGCATCGCTCAAGGCCCTCTATGCCTGGTATCCCATGGCGGGCGAGGGCGGCCCCTTTGGCACCGGCACGACCATCAAGGGCCTGGTGCGCGACCTGCTGGAGCTGTCGAGCCAGTTGCCGGGCGGTATGGACGACGTGTGCGTGGCGCGCGGCCAGGCCGATACCTCGGCACTTGCCGATGCCTATCGTGCGGCGCTGGGCGCAAGCAAGGCCGCGACCGAGAAGGCGCAGACGGCGCTCGATGCCATCGACGCGTTCGAGGCGAGCGGCAAGACCATGGCCGATGCGGCGCGACTCATGATGTCGTGCACCATGCCGCGCGCGAGCAAGGCGTTCCCCAAGGAGCAGGTCGAGCTGCTCAAGGCGGAGGCTGCCGATGCATTTATCAATATCGTGCTTGCCTGCGGTGGCCCGGCGCTCGATGCGCTGGTGGGCTTGGCCCGCTCTGTAGAGGCTGAGTACCGCGCGCTTAAGGCCGGCCAGTCTGCCCTCGACAACAACGACCTGCTGCGCATGGCCTACGAGGCCCTGCGCGATTACCCGGCCATCCGAGCGGCATACGAGAGCCGCTTTAAGATGGTCATGATCGACGAGTTCC
>CABUSL010000144.1 GCA_902494295.1 uncultured Collinsella sp.
CGCCATTCATCGGTTACGGGTGTTTTACTATTGCGCGCCCGTGCTATGCTGAATTGGTCTTTTTCTCATTCGGTAACGAAAGGACCGCCCATGCCTACTGACATCGAAATCGCACGTTCTGTCACGCCGCTGCCTATTACCGAGGTGGCCAAGAACGCCGGCGTCGACGTTAAGCACCTTATTCCGTACGGCTTCGACAAGGCTAAGGTCGACTATTCACTGCTCAACGAGCCGACCGATCACCAGGCCAAGCTCGTCCTCGTGACCGCTATCAACCCAACGCCTGCGGGCGAGGGCAAGACCACCACGACCATCGGTCTGGCCGATGGCCTGCGTCGTCGCGGTGTCAAGAGCGCTGTGGCCCTGCGCGAGCCTTCGCTCGGTCCCGTCTTTGGCGTCAAGGGCGGTGCCGCCGGCGGCGGTTGGGCCCAGGTCATCCCCATGGAAGACATCAACCTGCACTTTACCGGCGACTTCCACGCTATCGGTGCCGCCAATAACCTGCTGGCCGCCATGCTCGACAACCATATTCAGCAAGGCAACCAGCTCGGTATCGACGTTAAGCGCATCACCTGGAAGCGCGTTGTCGACATGAACGACCGCCAGCTGCGCCACGTTATCGACGGCATTGGTGGCAAGGCTCAGGGCGTGCCGCGCGAGGACGGCTTCGATATCACCGTTGCCTCCGAGGTCATGGCAATCCTGTGCCTGTCCACGAGTATCAACGATCTTAAGGAGCGCCTGGGCGAGATCGTCGTCGGCTACAGCTTTGCCGGCGAGCCCGTCCGCGCCCGCGACCTCAAGGCTCAGGGCGCCATGGCCGCGCTGCTTAAGGATGCGCTCAAGCCCAACCTGGTGCAGACGCTCGAGGGTACGCCTGCGTTTGTCCACGGCGGCCCCTTCGCCAACATCGCCCACGGCTGCAATTCCATCATGGCCACGCGTATGGCTATGCGCTTTGGCGATGTCGCCATTACCGAGGCAGGCTTTGGCGCCGATCTGGGTGCCGAGAAGTTCCTCGACATCAAGTGCCGCATGACGGGCGTTCGCCCCAGCGCCGTCGTGATTGTCGCGACCGCCCGTGCGCTTAAGTACAACGGCGGTGTTGCCAAGGCCGACCTCAACGAGGAGAACCTCGAGGCCCTCAAGGCCGGCATGCCCAACCTGCTGCGTCACGTCGACAACATCCAGAACGTTTATGGTCTGCCCTGCGTGGTCGCCATCAACCGCTTCCCGACGGACACCGAGGCAGAGCTTGCGCTCATCGAGTCCGAGTGCCAGAAGCTCGGCGTCAACGTTAAGCTTTCCGAGGTCTGGGCCAAGGGCGGCGAGGGCGCGCTCGAGCTGGCCGATGAGGTCATGCGCCTGATCGAGCAGCCGAGCGAGCTCAAGTTTGCCTACGAGGACGGCGCCGATGTTGCCGATGCCCTCGAGGCCGTTGCCACCAAGGTTTACCGCGCCGACGGCGTCGACTTTACGCCGGCTGCCAAGCGCCAGCTCGCCGAGCTGCGCGAGAACGGCTTTGGCAACCTGCCGGTGTGTGTGGCCAAGACGCAGTACAGCTTTAGCGACAACGCCAAGGCGCTGGGCGCTCCTGAGGGCTTCCGCATCACCGTGCGCGAGCTCAAGGTTTCTGCCGGCGCCCACTTTGTGGTCGCGCTGACCGGCAGCGTTCTGACCATGCCTGGCCTGCCCAAGGTTCCCGCGGCCGAAAACATCGACGTCGACAACGACGGCAACATCACTGGCTTGTTCTAAGACTGCTGTCCATAGCTGCTAGTCCGCCCCGCCGCGCCTACCAAGGCCCGGCGGGGCTTTCTGACCCTTAGGCACGCGCATGTCTTGTAGATACCGGCGGGCTTTGCCCATCATAGGCTTTTGCGCGGGTAGAATGCATGGATAACTTGATGCTTGCAGGCGACGGAAAGGAAACGTTGCATGGACCAGGATAAGACGACCGTGATGGGTGGATATGGCTCCGCACAGGCTGGCGGTGGCGCCGATGCGACCCGTATCGTGCCGAATCCCGGCAATGCTGCTCCCGATGCGACGCAGGCGTCCGCCGAACCCACACGAGTTATGGGCTATGGCGATACACCACGGGATCCGTTTGATTATGCACCGCAGGACCCGTATGGCAATGCGACGCCGGACCCGTATGGCAATGCGGCTGCAGGCGCTTATAACAACCTGCCGCAAAATTCCATTCCGCAGCCTCAACAGACGACGTATATGCCGCGCACGGCGCAGCCCCAGCCCCATCCTCGTTATGAGTCGCACGATCCGTATGCGCGCCAGCCTTATCGCGAGTATCCCAAATCGATTCCGCAGTATGGTGAGGACGAGGAAGAGGCGCCGTCGCGTTCGTCGAGTGTGATCAAGAAAATCCTGATTGTGCTGGCGATCTTCTTTGCCCTCTCGATTGTGTTCGCCATTGTGTCGGGCATGCTCAACAAGCGAGGTGCTACAACCAGCACGACGGCCGAGCAGACAGAGGTCGACCAGACAGGTGCAGTGGAGCTGGGCGATATCCCGGGACAGTATTGGTCCAACGCCAAAAAGATTCTCAAGTCGCGCGGGGCTGATCTTTCGAATGCCGTGATTTTGACCGACGACGGCTCGACGCCCGTCGTCGATGCCAACTGGGTTGTTACTTCTGCCTACTACAACGCTGACGGCAACTTGGAGGTCCAGCTTACGCGCAAGGACGGCTCGTCGGGCAATGCGTCCGGCGATCAAGGCGCCACGGACAGCTCGAGCTCCAACATGCTAGAGGACCTGAGCAATAAGGCGCAGGAGCTGGGAGATAAGGCCCAGCAGTTGGGCGACACAGCCCAGAATCTCGGCGATATGGCAACGAACGCCTGGGATGCCCTGCAAAACGGCATTTCGGGCGCGCAGGGGAACTAGAGGTCGGGCGGAGCGGGGCTACAGCTGCTCTGCCGGACGGTCGGGCGAGCTAAAGCCCGAGTCAAACGTGACGACGCATGATGCATCGGGCCGACGCTCGTGCACGATGCGCGTGACGAGTTCCAGCAGCTCCTCGTCGGATATGTCAAAGCCGTCGGGACGCACCAGGTCAAATGACACAAAGCCGTCGTGCTCGTGCAGGTCGTGGATGGAGAGCGCAGAGTCGATCTGCGCTACGCCGCGCTTGACCCAGCCGCGTAGATCGTCGCCGGTTGTTGCGATGGGGTCGCAGTGCAGCGTAATGCCAATGCCCATCTGGCGTTTGATGTCGTGTTCGATGGTGTCCAGAATCTCGTGGTGCTCAAAGGCATCGCCCTCGCCGGGCATTTCTACGTGTGCGCTGGCAAACTGACGGCCGGGGCCGTAGTCGTGCACCATGAGGTCGTGCGTGCCCAGGACCTGGGGGTACGACATGATCCTGTCGCGGATTTCCTGGACGAGCTTGGGGTCGGGTGCTTGTCCCAGCAGCGGGCTGATGGCGTCGCGCACCAGGCCCATGCCGCTGATGCAAATGAAGATGCCCACGCCCAGGCCCGCCCAGCCATCGAGGTCAAAGCCGGTCGTCTGCGAAATAAGCGCCGCCACCAAGACCGAGCCCGAGGCAATGACATCGTTTTTGGAATCCTGCGCCGTGGCGATGAGCGTCTCCGAGTCGATGCGGTTGCCCAGCGTGCGGTTGAACGCCGCCATCCAGAACTTGACGAGCATGGATGTAGCCAGTGCCGCAAGGGAAACGAGTGTGTAAGCGGTGGGGGAGGGCTTGATGATCTTGGTAACGGACTCGAGCACCAGGTTGATGCCGACGGCACAAACGAGGACGGCGACAAACAGGCCGGCGAGGTATTCGTAGCGGCCGTGGCCATAGGGGTGGCCTTCGTCGGCCGGGCGGCTGGCAAGTCGGAATCCGAGCAGGCTCACGATGTTGCTCGACGCGTCGGAGAGGTTGTTGAAGGCGTCGGCGATAAGCGAGACGGAGCCGGCGAGCAGACCCGCGATGCCCTTGGCTAGGCACAGGGTAATGTTGAGGCCAATGCAAATGAGGCTTGCGGCAAAGCCCGCGTTGGTGCGACAAG
>CABUSL010000145.1 GCA_902494295.1 uncultured Collinsella sp.
CGTAGCCCTTCGCGAGGGAGCCCGTGAGCCTCAGGCGCACGGCCTCGACGGCGCGTCCCTGGCCGGTGGTTCCGCCCTCGGAGGCCGAGGGGGTGTCCCAGCCCTGCCAGCCGATGCCACTTACATTGGCGTTAATTTGCACAGAGCCATCTTCAACGGGATTCAAGATGCTGACTTTAAGATCCTCCACTGATTTAGATTGCCCCGTTGTGCCAGCCGTAGATCCGTCGCGCTTACTGCTCATCCAGCCAATATTCGAGACATGCGCCTCATACTGAATATGCATCTTGCTGTCATCTACGTTCAGAAGAGAGCCGTTGAAGCAGTAGTTCATGTCACAACGTCCGTTAACGCCTGGGACATTGCCGCTGTTTGAATACTGCCAGAAACTGTAGCTGCCAGCATAATTGCAACGCCAATTATATTGAGCGACCCAATGGTCATAACCGCTCAGAGACGGACTATCCAAGTAGTTGTTGAGCCAGTTAAGGTTCGCATAGATACCCGACTTAAAGCCAACGGCCTCCATACGGTTGCAAAAAGCCTGCGCAATCTGAGCGAGCTTATCTTTGCTGAAATTCGGATCCTGCAAGATATAGTTATCCTCAAGATCGTAATAAACGGGAAGCGACGGATGATGGCCACCGAGCCAAGCAAGCGTTCGATCGGCTTCTTTATTTGCATCCGCAACAGATCGAGCATAGGAGTAGTAGTAGACGCCATAAGGAATACTGAGGCGCTCACATTCAGCAGCGTTCCTTTCAAAGGAATCGTCAGGCTTTCCATAAACAGGCCCAACCCTGAGGATGGCAAAATCAATCCCTGCGGCCTTAACCATATCCCAATCAACGGTCCCCTGGTAATTACTGACGTCAATACCGCGCGCAATAGCACCATTGGGCAAAGGATCGTCAGTTAAAGACTGCGCATCGATGTCGCCATTGTCAGAATCGATAAGCACGCCGTTTTCGAAACGCCAAGAGTTCGGTTCCAAAGAGTCCGTTTCGCAGGAATTCATCTCAGTGGAATCATCGGCTGGGACCTCACCGTTTGACTCGTCAACACCAGACTCTTCGACGCCAATGCTAAGTTGCTCGCCCGAATCAGAATCTGTTTCCCCATCAGGACGAGCAGCATTTGCATCGTCACCATACCATTCGGTTACACCCTGAGAATCCGAAGCATCGTCCTGCGTTCCCTGAGAACTTGTACCTTGAGATTCGCACTCGTTCGATGTTTGCGAGACCGACTGCGAAGCAGCGGCGGCCTGGACCGACAGCGCATACGCACTGTAGGGCTGGATGATTTGAGACCAGCCCATTAATAGCGTACAAGCCAAAGCAGCAGACGCTTTGAGACGTTTCATGTATATCCCCCGAGACATTGGTCACATGTAAAGACACGAATGGTTGCTATATTACCGCACTTCGGCTTATAGGACAAAATGTGTGTCCCGATAGAACATCCGTTTCCATCCATTAATCCAGCCAGAACGGGTACGGGTCCCTGTGGTGGAGGTCCTCCCACACGGCCCTGTCGCCCCACTCCGGCCCTCCGTCCTCGCGCGACGGCGAGGCGGAGTAGACGCTGAACAGGAAGTCGATGTCCGCGTCGGTCGGCATCGTGGCGAGCTTCTCGCGCGCCGTCCTCGCGTCCCCCGAGTGCGCGTGGCACCACCAGAACACCGCCTTCACGCGCTTGACCGACGTCAGCCCCCGGTGGTTGCGCAGGACGGCCCTCAGCTGCGAGTTCACCCCTCCCTCGATCATGTTGTTGGTCGACGGCAGCGGGCCGGCCTTGGCCAGGGCGGGGTCGAGGTAGGTGAACAGCGTCCCCGCCGACACCAGCGACGACAGCGACGAGCGCGCCCGCCTCAGCCTCTCGTGGGTGTAGACCCTCCTGCCGTCCACCACGGTCCTGTCCTCCAGGAAGTCGGCCCAGAACCCGCACCAGTCGAGGTAGCGCTCGACCCAGAGCTCGGCCTGGTGCAGCGTCTCGATGCCCATGAGGTCGCGCGCGATGAGGTAGAGCTCGCGCCCCGCCTGGAGCTTCGGCCGCGTCGTCGTGTAGCGCTTGACCTGCGAGAAGGCGTGGAAGGTGCACCTCTGGACCCTGGTGCGCGGCCAGGTCTCGCGCACGGCCTTGGCGAACCCGCTCCCGCCGTCGGTGACGACCACCTCGGGCGCCGGGATCGGCGACATGAGGGCCGACCACGCCCTCGAGTTCT
The DNA here is from genome assembly GCA_902494295.1 of uncultured Collinsella sp. GTDB lineage: Bacteria > Actinomycetota > Coriobacteriia > Coriobacteriales > Coriobacteriaceae > Collinsella. The sequence goes on from CABUSL010000145.1 coordinate 2,228, forward strand.
CCGACCTCGCCATGTACCAGGAGACCACCCTCTCGCCGCTGCAGCATATGAGCACGACGAGGTCGCGCGCGACCCAGATCCCGTCGACGTGGAGCACGCGGTGCAGCTCGCCGTCGGGGACGGGCATGGGCCAGACCTCCCAGAACTCGGCCGTCCTGCGCCTGAAGGACCGCCCGCCGCCCGGCATCGTGGCCTGCGAGTCCTTCGAGAGGAGCCACCCGAGGAACTCCTCGAGCCTTGTCGCCGTGTCGTCGTACCTCACCGTCGTCGACGCGCCGCAGGCCGTGCACCTCCACCGCTGGGACCCCGACGAGGTCCTGCCGTTGCGCTTGGTCCGACCGCCGCAGTAGGGGCAATAAACGGCCTTCATGGGCACCTCTTCCGAAAGGGTATTTAACGGTTCCGGAAAAGGTTATCTACCTGCGGGAACGATAGGCAACCGGACACACATTCTGTCCGAGCGGTTAAAAGCGGGCACGGAATTTAAACGGCTGAAAAAGGGGCATCGACCTGCGCCGATGCCCCTAAAGCAGACACACATTTTGTCCTATAAGCCCGCACTTCCATACAGACATTTAAAGCTTAGAAAAGCACCAGTCAGCATGCAGTCAAAAAGAGGCGCTCCTGCAACGGAGCGCCTCAACAGACTCTATGCGAAAGGCCTAGCGGCACCGATTACCCGACCTGGAGCATTGACCGAACGCTCGGTCACACCGATCCCCGGCCACGAATCGATAATTCGACCGTTTCCGATATAGATTCCAATATGGCCCTGGTAGTAGACCACATCTCCCCTCTGCAAAGCAGAGGTGCTAACCGGCATAAACGTGTTGTTGCGATACCAGTTCATGGAGTTGTAGGTTTGCTCGGGCAGCCAACGATGGTTATAGGGGTTATACCAACCCATATCCATGCCTGTCGCATACAGACATTGCAGTACCAAGCCCGAGCAATCAACCGCATCCCCCGGCCAAGAAGACCAAGGCTCAATATAACGCGTCCCAATATATTCCCGAGCACGCTGGACGAACGCATTGATGCAATCCTGTCTTGAAGCGTTATAAGGAATTCGAGAAGGCGAGACATACGTGAAATAACCGGTGCAATACGAAGGAAGCTGTACGCTATTGTAACTAACCTTTGGATAAGATCCCGGAGTCTGATACCCCATATAACGATAGGTCTCAAAATACGAATCAGACGTAGAGCCTGGTGCAGAAGCGCCCTTGGGGACAATCTTTACTTGTAAAGCCTGAACAGGAATGCCAAGCTTCGTGGTGCCCGCCGGTGATCCATTTTTAGTCCAGCCAAGCCATCCGTAATTTGACACATGGACGCGATACCAGACATCAAAGTAATTCGAAACGTCGCCAGTCAAGTTAATCTTCACGGCTTGGATTTGTTGTCCCTGTCCAACGGTTCCCGCTGTGGCCCCATCTGAGACAGCAGATTGCCAGCCGATATTGGATACGTGGGCGGAATACGAAATGCCACCGTTCATGGAGATTTCGGAAAGCGAAAACTGCATGGCCTCCATCGCACGGTTCTGCCCAACTGTTCCGGCAACACCGCCATTGCCGACAGGCGCTTGCCAGCCAAGACCGGAGCAATTCGCCTTTGCAGATAGCTCGGGAAGCTGGATCAACGCAGCATGGTCTTGAATGGGAGCGTCGGACGAGCCCTTGGCAACCAACTTAATTTGAATTGCCTCGGCCTGCTTAGA
>CABUSL010000146.1 GCA_902494295.1 uncultured Collinsella sp.
CGCGGCAGCGTCGACGCCACTCACGCGCGCGGTAACCGTGGCGTGCTTGTATGCGGGTACATCGATGACGATGCGCTTGGTAGCATGCTCGGCCAAGTAGGCGTAGGCAGCCTCGCCCACGCCACCGTCAACGTGACCTGCACGCAAACGCTCGACGATAGCTGGATCGCGCTCGACGACACCGGCCTGTTCCTGGACGAGGGCGCGCGCGTCAACGTGCAGCACACCGTCCTGGGTGCCGGCGCCAGCGCCACCGGCCTTGCCGGCGACCTGCTGGGCGATACCGCCAAGGTCACCATCGATACTGACTACCTGGGCGCCCGAGAGCAGGTGCGCGACTTTAACTACGAGCTGCGCCACCGCGGTCGCAAGACCGAGTGCGAGATCGACGCCAACGGCGTGCTGACCGGCACGTCCAAGAAGGTCTACCGCGGCACCATCGACCTCGTGCACGGCTGCAAGGGTGCAACCGGCACCGAGCGTGAGACGGTGCTTTTGGCCAACAAGGGTGTCGACAACAAGACCGTCCCCGTCATTCTCTGCGACGAGGACGACGTCGCCGGCAACCACGGCGCCACCATCGGTCACGTCCGCGACGAGCAACTGTTCTACCTCGCCTGCCGAGGCCTTGACCAAAACGCCGCCGAGGACCTGTTCATCCGCGCCAAGCTGGAGGACGCCGCGCTTTCCGCCACCGACGAGCGCACCCGCGCCGCCGTCGTCCGCCTGGGCAACAACCTGATCGACAACTTTGAAGAGGAGCTCGCATGATCGACACCGAGCACGTTAAATGCGACACCTGTACCGCACCGGAGCCTATGGAGCTCGACGCCAGCGACGAGGCCTCGCGCGGCTGGCCTACCGTCGACATCGAGACCAATCCCTACAAGGCACAATTCCCGCTTTTCCAGCAGCACCCCGAGATCGCCTTCCTCGATAGCGCCGCCACCGCGCAGCGCCCCGCCTGCGTGCTTGACGCCGAACGCGACTTCTACCAGCGCATGAACGCCAACCCCCTGCGCGGCCTGTACTCGCTGTCCGTCGAGGCCACCGAGGCCATCGCGAAGGTGCGCCAGCAGATCGCCGACCTCATCGGCGCTCCCCAGGCCAACGAGGTCGTCTTCACCCGCAACACGAGCGAGTCGCTCAACCTGGTCGCCAAGAGCTTTGCACCCACGGTGCTCGAGCCCGGTGACGAGGTCGTCATCACCATCATGGAGCACCACTCCAACCTGATTCCGTGGCAGCAGGTCTGCCGCGAGACCGGCGCCAAGCTCGTCTACCTCTACCCCACCAAGACCGGTCAACTCACCACCGAGGAGGTTCTGTCCAAGGTGGGCCCCAAGACCAAAATCTTGGCCGTGGGTCAGGTGTCTAACGTGCTGGGCGTCGAGAACCCGGTCAAGAATCTCGGCAAGCTCGTGCACAAGTACGGCGGCTATCTGGTCGTCGACGGCGCGCAGTCGCTGCCGCACATGCCGGTCGATGTGGCCGATCTGGGCGCCGATTTCTTTGCCTTTAGCGCGCACAAGGCCATGGGCCCCATGGGCATCGGCGTCCTGTGGGGCAAGATGGACCTGCTCAACGCCATGCCGCCCATGCTCACCGGCGGCGAAATGATCGATTCGGTCACCGAGCAGGACGCCGTCTGGGCGCCCGTCCCCGAGAAGTTCGAGGCAGGCACGCAGGACGCCGCCGGCATCTTCGCCACAGGCGCCGCTCTCGACTACCTCGTCAACACGGTTGGCTACGAAAACATCCAGGCACGCGAGCAGGCACTCGTCCACTACCTGATGGGCGAGCTCATGCAGCTCGACTTTGTCCAGATCATCGGCTCCATCTACTGGGACAACCATCACGGCGTCGTCAGCTTTAACGTCAAGGGTATCCACCCGCACGACGTCGCGAGCATCATGGACATGGACGGCGTGTGCATCCGCGCCGGTCACCACTGCGCGCAGCCGCTGCTTACCTGGCTGGGCGTCGAGAACCTCGCCTGCTGCCGCGCCAGCGTGGCCTTCTACAACGACAAGGCCGACATCGACAAGTTCATCGCCGGCCTGCATCACGTTTGGAGCACGTTCAATGGGTAATCTGTACACCTCCACCACGTTTATGGAGCACAACTCGCACCCCGACTATAAGTACGAGATGGATGCTCCCACGCACGAGCACGACGGCATCAACCCCAGCTGCGGCGACGAGCTCACCTTGCAGCTGCGCGTCGAGAACGGCGTGATCGAGGAGGCCTCCTTTACCGGCCACGGCTGCGCCATCAGCCAGGCCAGCGCCGACATCATGGCCGACCTCATCACCGGCGAGACCGTCGAGGAAGCTCACCGCCTGGCAGAGCTCTTCCTCGCCATGATCCGCGGCGAGCAGCTCTCCGAGGAAGACCTGGAAGACCTGGACGAAGCCGCCCAGCTCCAGGACATCTCGCACATGCCCGCCCGCGTCAAATGCGCCGAGCTCGCCTGGCGCACCCTCGACGGCATGCTCGAGGGGCAAGCTAACCAGTAGTTTATGCCCCGAATCCAAGGTTTTTGATTGCCGAGCCGCCCGATACGGGCGGCTCTGTTTTTACCTAATGAGCGCGAACGCACAAAGTCCGCGCGTCCGGCGCCCCGTCTGACATTTGCCACACAGCCAGACGCGAGCACGGGCGTTTTCCACAGCACCAAAGGCCTGCGGCAGGGCCCCGGGCCCGCCAAGCAATGCGCCAAGCCCCGTTCTGCGAAGCTCCGACTCGCTTCGCGCCTGCCGCAGACGGGTCCCATAGGGAGCGGCGTGCATTTTTGCGAGTATTCAGCACGCCAAGCTGTGTGTATACGCATCGAAAGCGTTAATCAACGTCTTTAGGCGCATATATATTGTGTTTTAGAACAAGCATCGCGGTCTGACGGGACGCAGGCACGCGCTTCGGGGGCGCAACGGCGGGAATCAATAGCCTCGGGACCCGTATGTTGCAAGATTGCGGCGGTGCCGACAGCAACACGATGCTGAAAACTCCGTTTTTTGCACGGCGCAAACGGGGGTAGGCACGGGCAAACCCGGACCGAGCCGTTATTTTATGCAAGATGGCGATTTTTCTATGCATATTAAGAAGTGCAGTTACCGTACCAAGCTTTTAGAACAATGGTTGTGGCATATGGGCGACCCCAGCTGCGGTGCACAGGCAGTCCTACGCCACGTTTCGGCCAGTCTGCACCGCCGTTCGTGCACAGGCACGCACGATACGAGAAACGGTACTTTTGCCAATCCCCGTATATCGCTCAATCTGACGCACCGTAAAACCGGCATCGTGCAATCCAAGAATGACGATATTGCGCTGCGCCGACGGCGCGGCTTTAACCCCGTGGAGCGGAACCCCGAGCCCCTTCGCCAACTTTTCGGCAAAGGCATGCCGCTCCCACTCCGTCTCTTCCAGAACGGGCATCGCTGGATCGCAGCCGTCGGGCGTCGAAAGCGAATGGGCAATAAAGCCCTCGGCAGAACCAAAAAGCTCAAGCACGCAAGAAGGATCAGAAAATCCCCTCGCGACATCAGCCGCGTCACCGTCGTAAGCGCGCAGATGCTCGGCAAAGCTGCTCCAGGGATAACGCTCGATTAAGCTCATGCCCGCCTCCTGCGGATCGGCGTGAACGGAGCGAATAGCCTCCATCACCTGCCAGTCGGTATCGAGCGAGCGCCGGTCAAAACGGTTCTGGAACAGATGGCCCGTGCGCCCCGTGCGTTTATTGAACCGCCGCGCGTACGTCAAAAGCAGCCGGTGCATCGCCGCGCTCATCGCGTCCTCGTAATCTGCAAGCACCAGACGCACGTGATTGCCCATAAGGCACCAGGCGATAACCGTCACGCCCGCCTTGCGGCAGCACTCACGCATCAGCTCCAAGAACTCCCACCGGTCCTCATCGCCCTCAAAGATGAGCTGCTTGCCCGTACCGCGGGCA
>CABUSL010000147.1 GCA_902494295.1 uncultured Collinsella sp.
CGTGCGACCTCGAGTGCCTTGGTGCGGCGCGATGCGCGAATGCCCACGCGTTCGAGCCCCAAGTCATGGCTGCCGCTTAGATAGTTAAGTGCGCCGACGACCGATTTGAGTGCCTTCGGGAAGCGCTTATCGAACAGCGGACACATATCGACGGTCACGATTTTGCTGGGGTCGACACCGTGCATGCCAAGGCGCACGCGACCGTTGACGACGGTCGGTTCGAGCTCGATTTTATTGCGGTAGCCCCAGTCGTCCTTGGTGTGGCAGATGGGCTGTACCAACTCATCGACCTGCTCAGGAGCGAACTTGCCGATGCGCTCGAGCGTGGAGCGCAGGTTTTGCTCCTTGGCGGCGAGCTGTGCCGTGCGTGAGAGATTGCCCCACGAACAACCACCGCAGATGCCCACGAAGGGGCACGGGGGCTGAATGCGATCGGGGCTCGGCTCCAGAATCTCGGTCGTGCGGGCGCGCATAAACGACTTGCCGTCCTGCACGACCTCGGCTTCGACGGTGTCGCCTGCCACGGCGCCCTGCACAAAGACGGCCTTGCCGTTGTCGGCATGTGCCAGACCGTCGGTGCCGTACGTCATCGATTCTATGGTGAGCTTCATATTCCTGCCTGCCATTCGCGGTTTTGTTCGCAACCATGGTAGCAGGGAAAAGCGCCCCGTATCTGGGGCATTCCTCAAATACGGGGCGCTTCTACAAACGACTATTTCGTCTTGCCGGTAATGAGCGTCTTAAGACCCAGGCCGATCAGGCCCAGGCCCATGCGCACGCGACCGGGGCGATGGCGCTCGATGGCCTTGGTCTTGCCGGCGGGCTTATCGCGACGGGCGCTCGTCTCGGATACGGGCTTGGTGACCTGCGGCTCGGGCTGAGGCGCATGTGCAGGCTCGGGCTCAATGACGGTCGCCTGGACCTCTTGGACCTTGGGTGTGGTCGGCTGCGGATCAGGAGCTGGGGCGGGCTTTGCCTCGGCGGCGGGCTCCGGAGTCGCGGTAGCGGGCTCGGGCGCTTTCTCCATGGCGGGCTCTGCGGCAGCCTCGGGCTCATTCACCGGGGGAGCGGCAACCGCTTCCGGTTTGGCGGCTGCCCCATGTTCAACCTCGTCCTGAATAGCTTCTTCGGCCACACGTTCCTTCTCCTGTGCGCGCTGCTGCGCGGCGGCCTCGGCGTTGCGATAGGCACGCTCCAGTAGAGCTTCCTGCGAGTTGAAGGGTTTCTCACCCTCTGCACACTCCACGGGGACCCAGGTGCCGTCGCTCGTGAGGCTGCGGGCCTTCACGTTGTCCTGCAGCTGCATGCCCATGCACTCGTGTACCAGGGCGCGGCAGGTGGGGTCGAGCACGGGGAAGGCAATCTCCACGCGGTGCTCGGTGTTGCGCGTCATCATGTCTGCCGAGCTCAGGTAAATCATGTCCGAGTCCACGCCGAAAGCATAGACGCGCGCGTGCTCCAAAAAGCGTCCGACGATGGAGCGGACATGCACGTTCTCGGTCTTGCCCGGAACACCGGGCTTGAGGCACGAGATGCCTCGGATGATCATGTCTACGCGCACGCCGGCACACGATGCCTCGGCGATCTTGTCGATAACCTCGCGGTCGGTCAGCGAGTTGAGCTTAAAGAACACGCGGGCGGGCTCGCCGGCAAGGGCGCGCTGGATCTCGCGGTCAAGCCCGCGCATGATGAGCGGTTTCAGTCCGACGGGCGCCACACCCAGGAAGCGGTAGTCGCCGCGCAGGTTGCCCAGCGACAGGTTGCGGAAGAACAGGTTGGCGTCCTCGCCGATGCCGGGATGGGCTGTCATGAGCATAAAGTCGCTGTAGAGTTTGGCCGTCTTCTCGTTAAAGTTGCCGGTGCCCAAAAGTGTGAGGCGCGTTAGCGCCATGCCCTCGCGATAGGTGAGCTGGCAGATCTTTGAGTGGCATTTAAAGCCCTCGGAACCATAGATGACGGTGCAGCCGGCCTCTTCCAGGCGCTCGGCCCACTCGATGTTGTTCTGCTCGTCAAAGCGTGCGCGGAGCTCCATGAGCACCGTGACCTCTTTGCCGTTCTCGGCAGCATCGATCAGCGACTCGCATAGGCGGCTCTGCTTGGCCACGCGGTAGAGCGTGATGCGCAACGAGATGCACTCGGGGTCGTAGGCTGCTTCGTGCACCAGGTCCAAGAACGGGTTCATGGCCTCGTAAGGGTAGAAGAGCAGCTTGTCGTGCTGCAGCACCTGCTCGCGGATGGAGCGGGTCATGTCGATGGTGGGATTGGGCTGCGGCTTAAACGGCGTAAAGAGCAGCTCGTTGCGCAGGTGCTCGGGAATCTTGCCCTCAATGCCAAAGACGTAGCCCAGGTTGAGCGGGATATCGCAGGTAAAGACCGAGCGACGCGAAAGCTCGAGCGCCTTGCGGATAGTCTTGAGCGTCGCCTTCTCGAGCGATCCCGAGACCGCGAGCACTACCGGCTGCAGGCGCAGGCGCTTCTTGAGAATGCGCTTCATGTGCTGGCGGTAGTCCTCTTCCTCCTCGACGCCCTCGCCGTCCGGATCGATGTCAGCGTTGCGGGTGACGCGGATCAGCGCACGATCCAGCGGCTTATAGGAGCCAAAGCAGCTGTCCAGGCAGGCGAGGATGACGTCCTCGAGCAAGATGTAGGAGTAGGTGCCGGTGGGCGAGGGGATCTCGACCACGCGGTTCATCGAGGCGGGAATCTCGATAAGGCCCAGCAGGCTCTCCTCGTCGGTGGCACCGTCCAGACCACAGGCCAGATAGAGCGCGCCATTGCGCAGGTTGGGGAAGGGGTGGCGAGGATCGATGACCAGCGGCGAGATGACCGGTGACACGTAGGCCTGGAAGTAGCGGGTTACAAAGGTGCGCTCCTCGGGCGTAAGCGAATCGATGCGGGCGCGGTGAACGCCCAAGGTGTCGAGCTTGCCCTCGATGCTCTTAAAGATGGACTCCCAACGGGTAAGGAGCCCGGGCATTTCGGCCATGACAGCATCGACCTGTTCGGAGGCGGTCATATTGCTCTTGTTGTCGACAGGTTGTTTTTTGAGCTCCGCCAGATCGGACAGGCCGCCCACGCGCACCATAAGGAACTCGTCGAGGTTGGACTCGAAGATCGAGACGAACTTTAGTCGCTCGAATAACGGAACGGTTTCGTCGAAGGCTTCGTCGAGCACGCGGTTGTCAAAGCGTAGCCAGCTGAGCTCTCGGTTTTGCGTGTACGAGAAGTCGCGCGGCGGTTTGCGCAGCTTTGCGGCGGCTTGCTTCTTTTCGATTTTGCTCGGCATATGCATCTGTCCGTTCAGTCCCCACAAGGGACGGTAGCCTAACACTAATCACTATTGTCTCAATTTAGTCGACCGCTGGCACGGACGTATCGCGTGAACGGTATCTTTACCTACTTCTTACGCTGACAAGTCATAGGACTGACGTCCTGCTCGTCTGCAAGCGGTCTATATCCTCACTCAACTGGTACGTAAGTGTGAATAAGAATGATGGATAGCTGAATATCATTGAATGCAGGCGGAAACGTAAACAAACATCATTTATATACATAAAACCGATTTAGCTATGCAATTCTGAATCAAAAGTTTAGAGATGCAATTGCAAATAGTTTTTTGGAAAAAGAGCGTTTACCTTAGAAAAGTTACTTTAGAACGCCGAAGTACATTATGGGGGAATCTCGTGCGATATACCGTTCATCGCACTTTGTTGACCGTTCGGGGGCGAGGTGGAATTGCGGGTGGAATTTGGATATAACTAGAGCTGTCAGCAAGCAGCGTCCGCTATGGAAGGGCGCTGAGAGATTCGGCCGAAAGGCCCGAAAGAAAGGTAGGAGGCCATGACGAAAGGTCTGCACGTGCCTTCCGAGATCGGCAAGCTCAGGAAGGTCTGCCTGCACCGTCCCGGCGACGAGCTCCTCAACCTGCCGCCCGA
>CABUSL010000148.1 GCA_902494295.1 uncultured Collinsella sp.
AGCGATGCGCCACAAGCAGGATAAAGTCGCGGGCGCCCAGGTTGAATTCGCTGGCGCGGTGATACTCCAGGCAGTTGAGCTGCGTGTTGTGGCCGTTGCACCAGCCCAGTTGGAAGGGGGGGGCGGGCGGATATCGGGAAGTGCCGGACGGGGGAGGCTGCCGGGCGCCTTGCCGTCTGCGGATTTTGGGACATGCGGCCCGCTTTTTCGACCCATCTGTCGGTACACTAAAAGCACTATGGGTACCCGCGAGCGACATATCGGCCACGCTGCCGCCCGATCCGCTCCCGTGGCGGATCCCAGGGGCGGCAGGCTCTTCGCCATGCCGCGATTCCTTGTTGGCATAACACATCAGGTGTACCGCCACCGCGTCTTTGCTATCGCCGGTGTCATCACCGCGCTGTTCCTCATGCTTTTGGCAGTCTTGCCGGCGCTGTTCGCCTTCGACCCCAAACTTTCTAACGCCGTGCCCGCCTATAGCGAGGTGTCCGAAGAGGTCGTGGATGCGCTCGTCCATTCGAGCTCTCTCCCGCTGCTTGTCGCCGCAATTATATTTTCGATCTGGGGCGTATCGGTCTATCTGCGCTGTTTGGACTATGTGTTGCGCCGCCGCCTTGTTGCCATTGCCACCATCTGCGCCCTGTGGATGATCGAAGTCATTCTCAAGTACAAGTCGTTCACGCCGTTCTATGCCACCGTGCTGTGGTACCTGTACTACGTGCCCATGACGCTCATTCCGCTGCTCTACCAGTTGTGTGGTCTGCGCCTTGCGGGCCTGGAGCAACACCGCCTGGGTCGCCGCTACTGCGCTGCGCTGTGGATTGTGGCCATCCTGCTTATCGGATTTGTGCTCACCAACGATTTTCACCAACAGGTCTTCCGCTTTGACCGTACAAGCGACACCTGGAGCAACGATTACACGTACGGCTGGGGTTATTTCGCCGTCTTAGTGTGGACGGCCTTTAACTTCGTGGCCTTTTTTGTCCTGGTGGGCCGGTCCTCGTCCTTTCGCATCCAGCGTTTCTCGGGCACGGCGGCGCTCGTACTGCTGGGTGGCGCATTCTTTGCCATCTCGTATGCGTTGCGCGTGCCCTGGGCATGGAGGCTCAACTTCTCGCTCGTCTATTGCGTCCTGTGCGTGGTGGCGATGGAAATCTGTCTCGATTGTGGTGTCATTCCGTCGTATCACGACATCGCCGGCATTTTCGACACCTTGCCGCTCGACCTCAAAGTTCTAACGCGCGACCTGCAGGAGGTCTATGCCACGCCGGTGTCAAAGCCAATGCCGGTAGGCGTGCGCGAGGAGTTGCGGACCCAGGAGCACGGCCACGCCCATGCCTTTGCCGTGGCGTCCGATTCCGATGTGATGTACCGTGCCTTTCCACTGCTGGGCGGATCGGCCCTGCTTGCCCAAGACGTGTCGGAGCTCAACGAGCTTAACCGTGAGCTGGCACATCGTCGCATGGAGCTGCAGCGTCAAAACGAGCTGCTCGCCGCCGACTACGACCTTAAGACGCATTTGGCAGATCAAGAGGCCGAGACCTTGCTGGTCCAAGACGTGGACCAGGCGATTGCCCGCGCGCTCGAAGGGATGTACGACCTGCTGAGCTCGCTGCCGCCGTTGACCGACGAGGCGTCTTCGCACGAGCGTTACCGCATGCTGCAGCGCGCAAAGATGCTCGTCGCCTATTGCAAGCGCAAGGGGTCGCTCACGTTGGCACAGCATGGGGAGAGCGGTTTTGATCGCGACCGCATTCAGCTCATTGCCAACGAGCTTGCAAGCGACCTGCGCACCATCGATGTCGATTGCGCCTCGATTATCGCCATACGGCGCCCGATGCACGCCAGTACGGTAAGCGCCCTGTACGACTGCGTGTATGACTTTGCGTTTTTTGCCTACACCACCGACCATCCGGCGCTTATGTATCACTTGGGCGACCATGACCGATGCAGTGTCGAGCTGCGCGCCACGCTTTTTTCCAACGACGAAGAAGATCTTTCGCAGACGCCCGCTGCGCAAGAGCTCGAAAGCGCTCTGCAAGGGCGCAACGTGGCATACCGCCTTGAGGGCGAGCCCGGCCAGCTGCGCATGATCGTCTTGATGCCGAGGGCGGGTGAGTGACGATGACGATTTCGCTCATCCTTCCCCAAATCGTTGCGCTCGATGTTGTCTTTGCCCTGGCTGCGTGTCTGCAGACGATCCACGTCCCGCTCATCGCATCGCGCCGCTCGTCCTATAACCGTAAGGTGGTTTGCGCCTACGAGGCGAGCCTCGTGCTTCACCTGATGATTTCGGCGCTCATCTTATTCGCGTCGTCTGGCTCGTATCTGGTGGCGCCGCTTGACGTTTGCGCTAGGGCAATGGGCGGAGTGCTGTGGCTCAATGCCGCGATCTTTGCCTATGGCGTGACGCTTATGGTGCACTATCGTCGCCTCGTCATGCTGCCCGAACTGTTGCTCGTTGCCGCCGTGACACCGCCGGTGGTTTTTGCCATGGGCTCGGCGTGGACCGTTGTCCTTATCGCAGAGGGAGCGTTCTTCCTGTTCCGCTCCATCGCGGCGCTCTTGATGGATATTCGCAACCGCCAGGAGGATATCACCGCGTTTTCGACGATCGAAACCATCAACGTGATTCCCGTGGGCATCCTGTATCTGGACTCGAGGGGCCGTCCACTGCTCATGAACCGCTGCATGCGCAAAAACCTGGTGGAGTTTCATATGCCCACCGACCTAGGCGATATGAGCGGTACATGGAACGACCTGCGTAAACTCAGCATGCAAATGCCCGAAAGCAGCCAGAACCGCGTGCGCATTAATCTGGACCGCTTTGGTGAGGCGCGCGTTGTGGTCGAGGTTTCTCCCGCCGAGATTCGCTTGTTTGTGCACGATGACGTTATGGTTTCGGGCCGCCTCTTCGAGCGCATTATCGGCCTGGATGTAACAGAGTATGCGCATGCTCATGATCGCCTGGCGCAAGCCAACCACCTGCTTGAGCTTGCGGGCCAAGAGCTCCAAGCCCAGATCGAAGAAGTCAAAAAAGTTGCTGACAATGCGGCCTATCTGCGTATGCGCGCTCGCGTGCACGACGTGATCGGGCAGCGTCTGTCCATCCTCCATCGTTATTTGGAGGAGGGGCGCCTGGATGACGAGTCACTCGAGCAGATCGACCCGCTGCTGCGCTCAATCGCTGCCGATCTGCGCAGCGGGGGCGACACCGAACCGGCAGAGCAACTGGGCGATATCGTCCATGCCTTTGGCCTGGTGAGCGTGCAGATCGATGTGGAGGGCGAGCTGCCAAGCGACGCGCGTGTCGCCGCAGCCTTTCTGCAGATTATCCGCGAGGCCTCGACCAATGCCACCAAGCATGCACAGGCCCATCAGGTCCATGTGCGCCTGCGGCAGGAGACGTCGGAAGACGGCGCTGTTGCGCGGATGGTCGTTTCTAACGACGGCGCGCCTGCACCCGTATCGTATCGCGAGGGAACGGGTATCCCTGGTATGAGGCATGTCGCACAGAATCTGGGCGGCAGCCTGGAAGTCCACACCGCCCCGCCCTTTACGCTTGCGGTGTCCATCCCGCTCGCCTCCAATGCCACGGTCCAAAGGAGAAGCTCATGATCCGCGTGTTAATCGTCGAAGACCAGGCTATCTTGCGCGAGAGCCTCGCGCGCTCCGTCGGTGACCAGCCCGACATGACCGTTGTCGCCGCGATCGCCGACGCCTCGGATGCCTTGGACGTTGTACTCAAGGAGCGCCCGGACATGATACTGATGGACGTGTGCACCGAACACGATTCAAACGGCATCGTGGCGGCGGCGCGCATCAAGGAGCAACTGCCCGAGTGTCGCATCATTATCATGACCGGCATGCCCGAGATCACCTTTGTCGATCAGGCCCGCGAGGCGGGCGTCGATAGCTTTGTTTACAAGA
>CABUSL010000149.1 GCA_902494295.1 uncultured Collinsella sp.
CCCGATTACCTGTGCTATGAACCTCGAATTGTTCGAGTAATCGCCAAAAGAAAAGCCCTCGCAGGATTGCGAGGGCTTTGCGCTAAAAGAGATCAGAAGCAGAAAGCGGGGAGAACATAAAACGAGTCCGTCGCGCTGTAGCTGTAGCAAATACCGCCGCTTTGAACATAGCGAAAGGACGTGGAGCTGCGCGGTCTCACGGAGCGAGTCCAGTGGCTATAGCCTGATGCACCGGAATAGTTCGACCCCGTCACGCCCTTGGATTTGTAGCACTCGTACTGGATGCCGTCGGATTGCATATCCCCGTATACTTCGGTTGCCGAGAGCAGAAAAACCTTGTCGGTCGTCGCTGAGGGGGCACCGCCCCAGTTACCGCCAACGTTATCGGTTGTCTTTGTGACGGGTTTCACCTTTGACTGGAAGAACCTCTTGCCTTATTAAAGAAATACGCCAAATACAACGGATATAAAGCGGAAGGAGGCGACATCAAGTAACTATCAAAGGCCAGATTAAGGAGCCAGCCATGAAGAACTGCCTGCCCTCCATCGTCTCAGCAGCTCTTTGCCTCTCCCTTGTCATGACACCATTTGTGCCCGTTGCGGCAGCCTATGCCGACGATGGATCTCCCGCCGAGAGCAGCGAAATCTACGTCGGAGACAACTACGACGAAAATTACGATATATCCCTTTTTGAGCGCGGACGCTGCACGGATTCATATTCCAAGGCGTGGTGCGATTCTCACGGATTTGCAAATAACCGCCCCGTCCCTCACAAGGTCAAGCTGAACGCGAAGGAGGAGGCTTGCCTGCGCGATCTCCAGCTTGCTGGCACCGCTGAAGTTATCGCCGGTCTCGTGACAACCGGTCCCGGCGGCGGCTTGTTTGCAACCGCAATGACATCGTACCGACTTTTCACTTGCATGTTCTGAAAGGCAGTTGCCATGCTGTCGCAAACTCAATCGAGATACTTGACCACAATCGGCTTTGCCCTGCTTGCATTACTCTTTGCTAGCGACCTTTTGCTGAAACCGCCCAAGGAACTCGTTTCGCTTGCCATAGCCTGCATTTCCGCCCTTTACTTTACGGCAACCCTATTCGTCGGACTAAAGGAGAGGAAAAAGGGCGCAGTCGTTGCATCTGCCGTAGGCGTGGTCACAGCCATTGCCTCATTCTTTATCTGACGCATTGGTGATTTAGGGGCGATATCGTAGGAATGCGACCGGGAGAGCCGGGACCAGATTGCCCGGGTTGCCCGGTCGGCTCGCGCGACGGCGCGGCGGTTCCACAGAAAGCTCTCCGGACTTCACGCCGTTTCTGATCGCATTGTAGACAGCCATCTCGTCTTCGCAGTCGGCGAGCACGCGGTGTGCGTCGTCGTTTTGGATGTCCAGTTAATCTCGAAGGTCCTCCATGCACCAGCGTTCGAGATTTGGCCATGCGCGTTGCGCGAGCTGATAAGTGTCGATTGCGATGTTGTAGTTAAAGTCCAGGCCAAAGCCGTCCCAGGCAGAACGGCTTTGTTTCCTTGATTATCAACTTCATCCGGACACTTCCCGCATTCATCCGTGTGTACGGATGAATGCGGGGTTCGATACCCCGGCGGCCTGATCGGCAGACCGACGGGAATTCTCACTCCTCGAAAAAAGCCGGCACTCGGTTAGTCCTACGCATCTTGAAATCGCCAGTCTCGTGGGAGACATAGAGAATGCCGTCCATCCCGTCTCGCGATGCATATGAAAGGTGAACAGAACCGCAATCCGCTCCATCATTGTCGAGAAGATCGAACGAGTTCGGGTCGCTCGTTGCGGCCAAACGACCACTCAGACAAGAGCCATCGTCATTACAGATTTGCCATTCCATATCTTCACCTGCAAGAATCGCCATAGACGGCTTGGTCGCGCCATCGTTGACATACATCCCATCTATGCCAAAACCGTTTTCAGCGCCATCAATGAACGACTGCTCGGACCTAAACCTCGCAAATGATGCACATAGCACCATTGCAAGACAAAGTGCAAAGCCAACAATCGCTATCTTTGCATAGCTCTTGCCTATCATGTCATTCACCTCCCTCGTATGTATCGAGGTATTCCTGCTTGAGCGTCTGCGAGGACGACTTGATCTTTTCCACGAGCGTGCCGGCTTCGATGAAGTAGAACGAGTTGGTGAGGTCTGCCAGGTCGTCGAGTAGATGGCTTGAGATGAGCACGCTGCGTCCCCGCGCCACTTCGCTGCGCATCGCGTCGCAGGAGGTTTTCCGCTTTCCCGGATCGAGGCCGTTCAGCGGTTCATCGAGGATGAGGTACGGGCAATCGGTCGCTATCGCCATGGCAAGCTTTACCTGCTGCTTCATTCCCGTCGAGAGTTTACGGGTCGGCTTGTCGAGATATGGGGAGATTCCGAGGGAGTCGCAGAGCGAGTCGATGTCGGCGGCCGATTTCCACGCCTCCCTAACGAAAGAGAGGTGCTCGCGGGCCGATAGCGTGGGGTAGAGATCCGCGCCGCCCGAAGAGCTCAGGTAGACGAGTTCTGCGAATTCGGCTGATCGACGTTGGCAGATTCCGTCTGCCGCCAGGCTTCCCGAGCGGATGCGGGTGGGAAATTGGCCCGACAGCGCTTCAAGAAGGGTGGTTTTCCCCGAGCCGTTGGGAGCGACGAGCCCCGCCGCCGTTCCCGGGCGCAAGGAAAGCGATCCGATCGAAAGTATCGTCGTGCTCCCGTATCCAACGCTCACGTCCAGAAGCTCGAGCCCATGGTGCTTTTTAGCGGGTCCAGCCTGTTTGGGCGAACGCGTCACAACGGCGCCGACCGCGAAAAGGACCGCGACGTATACCAGGGCCACGGCAAGCATCGATGCGCCGCCCGAACCGGAGCCAATGAATTCTGTCGGGAAGCATCCTACGTAACCCGTTGCCTCGATAGGCGAGAACACGGCCAGCGGCAGGAGCCCGAGCGCGGCATTATGCCCCAGTGCCGAATCGGACAATAACGGGAATGCCGGGGCCGCGACAAGCAACGCGGAGGTAAGGGGGCCCGCGAAGACGCGCCTCGTTGCGGTCGATAGGACGACGGAACAAACGGATATCAAGGTTCCACCCGCGAGCAGCGCGAGAAGTATGGTCGTGAAGACGTTTCCCGCGGTCGTGGTAGTGAGCGCGCCGTTATGGAAGAAGGCGATCGGGTATCCGATCTGCCCGAAGCCGTTTAGGGCCAAGGCGTAAATACTCCCGGGCGCAAGGCCGGCGAGGAGCATCGCGGTCCCCGCGCCAATTATCGAAAACACGGTTTGGATAAGGCGCCGGAATTTGGGCACGGGCGCCTTTGCCGCCAGGGTCCCGGGCCTTGTGGCGCCGAGCACGAGTATCGACGAGAGAAGGAAGGGGATGAAGGGAAGGAAGGACGGCGCCTGGGCAATGGCGTAGGGCAGGAAGGAGAGGAACGGCAGGTCGTTTGCGGAGGCCGGGATATCCGCGATGCCGGAGCTGCTCAGAGCGCGGCAATATGCGAGCTCTGCGTCATTGGTCTCCTGGTCCCCCACGATGGACCCGGATTGGAAGCCCTCGTCCATGAGCGCGTAGTAGCTCTCGGCAGAGTCGAGAAAGGCGGCGTCGGTTTGAGCGGCGAGGGCGGCGTTCGCGTATCTTGCAAGCTCAGCGTCATCTTGCTGCTCTGGCGATAGGTCTGTGCCGCTGGCCTGGGGCGCGCGCGTATTGAATGCGTCGACAAAGCCCTGCATGCCCTGCTTCATAAAGAAGGGGCCGTAGATGGGTGAATTGAACGCAATGGGGACGGAAAAGGCTGCAGCAAGAACGAGCGTGGAAATCCATACGGCCTTGTCTCTTAGGATTAGTTTGAGAAGAAGTCGACAGTACATTCAGAAGCACCTGCATTCCTCAAAGAATCGTTAGATTAAAAGTAACAGACCG
>CABUSL010000150.1 GCA_902494295.1 uncultured Collinsella sp.
ATGTCGTAGCACACGCGGTTGGCTCCGGGAACCTCGGCAACGATGCGGCCGGAGATGCGGGCCAGCACGTCGTAGGGCAGCTTGGCCCAGTCGGCGGTCATAGCATCGCTGGACTCGACGGCACGCAGGATGATCGGGCGCTGATAAGTGCGCTCGTCGCCCATAACGCCAACGGACTTGATGTCAGGCAGGACCGCGAAATACTGCCAGCAGCTGTGCTCGGAGTTGCGCTCGCCGGTCTGCTCAAACAGACGCTGGTTGTAGGCGTCGAGCTCCTCGCGCACGATGGCGTCGGCGTTCTTGAGGATCTCGAGCTTCTCCTTGTCGACCGCACCGATGATGCGGATGGCCAGGCCCGGGCCCGGGAAAGGCTGGCGGAACACGATGTGACCCGGCAGGCCAAGCGCCAAACCAAGTGCGCGGACCTCGTCCTTAAAGAAGTGGTCGAGCGGCTCAATAAGGTCGAAGTGTACGCCCTCGGGGAACGGGATCAGGTTGTGGTGGCTCTTGATGGTGGCCGTCTTGCCGCCCGTCTTGCGAGCGCCGGACTCGATGATGTCGGGGTAGATGGTGCCCTGAGCCAGGTACTTGACCGGCTTGCCATCGGTCTCGAGCTGCTGAGCAACCGCGAAGAACTCTTTCCAGAACTGCGTACCGATGATGCGGCGCTTCTCCTCGGGCTCGGTCACGCCGGCCAGAAGCTCGGCATAACGGTCCTCGGCGTGGACGTGGATAAAGTCAACGTCAAACTGCTTGGTGAAGACCTCCTCCACCTGCTCGGGCTCACCCTTGCGCAGCAGGCCGTGGTTGATGAACACGCAGGTCATCTGCTTGCCCACGGCGCGAGCGCCCAGCGCAGCCACGACGGAGGAGTCGACGCCACCGGACAGAGCCAGAATCACGCGGTCGTCGCCGACCTTCTCGCGAAACTCGGCCGTCATGGTCTCGACCAGGTTGTCCATGCTCCAGTTGGGCTCCAGGCCGCAGATCTCAAACAGGAAGTTACTCAGCAGCTGCTGACCGTACTCGGAGTGCTTGACCTCGGGGTGAAACTGCGTGGTGAAGATCTTGCGCTCGATGCACTCCATCGCAGCGACCGGGCACACGTCGGTGCTGGCGGTAACGGTAAAGCCCTCGGGCACCTCGGACACGGCGTCGCGGTGGCTCATCCACACGGTCTGCTCCATGGGCGTAGAGTTAAAGAGCTTGGCACCAGCCGTGCGCGTGATGGTGGCGCGGCCGTACTCGCCCACCTCGGAGTGGCCGACCTTGCCGCCGAGCGTCACGGCCGTGATCTGATGGCCGTAGCAAAAGCCCAGGACGGGAAGGCCCAGGTCAAAGATGGCGGGGTCGATGGACGGAGCGTCCTCGGCGTACACGGAGGCCGGGCCGCCAGAAAGGATGAGCGCAGAGGCGTTCATCTCGCGAATCTCGTCGGCCGAGATGTCGCAGGGGACAATCTCGGAATACACGTTGAGGTCGCGGACGCGACGGGCAATGAGCTGACCGTACTGCGCACCAAAGTCGAGTACGAGGACCTTTGCGGAAGCCTTTTGATCCATGGTTCCCCCTCTTGTTGGCGGGGAGCCGGTGCCCACCCGCGTGAATGAACGAAAATAGCCTTCATAGTGTACACGTTATATGGGGTTTCTCGCCCCTCGCAGCCATCAGCGCACGGCAAACGCACGACCTAGGCCCCTATTTGACGGCAATTGAAGTGTTACCAAACGTTACAGATGATGTAATACGTTTGAACATTGGACGCCCTGTGCCACAATACTGCCGAACGACTCCGCCCTTGCGGCGGCAAATACGATAGGAATACCAGCATGAAGCGCATCCTTCTCATCGCCACGGGCGGCACCATCGCATCGACCGAGGACGGCAACGGCCTCTCCCCCGCCCTGACCGGTGAGGAGCTCGCCCAGAGCGTCCCCGAGATCTCGGACCTCTGCGAGCTCGACGTGGTGCAGCCCATGAACATCGACAGCACCAATATGCGCCCGAGCGACTGGATGCGTATCCGCGACGTCATCGTCGAGGGCTATGCCGACCACGACGGGTTTGTGGTCCTGCACGGCACCGACACCATGAGCTACACCGCGGCGGCGCTTTCCTATCTGATTCAGGACAGCCCCAAGCCCATCGTGCTCACCGGCTCGCAAAAGCCCATGGGCAATCCCTTTACCGATGCCAAGCTCAATCTGTACCAGAGCCTGCTCTATGCGCTCGACGAGCATTCGCACGACGTCTCGATCGTGTTTGGCGGCGTAGCCATTGCCGGCACGCGCGCCCGCAAGCAGCGCACCATGAGCTTTAACGCATTCATTAGCGTCAACTATCCGCCCATTGCCTACATCCGCAACGACCGCATCGTGCGCAACGGGCTTCACGGCACGCATCAGAGCGAATACCCGGTGCGTTTCTACGACAGCATCGACCCGCGCGTATTTGTACTCAAGCTTACGCCCGGCGTAAACCCGGGCATCCTCGACGCCCTTGCCGATAGCTACGATGCTGTAATCCTTGAAACCTTTGGCATTGGCGGTATCCCCGAGTTTGGCGAGTCGGGCGAGTCGTTCCAAGAGGCAATTTTCCGCTGGGTCGATTCGGGCCGCACCGTCGTTATGACCACGCAGGTCCCCGAAGAGGGTCTCGATCTGGGCGTTTATGAGGTCGGCCGTGCTTACGCCGATCATCCGGGCATTCTGCGCGGCGACGACATGACCACCGAGACGCTCGTGGCCAAGACCATGTGGGCACTCGGCCAGTCACGCGATGCCGCCGAAATCCAGCGCCTGTTCTACAGCCAAGTCAACCACGACCGCATCCCGATGGCGTAATCCCTAAGGCAGTTCCACTTATCGCAGCCTCAAACGACAGGTGGTCCCCCTCGGGCCGTGCAAAAATCGGAGTATTCTGCAATTTCTCCGCCGGAGACATAGAATCGGCCGATTGTTAGACGAACTTTTAGGGCGAAGAGGCCGTCTAGTAAATATTTATTCCACATTTTTATTAAGCGTGTGGATTAACTACTGTCAAAAAGGCAAAGCCAGCCGCTCGAGCTACCATCTACGGCTGAACAAGTGCTGAATACTCGCGATTTTGCACATCGCAACCAGGGGGACCCGCCCAAAGAGCGTCAAATACAGCGGGGGAACGCCCTATTCGATACCCTCGAGAAGCTCTGACACCGTCATGCCGAGTGCGGGCGCGATCTTAAATAGAACCTTGAGCGTGAAATTTGCCGTCCCATCTTCGATTCGGTCGAGGTAGGGTCGGCTGATTCCTGTCGCCACACAAAAATCAACCTTGGAGATACCAAGGTCTCTGCGTGTCTCTTCGACCCGCCTGCCAAGAATCTGTTTCGCACGTTCGTCCATGCAGCCGAGTTTGAAATGGAGCCGAACATAAACGTAAACTATAGTTTACGTTTTGCCGAATACACAGGAGTTTTCTATGTCGGGTTCTTCGGTCCGCATGTACCGAGCCACGCTTCGCACAAACAGCGCGCCGCCCAAGCTCGTCGTCGTTGAAGCAGAATGCCTTTCGCCCGATGAGCGCACAGCATTTGCATTGCTATCAAGTCGCGTCGCCGCCGTTCTGGTCCCTTGCCCGGTGCAAGGTGAACTTGCCATCCAATGCCAAGCGCACAGCTGCTCGCTCAATCAGGCTGCCGTAATCGCAACCAGCCAACGCGGCCTGCCCCTTCTCCTGGAAGCCGGTATCGCACTCGCCCTTCGCGACGCCGGATACGAAAACGAGGCCGCCGCCGACATGGTCTTTAAACCACGATCGAGCGGCGGCCTCGCAGCAGCCATTGAATATGCGTGCAGGCTCGTTGCCTAAAAGGACAAGCTAGAAA
>CABUSL010000151.1 GCA_902494295.1 uncultured Collinsella sp.
ATGGTCGTGGTGGGCGGCAAGAACTCGGGTAACACCCGCCGCTTGGCACAGATCTGCGCCGACGTCTGCGAGCACACCCATCACATCGAGGAGGCTTCCGAGCTACAGGCCGCATGGTTTGCCAATGTACGCCACATCGGCATCACTGCCGGAGCCTCCACCCCGCAAGAACACATCGAGCGCGCCGTTGAGCGCATCAAGGAGCTTTGCCGCTAATCATGGACCAGACCGTACCCGCATACGCCGCCGAGGTGGCCGATTACGGGCGCAGCCGCGACCCCGAGCCGGGTGAGGGCGCGCTCGTAAAGAACGTGCGTCCCGAATCGCCCGCGTGGGATGTGGGTATCGAGCCGGGCATGCGCGTGCTCACGGTCAACGGTGAGCAGCTGACCGATATGATCGTGTGGCTCTGGGAGGCCGACGATGATACCGTCGACCTCGAGGTTTTCGACCCACGCGACAACACCGTCACCTCCGTCGAGCTCGACCGCTTCCCGGGAGAGGACTGGGGCCTTGAGTTCGATGGCCCCATCTTCGATGGCATGCGCACCTGTGTGAACGCCTGCGTGTTCTGCTTTATGACGATGCTCCCCAAGGGCGGCCGCTCCACGCTCTATATTCGCGACGATGACTACCGCCTGAGCTTTTTGCAGGGCAACTTTGTCACGCTCACGAACCTCACCGACGAGGACGTGCAAAACGTCATCAAACGCAACATGAGCCCCATGAACGTGTCGGTCCACGCCGTGAGCCCCGACGTCCGCCGTCGTATGATGGGCCGCAACGCCCAACGAGGCATGGACGTACTCGAGGCCATCATGGCCGCCGGCATCGAGATTCACGCGCAAATCGTGTTGTGCCCTGGCATGAATGACGGCGAGGAGCTGGAAAAGACCCTGCGCTTTTGCGAGGAGCACGAGCAAATCACCAGCCTGGGCATTGTGCCGCTCGGTTTTACCAAGCATCAGAACCGTTTTAGCTGGTCCTATAGCGACAAGCCCGAGCTCGCACGCAAGACCATTGCCATGATCCGGCCGTTCCAGGACCGCGCCTATGAGCGCTTTGGCCGCCACACCTTCCAGATGAGCGACGAGTTCTATCTGGACGCCGGCATCGATCCTCCCGAGGCAGACTTTTACGACGGTTACCCGCAGTACTACGACGGCATCGGCATGATCCGTTCCTACCTGGACGAGACCGACGACGTGCTGGCTACCGATGCCGAGAGACTGGACCGCGTCCGCGATGCCATCGCCGCCCGCAGCCAGCACCTGCTGTGCCTCTCGGGCGCCAGCGCACGCGACACCGTGGCCCGCTTTGTGGAGTCGCCGCATGGTCTAGACGGCACTGTCATAGCCATCAAGAACCGCTACTTTGGCGGCAACGTGGACGTGACCGGCCTCATCGTCGCGTGTGACATTCTGGAGCAGCTGCCCCAAGACCTGTCGGGGGTTATGCTCTTTGTGCCTAAGCTCATGTTCAACGCTGACGGCATGACGCTTGACGAGTATCATCGTGACGATTTACTCGCAAGCCTTACCAGTCGCGGCGCCGAGGTTCATGTGGTGTCGACCATGCCGCATGAGCTGCTCGATACCCTGGAGCACATCCTTGGCATTGTGCCTGCCGACTCTACTAATTCCGCTGACCCTACCCATTAAAGGAGAGCAGATGAAACCTATCGTCGCCGTCGTCGGACGCCCCAACGTGGGCAAGTCCACGCTCGTTAACCGCCTGGCCCAGACCTCGGACGCCATCGTCCACGAGTCTCGCGGCGTCACGCGCGACCGCTCGTATCACACGGCCGATTGGAACGGCCGCGAGTTCACCATCGTCGACACGGGCGGCATCGAGCCGCTCAAGAGTGATGACGTCTTTGCTACGTCCATCCGCGACCAGGCCCTCGCCGCCGCCGAGGAAGCCGCCGTCATCCTGTTTGTGGTCGACGGCCGCACCGGCGTCACCGAGGAGGACGAGTCGGTCGCCCGCATGCTCAAGCGCTGCGACAAGCCGGTCTTTCTGCTGGTGAACAAGCTCGACAACCCCGATCGCGAGAACGACAGCATCTGGGAGTTCTATTCGCTCGGCATCGGTGAGCCCACGCCGCTCTCGGCCCTGCACGGCCACGGCACGGGCGACCTGCTCGACGACATCGTGGCCCTGCTTCCCGAGGAAGAGGACGAAGTCGCCGACGAGTTCCCCGACGCGCTGAATGTGGCCATCATCGGCCGACCCAACGCCGGTAAGTCGTCGCTGTTCAACCGCATCCTGGGCGCCGACCGCTCTATCGTGTCCAACATTGCCGGCACGACGCGCGACGCCATCGACACGGTCGTCGAGCGTAACGGCAAGCACTATCGCATGGTCGACACCGCGGGCATTCGCAAGAAGAGCACCGTGTACGAGAACATCGAGTACTACTCCATGGTCCGCGGTCTGCGCGCCATCGATCGCGCCGACGTGGCGCTGCTCGTCGTCGACGCCTCCGTGGGCGTTACCGAGCAGGACCAAAAGGTCATGGGTCTTGCCATCGAGCGCGGATGCGCCATCGTTGTGCTGCTCAACAAGTGGGATCTGCTCGACGACGACCGTAAGCGCGAGGCCTGCATGGAGACCATCGACCGCCGTCTGGGCGTCATGGCTCCCTGGGCCCAGTACCTGCGCATCTCTGCCCTGACCGGCCGCAGCGTCGAGAAGATCTGGGCGATGGTCGACGCCGCCGAGAAGACGCGCTCGCAAAAGATCAGCACCTCGCGCCTCAACACGTTCCTCACCGACCTGCGTGAGTTCGGTCATACCGTGGTGGACGGCAAGCGCCGCCTGCGCATGCACTACGTGACCCAGACGGGCGTCAACCCGCCGACGTTTACGTTCTTCGTCAACCACAGCGATCTGGTCAACGACACCTACCAGCGCTACGTCGAGAACCGCATGCGCTCGACCTTCGACTTTGCCGGCACGCCCATTCGACTCTTCTTTAGGAAGAAGGAGCAAAAGGATGCATAATCCGATTCTGCTGACCGCCATCTGCGCCGTGGTCTCGTTCTTTATCGGAGCGATTCCGTTTGGCCTGATCTTGGGCCGCGTGTTCAACCACACGGACATTCGCAAGGCGGGCTCCGGCAACATCGGCACCACCAACGCGCTGCGCGTGGCCGGCCCCAAGGTGGCCGCGCTCACGCTGCTGCTCGACTGCCTTAAGGGCGCCATCTGCGTTGTCATCGCCCGTCCGCTCATCGCGAGCGTGGGCTATGGATTTCCGCCGAACATCATGGCGCCCGGAGCCCCCGGCGACTGGATGCTCGGCGTCATCTGCCTGGCAGCGGTGTGGGGCCACATCTTCTCGCCCTACCTCAATTTCCATGGCGGCAAGGGAATCGCAGTTGGCCTGGGCGTCATCCTCGCCTGGTATTGGCCAATTGGCCTGTCGCTGCTGGGCATGTTTATCGTGGCCGTCGCCATCACCAAGTTTGTGTCGGTGGGCTCGCTTGCCGCGGCCATCGGTCTTCCCATCGCTGCTTGCGCGGTCTTTCCGTACAGCAGCCTGGGCCTCAAGTTCTGCATGGCGATAATCGGCATCACCGTGGTGTGGGCCCATCGCGCGAACATCAAAAAGCTCATGACCGGTAAGGAGTCCAAGCTCTCGTTTACCAAGCGCGTCACCGAGCCCGACGATAAGTAGGAGAGAGTCATGAATGTTGCGCTGATTGGGACACAAACTTGGTGATGGCGACGGCCACGATAA
>CABUSL010000152.1 GCA_902494295.1 uncultured Collinsella sp.
CGAACGCAACAAAGACCCCGCAGCTGGCCGCATGGGGTAACTTCCCAGCGCATTCCGCAGGACGAAAGAACCCCCGCCGCACGAAGTGCGCAGCGGGGGTTCTTTCATGTCCGAGGACGCGCTGGGAAGTTACCCCATGCGGCCAGCGGACAACTATGTAGCCTTGGACTAGAACATGCCCAAGAAGCCGTGCACAAACAGTGCGGCCAGAGCGGCACCGATAAACGGTGCGATGCCAGGAACGAGCAGGCCGTACTTCCAGTTGTTGTCGGCCTTGTTCTTAATCGGCAGCACCTGATAGGCCATGCGAGGACCAAGGTCACGAGCCTGGTTCATGGCGAAGCCGGTCCCCATGCGGCCAGCTGCGGGGTCTTTGTTGCGTTCGTACAAGCAACCCAACATATATATCTGAATTTGGATGGGAGGGGCTTGTTGCTGGTAGGGGCGTTGGGCTGCTGTCGACACTTTGGGATGGATTGTGCTTTGGGTTGGGGCGGGGCTTTGAGATGAGGGCGGAACTTTGGGATGAGGGGTTTACTTAGTTGAAGAGGGGTTTTATGGCTGAGAGGTAGTCTTTGGCTACGTCGGCTTTGTCTGCTTGGAAGTTGTGCCAGGCCCACCATTGGACGGTGGCTACGAAGCTTGAGGCTATGTGGTGTAGCAAGAAGCTGCGGTCCATGGTGCTGGCGGGGCCTGCGGGGTCGGCGGGGACGGTTTCGGCTGCGCGCGACATGATGGTCTTGCGGAGACAGTCGGCGAAGACGCGTGAGCCGGCGCCGGCTACGAGGGCCCGTACGCCCTGGCGACGTTCCCATAGATTGTTGAGGATATGCTCGACCTGCACGAGTGGGTCGTCGAGCGGTGTGCCATCGTCGTCGAGGGCGTGGGTGCAGATGTCGCTCACGAGCTCGGACAGTAGGTCGTCCTTGCTCTTAAAGAGACCGTAGAATGTCGCGCGGCCTACGTGAGCGTGCGCGATGATGTCGCCGACGGTGATCTTGCCGTAGTCCTCCTCGCGAAGGAGCTCGGAAAACGCCGTGACAATAGCGGCGCGGCTTTTGGTTTTGCGGGCATCCATGGCTATGCATCCACGTGAACAAGCAGGCAACGGAGCGTGCCGGAGCAGCCCTCGTAGGGGCGTTTGCCGGCGCCGTAGCCGACGGCCTCGATGCGGTAGCGTGAGGGCAGTTGGTCGGACGTGCGCAGTGCGGCGACGATGGCGGCGCCCGTGGGCGTCACGAGCTCGCCGGAGACCGGTGCGGGCGTGAGGGCGATATTGCCTGCTTGGCATAGGTTGACGACAGCGGGGACGGGAATGGGCATGAGGCCGTGGGCGCAGCGAATGGTGCCGTGGCCCTCGGAAAGCGACTCGACCACGATGTCCTCAATACCCAGGTCGTCGAGGCAGATGGCGACAGAGCAGACGTCGACGATGGAGTCGACGGCGCCCACCTCGTGGAACATGACGGTTTCGGGCGTTTTGCCGTGGGCCTTGGCCTCGGCGGCGGCAAGTGCGGTAAAGATGGCGAGCGCACGACGCTTGGCGCCATCGCTTAGCTGTGAGCCGTCGATGATGGCGGTGACGTCCGCCAAAGAACGGTGGTGATGGTGGTGGGCGTGATGGTGACCCTCGTGGTCATGGCCGTGGGTCTCATGATCATGCTCATGGCAGTGCTCATGCTCGTCATGGTCATGATGGTGGTGCTCGTGCTCGTGCGTGTGCTCGGCAGCTGCTTCGTTGCCGTAGAGCCATGCCATGTCGTGGTCGTGGTTCTCGAGCTCTTCTGCCAGCTGAACGTCGAAATCGCAGGCGTCGATGCCATGCTTGTTTACGCGCGTGACGGCGATCGTAAAGCCGTCGACCGGCAGTGTGGCGAGCTGTTCGCGCAGGTGCTCCTCGCTGGCGCCCAGGTCGAGCAGGGCCGCGACGGTCATATCGCCGCTGATGCCCGAGGTGCCGTCGATGATAAGCGTGTGCTGATGATTGGACATGGAATGCTCCTTAGCGGGCGCGGGGTGTGCCGGCGCTCAGATGATTGATAAGACTTGCCTGGTAGGCGGCGCCAAAGCCGTTGTCGATATTGACGACCGAAACGCCGCTGGCACAGGAGTTGAGCATGGCGAGCAGTGCAGCTACGCCACCAAAACTTGCGCCGTAGCCAACGCTGGTGGGAACGGCGATGACCGGACAGCTCACCAGACCGCCGATAACGCTCGCCAGCGCGCCCTCCATGCCGGCGATGGCGATGACCACCTGCGCCTGGGCAAGTTCCTCGGCATGCGCGAGCAGGCGGTGCAGGCCGGCGACACCTACGTCGTAGAGGCGGTCGACCTCGTTGCCATAGAACTCGGCCGTCAACGCGGCTTCTTCGGCGACGGGTAAGTCGCTCGTGCCGGCGCAGGCGACGACGATGCGTCCGTTGCCGGTAGGGGAGGGCTTGCCGCCCACGAGGGCGAGCTGCGCGTCCGGGACATATCCCAGGTCGATGCCGTTGTCGAGGAGCTCCGAGGTACGGGCGGCTTTTTCGGCATCCAAGCGTGTGACCAGGATGCGCTCCTGGCCTGCATCGCGCAGCGCCTCGATAATGGCGGCAATTTGCTCGGCGGTTTTACCGGCACCGTAGACAACCTCGCCGGCTCCCTGGCGCACTCCGCGCGAAAGATCGAGCTGCGCAAAGCCCAAATCGGCAGTCGGAGCCGTCTGGATGCGTGTAAGGGCGTCGGCAGGAGTGACTGATCCGCCGGCAACATCGCTCAGCAGCTGCTCTAGATCTCGCTTATCCATATATGTTCCCTTCGACGGCGCAAAGTCTAGCACTCAAAGGGTGTGTTTCCGAACACTAAGACAAAATTGTTCGGAAACTATAGGACAGACTGATTCAATTGTTAGACGGATCGGCTAGTCGCGTAGGATGATGTCCATGGCGAGCATCAGGTTGCGCTCGTCGATGGCAAACGGGGCGGCTTCGCGCGTCTTAGGCTTGGCGCAAAACGCGATGCCCGTGCCCGCGGCCTGGATCATGGGGATGTCGTTTGCCCCGTCGCCAATAGCGACCGTGTGGGCCATGTCGACGCCGCACTCAACTGCCCAGTCCAGCAGCTGGATGAGCTTGGACTCCTTGGTCACAATGTCGGCAGCCAACTTACCGGTGAGCTTGCCGTCCACGACCTCCAGGCGGTTGGCCAGGCAAAAATCGATGCCCGCGGCGGCTGCGATCTTGTCAGCGACCTCGTGGAAGCCGCCGCTTACCACGCCGACCTTCCAGCCCTTGCTGTGTGCCGAGCGCACAAGCTCTAACGCGCCGGGGGTAAACGTCACGCGCTCAAAAGTGCGCTCGAACACGCTCTCATCCAAGCCGGCAAGCAGCCCCACGCGCTCCTCGAGCGCCTGCTTAAAGTCAAGCTCGCCGCGCATGGCGCGTTCGGTGATCTGTGCTACCTGCTCGCCCACGCCGGCTTCCTCGCCCAACAGGTCGATGACTTCCTGGTTGATGAGCGTGGAGTCGATATCCATAACAATGAGGCGTGCAGTCATGACGGGCCTTTCCAAGTGCTGTTTTATTGGGGCATATTGTCGCACGTGACGAGCGCGGGCGGGTGCCGCGGTGCGTCAATTGTTTCGTCTCCGTCAAGTCTTTGGGCAGGAGCTACTTTTCCGCGGCACATCGACACAGGTGCGATAAGATAGAACGCCATGTCTGGCTGCGCGGTTTACGCAGGC
>CABUSL010000153.1 GCA_902494295.1 uncultured Collinsella sp.
GGTCACCGAGGCGCCCTCCTCGACCACGACGCCGCGCGACAGAATCGAGTTGCGCACGGTGCCCTTGATGATGCAGCCTGCCGAGATGATCGAGTTGCACGCGTGGCTGCCGGTCGCATAGCGCGAAGGCGGCACGTCGTGAGCCTTGGTCAGAATCGGGCGCTCGGGGTCAAAGAGCTGGTCGGCCACAGTCTGGTCGAGCAGGTCCATGCTGCGGCGATAGAGCGACTTCTCGCTAAACACGCCCACGACCTCGCCCTTGTACTCGTAGCTGCACACGTCGATGTTGCCAAAGTCGCCCTGGAGTGCCTCGAGCAGGTCCAGATAGTCGGCGGCCTGGTAGTGGTCGATAATCTCGAGCAGCGTCTCGCGGTTGACGATGCAGCAGTCCATAGACGCGTTGTCGCCGTACACGACGCCGGCGCTCACGCCCGTCAGGCGGCCGTTCTCGTTAATCTCGAGCTTGGTCTCGTCATCGACGTTGCGCGTGGCCTTGCAGTACACCACGGTCATCTGGGCGCCGGAGTTCTCGTGCGCGTCGATGATGGTGTTAAGGTCCATGTTAAAGATGATGTTGGTGCCCATCATCACAACGTAGGGCTTGTCCGAGCGCTGGAACAGCGTCTTGTTGGAGATGATGTCGCGCAGCAGGAAGCGCATGCCGCCCTTGGTGGTGCCATACGCGTTGCCGGGCACCATGAACAGGCCGCCCTTCTTGCGGTCCAGGCCCCAGTCCTTGCCCGAGCCCACGTGGTCGATCAGCGAGCGGTAGTTGCCCGGCATGACGACGCCGACGGTCTTAATGCCTGCATTCATCATGTTGGACAGCGGAAAGTCGATCAGGCGGTAGCGGCCCAAAAACGGAACGGACGCGATGGGGCGGTCCTTGAGCAGCACGCTGCCGTAGGTCGAAGAGTAGTTAGCGGTGATATAACCGATGGCCTTGCGATTGATCATCGGATCATTCCCCCTTCCCGATAACGACGTCATTTCCAACGACGGCCGTATCCTTGGTGGTATCGACAGAGCCGAGCTTCACGCCCTCTTCGACCGTGGAGTTCTCGCCCAAAATAGCGCGGCAGATGTGCGCGCCGCTCTTAACGTGCGCACCCGGCAGCAGCACGGAGTCCTCGACCACGGCGCGCTCCTCGATGATGACATCGGTCGAAAGGATCGAGTGGCGAGCGGTGCCGTAGATCTTGCAGCCGTTGGAGACCAGGCAGTCGTCCAGCCGGCCGTCCGGGCCAATGTAGTGCGGCGGACGCGTAGTGATGTTGGACATGATGGGGAAGCTCTTGTCAAACAGATCGAACTCGGGGTTGTTGCCCAGCAGGTCCATCGAGGTCTCGTGGAAGCTGGCGATGGTGCCGACGTCCTTCCAAAAGCCGTGGAACTCGTAGCTGTACAGGCGCTTGCCCTCGCCGAGCAGTTTGGGGATGATGTCCTTGCCAAAGTCGTGGCTCGAGCGCTGGTCCAGGGCGTCCGCCTCGAGCGCCTCGATCAGCACGTCGGCCGAGAAGATGTAGATGCCCATGGACGCAAGGTTCGAATCGGGCTTATCGGGCTTCTCGGTAAACTTGGTGATGCGGCCGTCCTCGGGGTCGGTGGTCAGGATGCCAAAGCGGCTGGCCTCCTCCCACGGCACGGGCATAACGCTCACCGTGAGGTCGGCGTTGTTCTCAATGTGCGTCTTGAGCATCTTGCGGTAATCCATGCGATACAGGTGGTCACCCGAAAGAATCAGGACGTACTTGGGGTCGTTGGCCTTGATGTAGTCGAGGTTCTGCGTAATGGCGTCGGCCGTGCCCGCATACCAGGCGCCACCGGTCTGCGTCTCGTACGGCGGCAGGATCGACACGCCGCCGTCACGGCTGTCCAGATCCCAAGCCTCGCCGGAGCCCACGTAGGCATGCAGCAGGTAGGGGCGATACTGCGTCAGAACGCCCACCGTGTCGATACCCGAGTTGGAGCAGTTGGACAGCGAAAAGTCGATAATGCGGAACTTGCCACCAAAGCTAACCGCCGGTTTAGCGATCTTTTGGGTGAGTGCCCCCAATCGGCTGCCCTGTCCTCCTGCGAGGAGCATCGCGATGCATTCTTTCTTACTCATCGATTTCTCCTTCTGTCATCGATGTTCTTAAACCCATTAGCGACGGGCGCGGCGCAACGTCACGCCCGTCGAGTAATGCCGTGCTGGCATAGGGGAGCTCGCGCGCTTTACGCGTGCCAGATCTCGTCGCGGTACTCGCGAATGGTGCGGTCACTCGAGAACCAGCCCGAGGAAGCGGTGTTGAGCAGCGCCTTGCGGTTCCAGGTCTCCTGGTCGCCATAGCTGCCGGTGAGCTTCTCCCACGCATCCACGTAGCTGCGGAAATCGGCCATGACCAGGTCGGGGTCATTGTTGTTCATGAGCTCGTTGTAGATGCTCTCGAAGTTGCCCGAAAGACCCGCAAAGGTGTTGTCCTTGAGCTCGTCCATCACGCGGCCCAGGCGCTCGCGGTCGCCGTTGAGGGTATCCCATGCAAAGTAGCTGTTGGATGCCCAGAGCTGCTCGACCTCGGGAGCGGTCAGGCCAAAGATGGCCTCGTTCTCGCGTCCGGCCAGGTCGGCGATCTCGATGTTGGCGCCGTCGAGGGTACCCAGCGTAATGGCGCCGTTCATCATGAGCTTCATGTTGGACGTGCCCGAGGCCTCCTTACCGGCCGTGGAGATCTGCTCCGAGATCTCGGCGGCGGGGTAGATGAGCTGGGCGTTGCTCACACGGAAGTTGGGAATAAAACAGACCTTCATGACCTCGTTCACGCGGGCATCGTTGTTGATGACGTCGGCCACGGAGTTAATGAGGCGGATGGTCTCCTTGGCGAAGGTGTAGCTCGAGGCAGCCTTGCCGCTAAAGATGAAGGTCGTCGGCGTCACGTGGAAGTTGGGATCGGCGATGCGACGGTTGTAGATGTCCATCACCTTCATGATGTTCATGAGCTGGCGCTTGTAGGCGTGGAAGCGCTTTACCTGAACATCGAAGACGGTGTTGGGGTCGATGACCAGACCGGTCTCGGCCTTAACGTAGGCGGCCAGGCGCTCCTTGTTGGCGCGCTTGGAGGCACCCACGGCCTTCAGAAACTCGGTGTCGTTCTGGAACTCCTTGAGCTTCTCCAGCTCAAAGGCGTCCTTGAGCCAGCCGTCGCCAATGGCCTCGGTCACGAGCTTGGCGTAGGTGGGGTTGGCCTCGGCAAAGAAGCGACGGTGCGAGATGCCGTTGGTCTTGTTGTTGAACTTCTCGGGCGTCAGGGCATAGAAGTCCTTGAGCACGATGTTCTTGATGATGTCGGAATGGATCTTGGCCACGCCGTTGACGCTGTGGCTGCAGATCACGGACAGGTTGGCCATGCGAATCTCGCCGTCCCACAGAATGGCGGTCTGGCGCAGACGCTCCTGCCAGCCCTCCTGCGTGGTGTCGAACGACTCGTGCCAACGACGGCTGATCTCGTCGATGATCTGGTACACGCGGGGGAGGAGCTTGGAGAACGTGCCGATGGGCCACTTCTCCAGGGCCTCGGGCAGGATGGTGTGGTTGGTGTAGCTCACGACCTGCGTCACGATGTTCCAGGCGTCGTCCCACTCGAGCTTCTTCTCGTCGATGAGGATACGCATGAGCTCGGGGCCGCACATGGCGGGGTGGGTATCGTTGGTGTGGATGGCCACAAA
>CABUSL010000154.1 GCA_902494295.1 uncultured Collinsella sp.
CTGCGCGGCGTACTACCGCTACCGCAACTATCGACTGTCGCCTCAACGGGCACATCAAAGCGGGTACGGGCATCAAAGCGCGAGAATTCGGGACGAATGGCGAGTCCCGAAGCCGCAATCGGCCCCAGCCCGCGCCACGTGGTGTCGCATGGTTCAAACACCTGCTCGACCAGCTGGCGCGCCACGGGATTGCCGTCTGCGTTGACGCCACGGCGGTAGGCGTTGTCAATCGCCGGCCTGTCCTCGACAACCATCTGGACCAGCATGCAGATGCCCTGCAGGATATCGACCGGTTCAAATCCCGTGACCACGCCCGGGGTATTGAATTCGTCGACCAAAAAGCTAAAGGGCGCCAAGCCCGTGATGGTGGCGACGTGGCCCGGCAGGATAAAGCCGTCGATGGTGGTCTCGGGGTCGTTGGCGATGGCGCGCAACGCCGGCGGCGTGGTCTTGTGGGCGCAATAGACCGAGAAGTTCAAAAGCCCGCGCGCCTCGGCCTCCAAGATGGCGGCGGCGATGGTGGGCGTCGTAGTCTCAAAGCCCACGCCCATAAAAATGACCGGGCGATCAGGGTTTTGCTCGGCAATGTCGAGCGCGTCGAGCGGGGAATAGACGATGCGGATATCGCGCCCCGCCGCCTTTTGCGCAGCGAGCGAGGTGGATGATCCGGGCACGCGCATCATGTCGCCAAAGGTTGTGATGATGGCGCCGTCTATGTTGGCGAGCGCGATTGCGTGGTCGATGTCGCGGTTGGCGGTGACGCAGACGGGGCAGCCCGGGCCGCTCAGCAGCTTGAGCCCGGCCGGCATAATGGAGCGAAAGCCATAGCGCCCGATGCTCACGGTATGCGTGCCGCAGACTTCCATAAGGTTGATGGTGCGGTCGCCGACAAGCTCATGAATGCGCTCGATGAGCTCGCGAGCCAGCTTGGGATCGCGGAATGCCGAGAAATCGATACCGGAGCGCGCCGGCTGCTCGGGCGCCACTAGTAAGCCTCCGCCGGGTCGGTGGTCAGCTGGTCTTCTTCGACCAGCTCGGACATGGCATTAACAAGCTCGAGCGTTTCCTGTGCTTCCTGCTCGTCGACAATCTGGATGCCAAAGCCGGCGTGTACGAGAATATAGTCGCCAACCTGCGCCGTCGGCACGAGTCGCAGCGACACGGGGCGCTCGATGCCCATCATGTCGACGGTGGCCTTGAGGTCGTCGTCGCGTTTGACTACTTTGCCGGGAACGGCAAGGCACATATTGTTCCCCTTTTATACGCTTTGCGCTGGATGGGCGCTTAATAATCCATCAGTTGATGGTAGCGCTCGCGGGCGCTGCGGGCAAACGCGCTACACCTGTGAGACGGCGGCTTGCGGGCTGGCCGAACAGCCTACTGCGATGCAATCTGCGCAAGACGAGCGCTTGCGACTGCCGCCTGACCGTAGGCGATGCAGCCGTCGTTAACGGGCACGGTTTGGGGAATCAAGACAGTGAGACCCATGCTTTTGAGCTCGCGGGTGAGGAGCTGGAGCAAAAGTCGGTTCATGAACACGCCGCCCGAGAGCGCGACGGTATCGATGCCTTCGCGCGCGCAGATTTCGCGTGCGATTCGTGCCGAAGAGCGCGCGATGGCGATATGGAAGTCGAGCGCGAGCCTGTAGGCGGGCGCTCCGGCTTCAATTCCTCCCAAAAGTGCCTCAAAGAGTGCTTTCTGGTCCAGAACATAGGGGCCGTCCAGCCACGATGGGCCAGATGCGAAATAGCCGGCGTTGTCGTCGGGAAAATGGGCGATTTCGTTGTCGAGCGCGCGCCAGGCGGCGGCCTCAAGCTCGATGGCGGGTTCGCCCTCGTAGGTTGCCTTGTCGCAGATGCCCAGAATTGCTGCCGCGGCATCAAAGAGACGCCCCATGCTGCTGGTACGCGGGCTGTTGATGCCGCGCTCGATCATGGTGGCTGTCACGTTGCGCGTTTGCTCGTTGAGGCTGTCTAAAAGCCGAGCGGCACCTGGGTGCTCGAGCAGGCCGAGCTCACTGAGCAGGGCAAAGGCGTTGCGGCGGGCGTCGCGCACGGAGGCCGCCCCACCGGGGAGCGCCCAGGTGCGCAAATGCGCGGCGCGCTCAAAGCCGCCAAGGCTGGCAACAAGAAACTCGCCGCCCCAAATGGTCCCATCGGTGCCGGCGCCGGTGCCGTCAAAGGCGATGCCAAGGACGCGCGCGTCGGTTGTAAGCTGGCCCGCGGCGATGGTCTCGGCCATTACGCTCGCGACATGCGCATGATGGTGCTGCACCTCGACGAGCGGCAGATTGCATTTTCGCGCCTGCTCGCGCGCCCACTGGCCCGATAGATAGTTGGGGTGCACATCGCAGGCCAAGGCGGCGGGCGCCAAGTCAAAGAGATCTTTCAAGCGCGTGCGCGCGGCGTTCCAGGCATCGAAGGTCCCGCCGTTTTCAACATCGCCGATATGCTGCGACACAAAACAGGTTGTCTTGCCGTTCGTCCCTTCACGCGCGAGTGCAATCGTGGCCTTTTGTTGTGGCCCGCAGGCGAGCACGCAGGACGGAGCGCGGTCGAGCGCCGGCAACGGCAGCGGCTGGGGTGCATATCCGCGAGCGCGGCGAACGGGCATAATGGCGCCGTCGACCACGCGCACTACAGAGTCGTCGTAGCGCGAGAGGATCGCGCGGTCGTTACCGAGCAACGCGTCGGCGATGCCGGCAGCAACGAGGTGTTCCCAGGCAAGGTCGTCGTCGGTCTCGATGGGTTCTTCGCTCAGGTTTCCGCTGGTCATGACGAGCGCGTGCATACCGCAGACTTCTGCCGCGGCAAGCAACAGATGTTGAAGCGGCGTATAGGGGAGCATGACGCCGAGCTCGGGCAGGTCGTGCGCGACAGATGGCGCGAGGGCGAGGATGTCGGGGGAACCGTCGTTGTCCTCGCTAACAGTGCGCCGGCGCAGCAGCACGATGGGGCGGATACTGCCAGCGAGCAGATCGCGTTCAGCATCGTCGATATGACACAGGCGCTCGGTATCAGCAAGACTGCGCACCATGACGGCAAGTGGTTTGTTGCTGCGGCGTTTGCGACGGCGCAACTCGGCCACCGCCTGCTCGTTGGCAGCGTCACAGGCTAGATGGAATCCGCCCAGGCCCTTGATGGCGACGATGCCACCGCTGGCCAGCAGCTCAACGCAGCGCTCGATAATGGCGTCGCTGGCTTCGCGTGTGGTGCCGACGGCCGGTGTCGCGGACGAATTCCCACACGCATCGCCGTTCACAGCCTCGCGCCACGTAATATGCGGCCCGCAATCAAAGCAGGCATCGGGCTGTGCGTGAAAGCGACGGTCGAGTGGATCGGCATACTCTGCGGCGCAGGCGGGGCACATGGGGAAACGGTCCATCGAGGTAGCCGCTCGGTCATACGGCAGCGATCGGATGATGGTGAAGCGCGGCCCGCAGTTGGTGCAGTTGATAAAGGGGTAGTGATAACGCCGATCGGCGGGGTCGAACAACTCGCGCAGGCAATCGTCACAGGTGGCGATATCGGGCGAGACGAGCGTCGTGTGCGCGGTCTGATCCTGCGACGCTACGATGCGAAAGCCCCGTTCATTGGCGGTATCCCAACCGTTGGCTGCCAGGTCCACAACCTCGACACGCTCAACGCGAGCCGCCGCGGGCGCATGCTCAGAAAGCGCGGCAGCAAAAGCATCGAGC
>CABUSL010000155.1 GCA_902494295.1 uncultured Collinsella sp.
CCACAATCTGCACGGGCACTCCGTCCTCATCCAATAGAGCACGAATCTCGGCCGTGTCAAAATCGACTGAGCCGCGGACGCGACGAATACGACGGCGAAGTTCGGCGAGTTCGTTGGCGGCGACAAGGAAATCGCAGAGGTCGACGTTGTAGCCGCGGGCGACCTCCTCGCACGCAAGACCGCGCTCAAGCGCTTCCTCGCGCGAGGTCTCGGCAGCCGCAACATCCTCGGCCGCACCCTCCAGCACCGAATACTCAACCGCGCCGGCACGCACCAGCAGCGCCTCGGCGCCGTCATAGTCCATACGCACACGCGAGCGAATCACGCTGGGGTACGGATCGTAATGCCGCACGCGACCCTGTGCATCGAGCTCAATGTCAACGGTAAACGCAAGACGGTCCTCGTCAGGGCGAAGCGAGCACAGGTCACAGGACAGGCGTTCGGGCAGCATGGGAAGCACGCGATCGGCCAGATACACCGATGTCGTACGATGGCGAGCCTCAAGATCGATATGCCCGTCCCAAGCCACATAGTGTGAAACGTCGGCGATATGCACACCCAGCTTGTAGCCACCCTCGGGCGTGCGCTCCAGCGAAATGGCGTCGTCAAAGTCGCGCGCGTCGACTGGGTCGATCGTGATGACAAAGCGGTCGCGCAGATCGCGGCGGAGCGGGTCCTTAAGCGCCGCGGACACATCGAGCGAAAGCCCCTCGGCCTCGTCCAGCGCGGCCTCGGGATAGCTATCGGTATAGCCGTAACGCGCCATCACATATTGAACGCCCAAATCGGGCGCGTCATCTCCGCCAATGCGGCGCTCGATCGTCACGGTACCCGATTCCAGGCGCGTCGGGTAGGTCAAAATGCGCGCGACAACAGCATCACCCGGGTGGACACCCAGACGATCCGCCGAGGTATCCTCGGGCAGAATGAAGAAGTCGGCCTTCAGACGCGAATCGAGCGGCTCGATCACACCGAGCGGACCGGCGGTCTGGTACGTGCCCACCACGCTTATGGCTGCACGCTCAACCACGCTTTCGATCACGGCGCGCCGCTCACCGTGCGGGCTGTTCTTAATGCTCACGGCAACGGTATCGCCATCCATGATCTCGCGCTTACCGCGGCCCATGACCTTGTAGTCGCCGTTTTCGGTTACAACGTAGGCGCTATGCTCATGGAGCTGCACGCGCCCGGTCAGGCTCGGACGGCGTTCGCTGCGCACCGGCCCGCGCTGATTGCGAGCTCCACGCTTATGCTTGTTATTGCGCCCCATGGCGCCTCCTAACTATCGATTGCGAACTCCAAAGAGTCTACCCAAATGATTCGCTTTCCTGCCGTCCCCTAGGGATCAAAAAACGGGCCGCCCCATAAGAGACGACCCGTTGGAAGGGATGAATTCCAAGCATGCCTACACGCGCAGGTAGCGGCGCATGGCGATGGCAGAACCAAAGAGACCGATAATCACACCGACCAGAATCAGCGCAGCATAGGTCACCAGGTAGTACTGCATCGGCAGGGCAAACGACATCCAGCCGATGCTCTCCTGCAGACGCGGAATCATCAGATTGCGCAGCAGCTCCAGAACGCCGATGGAAAGCAGCGAGCCCAAAATGGCCTGCAGCACGCCCTCGGTGATAAACGGGCCACGAATGAAGCCGTTGCTGGCGCCGACCAGACGCATAATCGCAATCTCACGACGACGCGCCGTGATGGACAGGCGAATCGTGTTGTTGATGAAGATGAATGCGATAAAGGTCAGAAGACCAACGAGCACCACGGCGGCGATGCGGATGTAGTTGGTCACCTGGAACAGGCGGCTCACTTCCTCCTGGCCGTACAGCACGCTCGCGTTGACGTCGCCGTCATCCGCGATCTTCTGGAAATCGGCATCCTTCTTGAGCTTCTTTGCCGTGCTCTCGACCTTGGACGGATCGTCCATCTCAATAGCGAAGGAAGCCGGCAGCGGGTTCTGGCCATCGAGCGCGCTCATGGTGGCGTCGGCGTTGCCCGACATCTTGCTCGTATACTCGGCCAGCGCGTCGTCCTTGTCCTTATAGGTCACGGACTTGACGTTATTCCACGTCTTAAGCTCGGCCTCAAAAGCCTGAACATCGGCCTGATCGGCGTCATCACTAATGAACGCGTTGATGACAACCTGATCCTCGACGGTGCCGATCACGGAGTTCAGCATCGCAGAGCCCATGATGAACAGGCCGATGATAAACAGCGAAAGGAAGATCGTGATGACGGCGCCGAGCGAGGTAGTCCAGTTACGGAAGAAGTGGCTGATTGCCTCTTTGAAGGAGTAGCCCACGTTAGTTAGTGCCATAGTTGCCGTAACCTCCCCTCTCCTGGTCGCGGATGACGTGGCCGCCCTCGAGGGCGATCACGCGACGGTGCATGCTATCGACCATCTCGCGGTCGTGCGTGGCGACGATCACGGTGGTGCCGGTGCGGTTAATACGCTCAAGCAGCTTCATGATGCCCAGCGAGATCGCCGGGTCGAGGTTGCCCGTGGGCTCGTCGCAGATCAGCAGCGGCGGACGGTTGACCATAGCACGGGCGACGGCAACGCGCTGCTGCTCGCCACCGGAAAGCTGGTCGGGCAGCGAGTCCATCTGATCGGCCAGACCGACCAGGCGCAGCACCTCGGGCACCTGGCTGCGAATGACGCCCTTGGGCTTGCCGATGCACTGCAGGGCAAACGCCACGTTTTCGTAGGCGGTCTTTTGCGGCAGAAGCTTAAAGTCCTGGAACACGGCGCCAATCTGGCGACGCAGGAACGGAACCTTGCGGTTCTTGATCTTCATGAGGTCCTGACCGGCAACCAGGATGCGGCCGCTCGTCGGCTTGACGTCGCGGTTGAGCGTCGACAGCAGCGTGGTCTTACCCGAACCGGAGTGACCGACCAGGAAGACGAACTCGCCCGGATAGATCTCGATGTTGATGTCGTCGAGTGCAGGCTTGTTGGGCTGTGCCGGATAGATCTTGGTGACATGCTCCATAAGGATGACGGGCTCGACACCGGCCTGCTTGGCCATCTTCTTGCGGCTGGCCTGCGGATCGATGGGCGCAAACACCGACGTGAAATCGGGGTTGTTGAGCGCGTTATCGAGGCTTGCGACCTCGGCGGCCTGATCGCTCTCGACCACCGGGGCAGCAGGCTGAGTGGGGTCGGGAATAGCGGCAAAGAGACCGGACTGCGCAGGCTGAGGAGCCGGCGTCGCAGGGGCCAAGGGGTCGGGAATGCCGGCCATGGTAGGCTGCGGCGTGGCGGCGCCAGCCTGAGGCTGCTCCACGCGAGCGGTCACGGCCTGAACGGGCTCAAAACCCGCCGTGCCAGAAAGCGCGACATCGCTGGTTGGATTGTAGGCAAAGGGATCGGATGCCGGCTGTGCCTGATCTGCCGGCTGAGCGGGGGCCTGAGCAACAGGCTGGCCCTCTGAATCCGGAGTGGCGAAACGACTGCCCTGGACGCCTGTCTGCGTCTTGGGGGCATCATCGCCCGCACCGGAGGTACGGAAGTGGTTACCCACTGGTGCTCCTTATCGTCGTGCGTTTAAACTACATGAGCGCTTTGTATTTTAGCAGCATTAGCTTTGCTGCACATAAGAAGCATGGCGTGCTTAGGGATCCCGTCGGCCGTGCACAGGGTTACTCTCCAAATCGTCCTCGGACATGTCG
>CABUSL010000156.1 GCA_902494295.1 uncultured Collinsella sp.
CTCCACGCTGCAGTTCTACGACGCCAAGGCCGGCACGTTCCTCAACGGCCGCCAGGTGATCGGCCGCTGCCCCATCCAGGGCTGCAAGTCCGAGAAGGCTTATGCCGACGAGTGCGACCTGGGTCACCAGTTTGAGCCCGAGGAGCTCATCGCGCCCAAAAGCCAGCTCACCGGCGAGGTGCCCGAGCTGCGCCCGGTCGACAACCTCTACTTCGACCTGCCGGCCTACCTCGACTTTATGAAAACCTATACCGCCAAGCTCGCCCAGAACCCGCAGGTTCGCTCCGTGGTCTCCAAGACCATGGAAGAGTGGCTGCTGCCGGCCCAGCTCTACATCCAGAACAAGTTTCGCGAGGCCTTCGACGCCGTCGAGGACCAGCTTCCCGAGCACACCGTGCTGGAGCCCGAGGGCAACAAGAGCAGCTTTACCGTCACCTTCCCCAGCTGGAAGGAGCGCGACGATGCCCACGCGGTGCTCGCCAACGGCGGCGTGCGCTTCCGCAGCGGCAAGGCGCTCGTACCCTTCCGCATCACCGGCAACATCGACTGGGGCGTTCCGGTGCCCGAGGTCGATGGCGTCTCCGACGTCACCTGCTGGTGCTGGCCCGAGAGCCTGTGGGCTCCCATCAGCTATACGCGCACCGTGCTCGCACGCGATGCCAAGGCCGCCGGCGTGACCGAGGGCGTCGCCGCCCAGGATGCCGCCCTCATGGGCGAGCCCGCCGCCGATTCCACGCAGGTCCCCGCGCCCACCTACCAGCACAGCTCGCTCGACTGGCGCGACTGGTGGTGCTCGGATGACGCACAGATCTACCAGTTCATTGGCCAGGACAACATCTACTTCTATTGCATCGCGCAGACCGCCATGTGGGAGGCCCTGGGTTGGAACCTCACGCAGAGCACCGTCAGCGCCTGCTACCACCTGCTCTACATGGGCAAAAAGGCAAGCTCGTCCTCGCAGACTCCTCCCCCGCCGGCAGACGACCTGCTCAACCACTACACCTGCGAGCAGATGCGCGCGCACTGGCTGTCGCTCGGCCTGTCCGAAAAGCCGGTGAGCTTTAGCCCCAAGGCATACGACACCCGCGTGACCGGCAAGGACAAGGACGGCAACGAGGTGCGCGCCTGCGACGACAAGCGCGTTATCGACCCCGCCCTTAAGGAGAGCGCGCTGCTGACCGGCGTGTTCAACCGCCTGGCCCGCAGCTGCTTCTACGGCGTCGCCGTCAAGGAGGGCGACGAGAGTCCCTATCGCAACGGTTGCATCCCCGCCGGTGCCGCTTCTGACACCGTGGTCGAAGCCGCCCAGCAGGCAGCCCTCGCCTTTGAGCAGGCCATGTACAAGTTCGAGACGCACCGAGCGCTCGCTGTGTGCGACGACTACCTGCGCGCCGCCAACAAGCGCTGGAGCGATGCCTCCAAGGCCGCCAACAAGCTCGAGGGCGAGCCGGCCAACGCCGCCATGACGCAGGCCCTCGTCGACGCCTTTACCGAGCTGCGCGTAGCGACCGTGCTCATGCACGGCATCGTGCCGGCCGGCTGCGAGCTCATCTGCGAGTACTTCGACGTTGACCCGGTCGCCTTCTTTAGCTGGGATAACATCTTTGCCTCCACGGATGAGTTTGTGGAGAGCCTGGGCGAGAAGCCCGGCGAGCACCGCGTGAAGCCGCTGCCCCCGCGCTTCGACTTCTTTAGCAAGCACGAGAGCCAGTACTAAAGCACGCCAGCAGCGGCGTGCCCGGAAAGTAGTCAATTTGGGACG
The DNA here is from genome assembly GCA_902494295.1 of uncultured Collinsella sp. Lineage (GTDB taxonomy): Bacteria > Actinomycetota > Coriobacteriia > Coriobacteriales > Coriobacteriaceae > Collinsella. The sequence continues at coordinate 1,763 of CABUSL010000156.1, forward strand.
GGAAGGAAAGACGGATGTCCAAGCCGCGTCGTCGTAAGCAGAAAAAGCAGGTCAAGGCCGAGCTCAAGCTCAGGCAGTTTGCTGCTACCGAGCTTTCCGACCAGCTTGCCGCCCTTCCCTGCGCCGCCGACCTGCCGCGCTTTATGGTCGACACGGTCGCCGGCGCCTATGCGCCCGCCGATGCCAAGCTCATGATCGAGGGCTTCGGCGCCGCGGCCACACGCCCGGTCACGCTGCGCGCCAACACGCTCAAGGCGACCGCCGAGGACATCGCTGCGGCGCTCGATGCCGCCTGCATCGCCCACCAAACCGTTACCTGGTATCCGGACGCCTTTATCCTGCCCGAGGCCCAGGTTTCAGATCTGTGGGATCTCGACATCTACCGCGACGGCAAAATCTACCTGCAGAGCCTGTCATCCATGATGCCGCCGTTGGTCCTGGGCGCCCAGGCAGGCGAGGACATCCTGGACATGTGCGCAGCCCCCGGCGGCAAGACGACGCAGATCGCCGCCCTCACCCAGGGACAGGCGCACCTCACCGCCTGTGAGATGAGCATTCCCCGCGCCGAAAAGCTCGAGTCGAACCTCCATCGCCAGGGTGCCAAAAACGTGCCCGTCATGCGCATCGACGCACGCGAGCTCGACGAGTTCTTCCGCTTTGACCGCATCCTGCTCGACGCTCCCTGCACCGGCACGGGCACCGTTATCAGCGGCAACGAGAAAAGCCTGCGCGGCCTGACCGAGCAGCTGCTCGTCAAATGCGCCCGCTCGCAGCGTGCGCTTCTGGACCGCGCCATGGGAGCCCTCAAACCGGGCGGCACGCTCGTCTATTCGACTTGTTCGATCTTGCCGCAGGAAAACGAGGACGCCCTGCAAGAGGCCCTCGACAAGCATATGGACTGCGAGCTCATCCCCCTCGACGGCACGCCAAGCGAAAGTGAAGCACGACGCACCCAGGAAGCTGGTGAGGAGCCGCGCATCGAGTCCAACGCTCTGACCGAAGCCATTGCCGCGGGTCAGGTATCGGCCATCGTCAACGGCCTGCCCGGCACGCTCACCATTCCGCCTAGCCGCGACTTTGAGGGCTTCTACATTGCCCTGATCCGAAAACGCAGCTAGCGCACGGATCCAAAACTCAACAAGCTATCTCTGTGCGCGTTTGCCCTGCTGGTCGCGATGCTGTTTAAGCATCGCGCGCTCCTTGCGTTCGGCCCTTTTGCCCTTAATGGCCGTGACCACAAAGTAGATGACCGCGGCGGCAACGATTGCGGCCACACACAGGCCGATCGAGCCAAACATTGCTGTCAATTCCATACCGCGTCACCTCTCTTTTAAACGGGGCTTTCAAGATAGCACCTCGATACCCGCCACCACAGCTCCTTCACGTTCGCCGGCCCTTCGGTCTAACGGATGGCGCGGCGGGGAAAAATCAACTCGTCAAACGATTTAGCATTCGCAATTCCGGCTGCATCGCGCCGGCCATCATCACATAGAATCGAGCCTCCATGGATACCCTCAACGATCTAAATGAGCGCGTCGACGCCTTCGTCGGCACCAGCTCCTTCGACACGCCTGCGGCGGCAAACGACCAAGCTCCCATCGATGTGCCCGCCGAGGTGCACGAGGACATCGTCGCCTCGGTCGATTTTTCCGAGGTCGAGCTTGCAGACGAGTTCACCGAGCCCCAGGTAGCCGTGACCCCCAACGGACTGCTTCCCATGGAGCCGCTGCCCATCGACGGACGCCTACGCAAGGCTGCCCTTCGCATGCCCGACGAGATCGAGGAGGCCAGCGGCTTCACGCTCTTTGGCCGACGCATCAAGTCGCTCATTTACACCACCGATGTCGCGGTCATCCGCAACTCCAACGCCGATGCCGTCTTTGCCGTTTACC
>CABUSL010000157.1 GCA_902494295.1 uncultured Collinsella sp.
ACGATCATCTCGACAACGTCCTTGAGCTCGCCGTCCATGCGGCGACCCTCGCGCACCAGCGCCACAAAACTCGACAGGCCGTTGCGCACCTTGGCACTAAACATGCCCGTCTCGGCTGTTGCGATCTCGCAGGCCTGGAAGAACGAGCAACGGTTGTCGCGCGCCAGCTGCTCAATCTTTTGGATCGAAGTGGAGCCGATGCCGCGGCGCGGCGTGTTGATGACGCGCTTGACGCTCATCTCGTCGGCCGGGTTCACGATCATCTTGAGGTAGGCCATGACATCGCGGATCTCGGCGCGGTCGAAGAATCGCGTGCCGCCGACGATCTTGTAGGGCACGCCCGCGCGCAGGAACATATCTTCGAGGATACGCGACTGGGCGTTGGTGCGGTAGAACACGGCGATATCGTCGTAGCTCGTACCCTTGGCATGCAGCTTCTCGATCTCGCCGGCAATCCAGCGACCCTCGTCGCGCTCATCGCTCGCCTGGAAGGCCTGGATCTTCTCGCCGTCGCCCTCGGCCGTAAACAGGCGCTTGTCCTTGCGCTGCGAGTTGTGGCGCACCACGGCGTTGGCGGCGCTCAGGATATGGCCCGTAGAGCGGTAGTTCTGCTCCAGCTTAACGGTCTTGCAGTCTTTAAAGTCCTTCTCAAAGTCCAGGATATTGGTGATGTCGGCGCCACGCCAGCTGTAAATGGACTGGTCATCGTCGCCCACGACCATGAGGTTTTGGTACTTAGCGGCCAGCAGGTTGGCAATCTCGTACTGGACGTGGTTGGTGTCCTGATACTCGTCGACGCTAATGTAGCGGAAGCGCTCCTGGTACTTTTCGAGCACCTCGGGGCGGGTGCGAAGCAACTCGAGCGCGCGCACGAGCAGGTCGTCGAAGTCCATCGCATTGGCGGCGCGCAGGCGGCGCTCCAGCTCCAGGTAGACCTGCGCGGCCTTTTTGTCATTGGGGCTGTCGGCGGATTTGAGCATGTCCTCGGGCCCGATCATGGCGTTTTTGGCCGAGCTGATCTTGCTGCGGATCATGTTGATGGGGAACTGCTTTTGTTCAATGCCGAGCGCCTGCATAATGTCACGCACCATGCGCTTTGAGTCATCGTCGTCGTAGATGGTGAACTGACCGGTGTAGCCCAGCAGGTCGGCGTCCTCGCGCAGCATGCGCACGCACATGGCATGGAAGGTGCACACCCACATGCCACGGGTGCCACTGGGGATGAGCGCTGCCAGACGCTCGCGCATCTCGGCCGCGGCCTTGTTGGTAAACGTGATGGCCAAGACCTGCCAAGGCTTAACACCCAGGTCGCCAAGCATATGGGCGATGCGGAAGGTCAAGACGCGGGTCTTGCCCGAACCAGCGCCGGCAAGGACCAGCAGTGGGCCCTCAGTGGTCAGGACCGCCTCGCGCTGGGCGGGGTTCAGGCTATCGATATCGACGAGCGGCTTGGCGGGCTTGGGTGTCGGCGCGGGAGCGTCGTAGATGTCGAGCGGAACGAGCTCGGGTTCCGGCGCGGCGGGGGCGGTGTACGCATCGAGCGGCACGGGTTCCGGCGCGGGCGGCACGGGTACCGCGGCGTTCTTTTCCCAGGGCAAGGGCTGGGTCATGGGCGACTCCTCATCTGACGGACGGCGCGCCTGCGGGCAGCGCCATAGTTTGAGCCGTACCAGTATACCGAGCCGCGCGGACACCGACGCAAATCACACCACGACTCCGTGCGCCGCCATCAGGCACGCCCCAGCGGATTTGGCGCAATGGGGTCAAGTTAGTCTGCACCACGTTGGTGCAAAGAACCTGTCCCCATTGCACCAATCAGGAAGCCACCGATGTCATGGCAACGGCAGCGAGCGGCGGCCAGAGCGAACAAATTGGCATGAAAAAGGGGGCGGCATAGACCTTTTGGTCATGCCGCCCCCTTTGAATGACAAGTTGTCGCTCTGGCCGCCGCGCAGCGTCAACCAAGTTACAGGCCGAGCATCGGCTCCAGAACGAAGAAGTATGCGAGCACTACGATGCCCAGGATGATGCGGTAGACGCCGAAGCACTTAAAGTCGTGACGGCGGACGAAGCCCATGAGCCACTTGATGGCGATGAGCGAAACCACAAAGGCCACAACGCAGCCCACGCCCAAGATGGCGACCTCGTTGGCGCCGAACGTGCCGCCCTTGATGAAGTACTTGACCAGCTTGAGCGCACTCGCGCCAAACATAACGGGAATAGCCAGGAAGAACGTGAACTTAGACGCCACCGAGCGCGTGCAGCCCAGCAGCAGGCCGCCGATGATGGTGGAGCCGGAGCGCGACGTGCCCGGAATCAGCGAAAGCACCTGGAAGCAACCGATACCCAGCGCAGTCTTCCAGCTCAGATCCTCGAGCGTAGTGATGGAGCCAAAGTCCAGGCTATCGTCATCGTCCTCATCCTCAGCGGTAGCCGCGGCGGGCGCCGCAAAGTGCGCGCCGGCGGGACGTCCACCCGACACCACAGCACGAGAACCAAACGAACCGGCAAGAGCGGCCTGGTCGCGCTTGTTCGCGCGCCAGTTCTCAATCACGATAAACAGCACGCCGTACACAATGAGCGCCAGCGCCACGACGGGAGCATTGTAGAAATGCTCCTCCATCCAGTCGTTGAGCGGCAGACCGATTGCCGCGGCAGGAATGCAGCCGAGCACAATCTTGCCCCACAGCACCCAGGTGTCGCGACGGCCTTCCTTGCCCTTGCTGGGAGAAAACGGGTTAAGGTCGTAGAAGAACAGGACGCAGACGGCCAAAATGGCGCCAAGCTGAATCACGACCAGGAACATATTCCAGAACGTCTCGCTCACGTTCATCTTGACGAACTCGTCCACCAAGATCATGTGACCCGTCGACGAAACGGGCAGCCATTCGGTGATGCCCTCGACCAGGCCCATGAAGGCAGATTTTAGAAGCTCGATAATATCCAAAGGGACCCCCTCGTTAGACACCCGCCGGTAGATGTTCTGCGGACGATGCGGGCGATGTCCCATTATCAACCGTTGGCGGTGTGACCGCGCCTACCCTTACCAAAAAACTCGCCCGTTCACAGAATTGCGAGCGGTCAAACCGAAATCCTTGGGTATAACTGCAACAAGATAAAGTGTCCGGCGGCCAACGCACCCGCGCCCGCCCGACGCACGAGCCCCGCGCCCGTGCGATAGACCAAGGAGGAAACCATGAACGAGGGCTACACCAAGGTATTTGTTTCACTCGACGGTACTGAGCAGCAGGATTTTGTGCTCGCACGCGCCATCAAGGTCGCCGCGAACAACGGCGCTAAGCTGATCATCGGCCACGTCATCGACTCCACCGCGCTCGAGAGCGCCGGTTCCTATCCGGTCGACCTGGTCAACGGCTTGGAGGAGGCCTTTAACAACTCCATCGCCAAGCAGCTCGAGGAGGCCAAGGCCAATCCCGACATTCCCGAGGTCGAGGTCATGATTCGCACCGGCCGCATTCGTGAGACGCTCAAGGATGAGATGCTCGACGTGGTCAAGCCCGATCTGGTGCTCTGCGGCGCCCGCGGCCTGTCCTCAATTAAGTACGCGCTACTGGGCTCGATTTCGACGTTCCTGCTGCGCAATACGGACTGCGACATTCTG
>CABUSL010000158.1 GCA_902494295.1 uncultured Collinsella sp.
CTGGCAGTGAGGGCGATAACGAGTTCACCAACGCTTTTGTCTCGACTTCACTCACCGTGTGCATCGGCGCCATGGCCATTGTGGGATCGATCCAGGACGGCCTGCTCGGCGACTGGTCAACGCTTGCCCTCAAGGGCGCACTGGACTGCATCATCGTCTGCACCATGACGGCCTCACTCGGCCGCGGCTGCATCTTCTCCGCCCTTCCCGTTGCCGTATTCCAGGGAACGATTACGCTGTTTGCCGGCGCGCTCTCCCCCATCATGACCGCCGCCGCCCTCGACAGCCTATCGCTCGTGGGCTCTATGCTCATCTTCTGCGTCGGAGTCAACCTCATCCGTCCTCAGACCTTCCGCACGGCCAATATGCTCCCCTCCGTTGTCATAGCCGTCATCTATGCCCTCCTGTTCTAAATCTATCTACGTAACGGTATCTCGAACACCTGTTTGATGCTGTGCTATGATATGAGGTCACCGAAGCTGCGTTAGGAGAGGAGAGACGGTGGCCGACCAGGACATCAAGATGCTCATCGAGCGCATTATGGCCGAGGCCCGGACCCATCAGTCTGCTCGCTTCTCAAACGAAGTCTATGCTGACGAGCCAATTCTCAAAACCGGTCGTCAGATGCAGAACTTCCTTCCCGACCAATACCGCAAGATGCGCGAGATATCGCGCTGGCAGGATGACCCCAAAGGCGGCGCGGGTCGCTGGCTTTCGGAAGCCGAGCTTTTCTACCGCCAAGGCCTGCTGATGGCCGACTTTGAGGACGACTGCCCCTACAACGGTACGTTCAAGTCGTACTTTCCCACCTATAACGCCATGAGCGATCGGCAGTTGCGTGGCTATTTTACCTGGCGTGCACAAGTGCGCCGCGGAACCGTCGAGGAAACGTCTACGTCCTTTGCCTTCCTGTATCTCTATGAGCTGATCTGTGGCATTGGCGTAGATGACCCACTCGATGGTTTTAACAAAATCAAGGCCTTTTGGGATGCCTACCGCGCCTTCGAGCCCGGCATCGACCGGTTTGCACGCGTGTGGCTGCAGGACTACGCCGTGTTCCACGGACTCGACCCCAAGCTGCTTCGCGACTCTAAAACCGTCATGTTCGACAACGCCCTCATCGAGCTGCGCCGCGCGGCTCGAGACCTTGCACCTACACCGACGCCGTCGGCCCAAGTCCCCAAGCGTCGCAAAACCTCCGAGCCCACGCTCCCCCTTCCGCCCGACGAGGCAGGCGAGGAGCGACTCATGACCGCTATAAACGCCCTCTCCACGTACAACCTGAATAACTCACGGCTCGACCGTTCCCACCATCGCGACCTGCGCCACGTGGCATGTGCCGTGTATGTCCGTATGGCGCGCTACTATGACACGCACCGAAAGACCGGCATCGTAGCGAGCTTGTTTGGGGAGGAGACGGCCATGCCCTACACCATGTTTGCCTCGGCCGTGTTCTTTGCGCCCGAGCGCCACGAGGACTGCGAATATCGCCTGGACCCCATTCACATCTACCGCTGCCAAAATGGCTTTTGGGAATGCATGCGCATCCACGGCAGCAGACAAAAAAGCAGCAAGCTCGGTGAGATGATGCGCGCCTGCGACCAACGCCTGCGCCTGGCCCTAGACCCCACCCATCCCCTGAAGGAGGAGAAGGTCCCCAAATATCTGACCAAGATCATCGATGACGAGATCGTGGCATGGCTTTCGTGGGACGCCGCGCACCAGCCCGTCAAGATCGATATCGATTTGAGTCAGCTAGGGCACATTCGGAGCGCCGCCGCGCAAACGCGTGAAGCGCTTTTGATTGATGAGGAGCGCGAGGATGATGTGCTCGCAGAGGTCGATACGGCGGGTTCCGAGCAGCCGAAAGCCGAGCCCGCAGCAGACGCGTTTGTCGAGCTGGTCGCGGCACCCATTCGGCAGGACGAGGCCGACGAGCCGACCATATCCACCGAACAGTTTGGTGTCGTGGCGCCGCTGCTCGCACCGACGCCAGCGGTCGTATCGACTGCACCCGCTGGCACCGCAACCGCACTCGATCCCGCCGCAGACGCCTATCTTCGAGCACTACTCGAGCAAAACGCAGCGCAGACGGCATCGGCGGTGGAGAGGTCGGGACAGAGCGAGGACATGCTCGTCGATACCATCAACGAGGCGCTCTTTGACCTGGTGGGTGACACCGTAATTGAATTTGGCACAGCAGGACCGCACATTATCGAGGACTACGAAGCAGACGTGAGAGGATATCTAGACCATGAGTGATAACGCATCCGCAGCACCCCGCGTGCCCAAGCGCGTCGCTGCCGTCATTCTCAACTCGCTCAAGGGCGGCGTGGTCCCGCGCATCGGCCTTCCCTATATCACCGTAGGACGCGAGGTCGAGATCCGCGCCCTGCTCACCGACCTGAGTCTCATCGCCGGCGGCGGCGCAAGCTTCCGCTTTCTGGTCGGTCGCTACGGAGCCGGCAAGAGCTTTTTGCTCCAGACCATCCGCACGCACGCCATGGGCGAGGGATTCGTCGTGGCCGATGCCGACCTATCCCCTGAGCGCCGCCTGCAGGGCGGCCAGGGACAGGGCCTTGCCACCTACCGTGAGCTCATCCGCAACATATCGACTAAAACGCGCCCCGAGGGCGGTGCGCTCAACCTTATCCTGGATCGCTGGGTCGCCTCGTGTGCCGATGCCGATGAGTCTGCCGTCAATGCCCAACTGGCCCCGCTCGAGGAAATGGTCCACGGCTTCGACTTCGCCCGCATGCTCCGCCGCTACCGCGCGGCAGTATCCGAGGGCGACGAAGAAGCCATGAGCCGCGTGACCAAATGGATTCGCGGCGAGTACCGCACCAAGAGTGAGGCACGCGCCGAGCTGGGCTCCTCGACCATCATCAGTGATGACGACTGGTACGACTACGTTAAGCTCATTGCGCGCTTTTTGGTCTGCAGCGGCTACAAGGGCATGCTGGTGCTCATCGACGAGCTCGTGAATCTGTACAAGATTCCCAACGCGATCACGCGCCAATACAACTACGAGAAGATCTTGACCATGTACAACGACACGCTCCAGGGCAAAGCGCAGTACCTGGGCATAATCATGGGCGGCACGCCAACCTCCATCGAAGACCGCCGCCGCGGCGTGTTCTCCTACGAAGCCCTGCGCAGCCGACTCGCTCAGGGCCGCTTTGCGCGCGAGGACCTTAAGGACATGCTCGCGCCCATCATCCGCCTGCAGCCACTCACCTATGAGGAACTGCTGGTGCTCATCGAAAAACTCATGCAGATCCATGCCGGCTACTTTGGCTGGACACCCACGCTTACCGAGAACGACTTGGTGGGCTTTCTCAAGATTGAGTTTGGCCGCGTGGGAGCCGATACGCACTTAACGCCGCGTGAGGTCATCCGTGACTTTATCGAGCTGCTCGATATCCTGTGTCAGAACCCCGATGCAAATGTGGCGGAGCTGCTGCAAAGCGTCGGCGGCGACGCGCTGGCGCCGGCAGCCGCAACAGGCGACACCGGCGCTGCAGACGGTGACCGCAACTTCGCCGAATTCACCATCTAACCTGCCAAAACGGGATAGGTTTATTTTGGCAGGTTTTATCTGGGCAAACGTTGA
>CABUSL010000159.1 GCA_902494295.1 uncultured Collinsella sp.
GCCTGAACAATCGTCAATATCGGTCGGAGGGGTGGCTTTGTAAAGCCGTTTGTCTCCACCCGCGTAGCGGGTGGTTTAAAGCTGGCCGCTGCGCGGCCAGCGGACTAAAGTCTTGAAACAAAAACACGCCGCTCAGAAGCGGCGCATTCATTCGAATCCATATTTGAGTGTATCAGCGAACCCAAAAGGTTGCGCAACGAATGGGCAAATTAAGGATGCGAATGGAAGCATCCATGCGATAAGCGGATACAAAGCATCTTTGTTGCACAACAAACTTACAGTCGCACGGGGAAATTATGACTACCCCGTGCGTCGCGAGGAAAACATACGGCAGGAGCAGGCTCGCCACCTAAATCGCGCGACGGGCCTCGATGGCGCGGCCAAGCGTAAGCTCGTCGGCATACTCCAGGTCGCCGCCCACGGGCAGGCCGCTCGCCAGACGCGACACCTCGACGCCCAGCGGCTTGATAGTGCGGGCCAGGTAGCTCGCCGTGGTCTCGCCCTCAATGTTGGGGTTGGTGGCGATAATGACCTCGTGGATGTCCTCGTGGCCCAGGCGCGCCAGCAGCTCGCGGATATGCAGCTGCTCGGGACCGATCTTGTCCATAGGGCTGATCACGCCGCCCAGCACATGGTAGAGGCCATGGTAGCTGCCCGTGCGCTCAATTGCCTGAACGTCGCGCGGCTCGCCCACCACGCAAATGCGAGTGGTATCGCGCATCGGGTCCTGGCAGATGGAGCACTCGTCGGCCGTGGCGTAGTTAAAGCAACGGCTGCAAAAGTGGACCTCCTGCTTAACCTCCAGGATGGCCTCGGCCAGGCGGCGGGCCTCCTCGGCATCGGCCTCGAGCAGGTAATAGGCGATGCGCTGGGCCGACTTGGGGCCAATGCCCGGCAGGCGGCCCAGCTCATCGAGCAGTTTTTGCAGACTGTGATTCGCACTCATATATATGCGCGTCTTAGAACGGCATGCCCGGGATGTTGAGGCCGCCGGTGATGGCGCCCATCTGCTTGTTGGCGAGCTCGTTGACGCCGCGGACGGCCTCGTTGACGGCAGCCATGATCATGTCCTGCAGCATATCGACGTCCTCGGGATCGAGAGCATCGGGGTCGATGGTGAGGTTGACGAGCTCCATCTCGCCGTTGACGGTCACCTTGACCATACCGCCGCCGGCAGAGGCGTCGACGGTCTGGGACTTGAGGTTCTCCTGCGCGGCGGCAAGCTGCTCCTGCATCTTGCGAGCCTGCTTCATCATCTGCTGCATGTTCATACCGGCCATGATGGCTCCTTTACGTGCGGCCGCGCGACAAGCTGCAAGGGCAGCCGGAGCACGGCGGGACTTTCAAACTCAAAAATCGTACCACGGCGCGGGGCAAGCAAGCGGGGCGGACGTGTTCCCTCAGTCGATATACATGTCCTGGAGTGCAAGCCGCGCCCAAAGATTATGCAAAGTTGAATAATTCGCATCTGCATAATATTGAAAGCTAAATCTTGTAGAGCCGGAATCCGGCATTTTCTGCATCCAGCTAGATAACAAAATGCCGAACCGCTGCTCGAGGCGGCGCTCATGATGGCAGGGTATAATTTGATTGTCACAGACAGCAATTTGGAGGTGCCCCATGAATGCCCCCGACGTGCTCCAAAACATCCGCTCAAAACACCCCGTTGCATATGTGGTTCTCTATCTCTTTGTCGGCTGGGCATTGCTGGTTGTCATCACCCATGCTATAGCCTTTGGAGCAGAACTGCTGATAGCCAACTCGGACCAGCCCACCGTCAAATGGGAAGCGACCGATGAGTGCACCGATGGAACCCGAACCATTTACTACAACAGCCCGTCCCTCTACCAAGAGTTCAAGGTCAAGATAAAGGACTCCAAGATTGTCAATGCCGAACCAGGCGCTTTCTTGACAATCGGAGCAACCCTCAACGCCGAGCAAGTCGAGAACACGGACAGCTATGCGGCGTATCGTATCGACCTCAGCATCCTAGGCCGGCCGTCGCGCACCTGTTTGCTCGAATGCGATATACGCGGCACCACACTACACATGTCCGAAATACAAATGCGCCCGGGCAAGGGGTTCTCTTCTTGAGCAGTATACCCGCCCGCACGGTTACTCCACCGGCTTGAAGATGGTGGCCTGACCGAAGACGCTGCGGATGAGGTCTTTGGCCTCGTCCTCGGTCTGCGGGATGCTCGGGGCTGCGCCCTGGTGGCCGAAGGGGCTGCCGGCGCCGGGGCTGGACTCCCAGGGAGCTGCAGGAGCGTCCTCCTCTTTGGGGGCAGTTGCAGCGGACTTGGGCGCGGACGCCGCACCCGGCACGTCGAACGGAGGCAGATCGTCCCCACCAGCATCGGCAGCAAAACCGCCGACCATGGCATCGTCGTAGGGAACCTGCTCGGATTCCCATGGCGCAGACGACGCGGCAGGCTGAGATTTGGGAGCGGCAGAGCGCTCGGGCGCACGGGGTGCGGGCTCAGTCGGGAGCTTACCCGTGGCAGGAGCGCCGGCGGGGTTGTCGGAGCGTAGCCAGGGGGCTTTGCCCAGGTCAGACGACTTGGGCGCGGGCGAGGCGGGCTTGGGCGCGGGTGTCGGAGCAGCCGGTTTGGGCGCCGCAGGCTTAGGCGCCGACGGGGTCGATGCCGCTACCGGTGCCGTTTGCTGCTGCGACGCGCTGGCGCTCGAGAATGCAGGGGCCGCCGAGGACACGGGTTGCGGGTCCGCAGATGCCGCAGCCCGTGCAGATGGAGAATGCTCCTCATGTTGAGGAGCCGGCGTGCCACCCCCATCCAGGACATAGTCGACGGTACGACGACCGAAGACTGCGCAGACCGTCGGCAGAACCACCGACTGTGTATCGGCGCGACCGAGCATCTTAATGGCAAAAGTCGAACCCGCGGGGAACGAGACCGTGAGCTTGGAGCCGTCGTCGGCCGTGGCGCGGGCGTTGAGCAAAAGCCCTGCGTAGGAAGCCTGACGCGCCTTGACACGCTCGACAACCTCGGCCCATTTGCGCTGCAGCTCTCCGGCATCCTCGACCGCGGGCGTCTCGGCAGCACCGGCGACGGCAACCTGGGCGGCATTGTTGGACTGGGGCTTAGGTGCCGGAGCGATGGCAGGCGCGGGGGCCGCAACGGGCTGAGGCGTCGGAGCCGGCGCAGGCTGAGGTGCAGGCGCTGCAGGCTTGGAAGCTGACACGGACGCAGAACGGGGCGAAGGCTGGGCAGCCGGAACAGCAGCACCACGGTCCCAAGGCATACCGCCCTGGCGCGCGGACGTAGCAGCGGGGGCAGCGGATGCCGCCGGGGCGGCAGCGCGGGCGCCCGAAATGAGCGTCGGCTGTTGGGCAGCAGCGGGTACGGATGCTGCAGGCGCGGCGGCCTGAGCAGCAGCCACGCTCGCCGGAACGGCAGCGTTGGCAACCATGGCCTCCAAGCGAGCCACGCGCTCAGCCAAAGCTTCGATCGTTAAATCGGCCTCGGGACGCGTCAGGCGGGTGCAGGCGATCTCGAGCACCAGGCGCACGTCGCTCGCGCCCCTCATCTCCA
>CABUSL010000160.1 GCA_902494295.1 uncultured Collinsella sp.
CCCCCAGCCGCTTAGGGCCGATTTCCCCCCGCCCGTTCCGAACGATTTCGCTATCTCACGCCGCCATTACGATTCCCCGCGAAGAAGGAGGGAATCATGGCCGAGAACATCGAGATGCCGCAGGAAGTGGCTAGCGACCCCGCGCAAGCCGCCATCTGGGAGCAGCTGACCGCGAGGCGCACGTTCGCGCAGGAGGATGCGCCGACGCTGACGCTGCTCTGCTACTGGCACGCCGTGGCGAACCAGGCACGCGAGGCCATGGCCCTCGAGGGCAACGAGATCGAAATACTCGACGCCACCGCATACAAGCCGATCAGGGGCAAGGGCGGCAAGCGGCTCAAGATGATGCGCAAGAATCCGGCACTGACCGTGCTGAAGGAGGCCAGCACCGAGATCAGGGCGCTGTCGGACCAGCTCGGCCTGTCCAAGTCGGCCCGCAACGTCACGGTGCAGCAGGCGCGACCCGCGAGCGCCCACGGCAAGCTGCTCACGCTCATGTTCGATGACCGCGAGGCGCGTGCCAAGGCGGCAGGCGCGTGATGCAGGCGAGGCAGACCCCGACATACGAGGCGAACATCCCGGAAAGGCTCGACGGAGACGGCCCCATGGCGGCAGAACTGGCATCCGCGTACTTCGGCGACCCGCTGCCGTGGCAGCCGCACCTGCTCGACGCCATGCTCGCCCGCGATGGACGCGACAAGTATCTGCTGCGCTCGATCGGCATATCCATCCCGCGACAGAACGGCAAGAGCTGGGACGTTCGCGCCCGCTGCTTCCACGGCGCCCTCAACGGCGAGAAGATTCTGTACACATGCCAGCACGGCGACACCTCAGACCAGATGTTCCAGGAGCTTTCAAGGCCATTCGAGGACGAGGACGAGCCTGAGCTTAACGCCCTGCTGCTCGCCGTGCGCAAGACCAACGGCCAGCAGGCCATCAAGCTCAAGAACGGCGGCCTTATCCGCTTCACCACGCGCACCGACTCGCTGGCGCGAGGCAAGACCTACGACGTGCTCATTTACGACGAAGCACAGGAGCTTACGGCCAAGCAGCAGGCGGCTTCTCTGCCCGCCATCTCGGCAGGGTCGAAGCACAACCCGCAGACGATCTACCTGGGCACGCCGCCAGGCCCCGACAACGTTGGCACGGTGTTCCGCGACCTCCACGAGGACGTTCACAACGGCAGGTCTGAGATGGGATGGATCGAGTGGGGCGCTACAGAGATCGGCGACGTGCACGACGAGTCGCGATGGTTCGAGTACAACCCGTCTCTCGGCACAATCCTCGACATAGAGGCCGTACGCGGCGAGTCCGAGCAGATGCAGCCCGACGTCTTCGCGCGTGAGCGCCTTGGCTGGTGGAGCCCAATCGGAGGAGCCGACTCATACGCGCTTTCGAGCGCCAAGTGGAAGGCGTGCGAGGCGGCGGGGCCGATGCAGGAAGGCAAGCTCGCGTTCGGCGTGAAGTTCTCGCCCGACGGGTCGCGCGTTGCCGTGTCCTGGGCGAAGGCAGAGCGCGGTGCCGGCTCCTACGTCGAGCTTTACGACCTCATGGGCGCTGAGGGCGGCACTGTCGGCATATCCGACATGCTGCTGCGCAACCGCGAGGAGATCGCGTGCGTCTGCATCGACGGAAAGAGCGGAGCGGACGCGCTGAAGCAGCGACTTCTGGACGGCAGGATGCCGAAGTCGGCGATCGTCATGGGCAGCACCGCGATCGTGCAGGCCGCCGCGACGATGCTGGCCGACGAGGTCAACGCCGGGACGACGGGCCACATCGAATCGCCCGCGTTGGACGATTCCGCAACGAAGTCGATCAAGCGCGACATCGGGCGCGACGGCTGGGGCTTCGGCGACGGCCCCGACTCTTCGTCAGCGCCGATCGAGAGCGCATCGCTGGCCCTATGGGCGGCGAGGACAACCAAGAGAGACCCGAGACGTAAACAGGAGGCAAGCTTCTGATGGCAGCAGTGAACATGGAACTGGTCGGACAGGTCGCGGCGGCGGAAGGCCTGCGACACGAGGACAAGGCGCTCGTGCGCGAGCTTATGGACACGTGGCGCACCCACCGATCCCGCAACATGTTGCGGGAGGACTACTACCTCGGACACGTCGGCGTCAAAGACCTAGGCATCGCCATGCCGAAAGCCCTCGCCAAGAAGATCAACCCGCGCGTTGACTGGCCCAAGAAGGCGGTGCACGCCCTGGCAGATCGCTCGGTGTTCAACGGCTTCACTGCCGACGACGATGCCGTTACCATGCGGCTGCGCGACATATGTGCCGACAACCAGCTCGAAGCTCTCTACCGCAAGAACCTTATCGGTGAGCTGAAGCACTGCTGCGGCTTCTGGACTATCACGGACGGCGGCGGCAAGCCAATCATCTCCGCGTACCCGGCAACCGCAGCGGCGGCAATCTGGGATGACGCGCAGAAGCGCATCAAGGCCGGTCTCGTTGTGGCCGAGTCGAAGAAGATGCCAGGTGACACCGAGCGCGTGCCGACCGTCGTGCACCTGCTCACAGAAGACGCGCTGGTGGTGCTTACGCGCGGCAGCGGCCACTGGGTGGCCGACTACATGGAGCATGGCATGGGTCGCTGTCTCATGGAGCCTATGCCCTACGATGCCACGCTTGAGCGACCGTTCGGCTCCTCGCGCATCAGCCGTTCGGTCATGAGCATCACAGACGACGCCATACGCCAACGCGCCCGCATGGAGGTGGCGTCTGAGGCCGCGACGCTGCCGCAGACCTGGCTGCTCGGCACATACAAGAAGATGATCAACGGGCAGAACAAGTACGACGCGTCGATGGGGGCGGTCAACGAGATCACCAAAGACCCTGACGGAGACTCGCCGACCGTGTGGCAGTCGGCCCAGTTGCAGATGGCGCCGCTCACCGAGTACCTGCGCCAGCTGGCATGCCAAATGTCGGCGGTCACCAATGTTCCGGTGTCTTTCTTCGGCGTGAGCAACGACAACCCATCCTCTTCGGATGCCATCGCTGCATCGCTCGAACCGCTCGTGATCGATGCGAAGAACCTCAACCGCGAGAATGGCAACGCTTTGCGCAACGTGGCCTACATGGCGCTCGCTGTGGCGAACGGCACGGATTACGAGACCGAGCGCGATGCCGGCTACAACCTCAACCCGCGCTTCATGTCCCCGGCCTACCCGTCAATCGTGAGCCTGTCCGATGCCGCGTTGAAGCAGGTGCAGGGTCTGCCGAAGCTCGCCAACTCCGACGTGATGCTCGAAATGCTCGACTACACAGACGAGCAGATCCAGCGCATCAACAGCGACAACAAGAAGGCACAGGCGAGCGCTGCCGTGGCCTCGCTGTTCGAGCCGAAGGAGGGCGAGGATGGCGGAGATACCTCGCAGCCTGCTTAACGAGCTTACGGACGAGATCAACGCGCTATCTGGAATGGCACAGCGCCAAGCCGGCGACGCGCTCACCCGCTTGGTGGCCGACTGGGAGGCGAGCGGGAACGGCGACATAGCGGCGCTGCGAGAGGCGGCCTACGAGGTGATCGAGACGGCTTGCGGCTA
>CABUSL010000161.1 GCA_902494295.1 uncultured Collinsella sp.
CGCGGCAGCGTCGACGCCACTCACGCGCGCGGTAACCGTGGCGTGCTTGTATGCGGGTACATCGATGACGATGCGCTTGGTAGCATGCTCGGCCAAGTAGGCGTAGGCAGCCTCGCCCATGCCGGTTTCGAAGGCCTCAGCGGGGGAGAGTTCCTCCTCGAGCTTGATGGCGCCGGCCTGGTAGATGGAGGTGGCGGGCACGTCGAGCTCGGTCTCGGGCGTGATGCGGGCGCGGTCGGCAGCATCACCGGGGGCGGAGGCGCGGCGCTCGGGGAAGCGCTCGGCCATGGCGTCCATGGCGGAGTCGAACGCATCGGCCGTGCCAGCAAACTGCTCATCCAGACCCTCAACCTCAACGGCCTCGGCGGGAGCGGCGGCAAGCTCGTCGGAGAGCTCGAGCTTGGTCTGGTTCATCTTGAGCCAACCCCAAGTGGCAGCCGGCATCGCGTTGACCTGCTCGAGTGTGGTAGCAGCGGTGTTCGTGGTCTGTTTCATTATCCGATCGCTCCTTCCATCTCGAGCTTGATCAGGTTGTTCATCTCGACGGCGTACTCCAGCGGCAGCTCCTTGGAGACCGGGTTAGCAAAGCCGTTGACGATCATGGTACGGGCTTCTTCCTCCGAGATACCGCGGCTCATCAGGTAAAACACCTTGTCGTCGCCGATACGTCCGATGGTGGCCTCGTGGCCGATATCGACGTTCTTGGCGCGGATGTCCATGGCCGGAATAGTGTCGGAGCGGCTCTGGTCGTCGAGCATGAGCGACTGGCAGCTCACGGTTGCCTTGGAACCCTCGGCCTTGGGCGTGGCCACGATAGAGCTGCGGAACGTCTGGATGCCGCCGCTCTTGGAGATGCCCTTGGTCTCAACGGTCGCCGAGGTCTCGGGCGCGTTGAGCACGACCTTGCAGCCGGTGTCGAGGTTCTGGCCGGCGCCGGCAAAGGTGATGCCGGTAAAGCTCGAGCGGGCGCGGCGGCCGTTGAGCACGCTCATGGGGTAGAGGTAGCCCACGTGGCTGCCGAAGGAGCCGCTGATCCACTCGATGTCGCCGTCCTCGTCCACGCGCGCACGCTTGGTGTTGAGGTTGTACATGTTCTTGGACCAGTTCTCGATGGTCGAGTAGCGCAGGTGCGCACGCTTGCCCACAAAGAGCTCGACGGCGCCGGCGTGGAGGTTGGCCACGTTGTACTTGGGCGCGGAGCAGCCCTCGATAAAGTGCAGGTCAGCGTCGTCCTCGACAATGATGAGCGTGTGCTCAAACTGGCCGGCGCCCTTGGCGTTAAGGCGGAAGTAGCTCTGCAGCGGGAAGTCCAACTTGGTGCCCTTGGGCACGTAGACAAACGAGCCGCCCGACCATACGGCGCCGTGCAGGGCTGCAAACTTGTGATCGGTGGGCGGGATGAGCGTCATAAACTTCTCGTGGATGAGCGGCTCCCACTGCGGATCGTGTAGGGCCTCCTCAATGCCGGAGTAGACGATGCCCATCTTGGACGCGGTGTCCTGCATGTTGTGGTAGACGAGCTCGGAGTCGTACTGCGCGCCGACGCCTGCAAGGTAGCTGCGTTCGGCCTCGGGGATGCCCAGGCGCTCAAAGGTGTTCTTGATGTCGTCGGGCACCGACTCCCAGTCGTGCTTTTGGTCGGTGTTGGGCTTGACGTAGGTGACGATGTTATCCATGTCCAGGCCCTCGATGGAGGGGCCCCACGTCGGGTCGGGGAAACGATTGAAGATCTCGAGGGACTTTAAGCGCAGGTCGAGCATCCACTGCGGCTCGTCCTTTTTGGCGCTGATCTCGTGCACGATGTCGGGCGTGATGCCGGCGTCGAGGCGCTCGAATCCCTCCTCGCCATAGGTGAAGTCGTAGAGGCTGCGGTCGATGTCCGCGACCTCGGTGCGGTTCTTGGTCATTGCGTCGCCCCTTTACGCCTGCTGCTCGGCAGCGGCGGCCTCGGCCTGGGCGCGCTGCTCGGCGGCCTCGCGCTCGAAGGTCTCAAAGCCGTTCTTGTCGATCCAGGGGATGAGCGAGGCGTCGTCCTCGCGCACGATGTGGCCCTTGACCATAACGTGGACGCGGTCGACATCCAGGTGCTCCAGGATGCGCGTGTTGTGTGTGATGATGAGCATGGAGCCGTCGCAGCTCTTGCGGTAGGCGTCCATGCCGTGGCTGACGGTGGACAGGGCGTCGACGTCCAGGCCGGAGTCGGTTTCGTCCAAGATGGCGAGCTTGGGCTGCAGCAGCAGGAGCTGGAGCATCTCGACCTTCTTCTTCTCGCCGCCCGAGAAGCCCACGCCCAGCTCGCGGTTGAGGTAGGCGGTGTCCATGTTGAGCTCGGCCGCGAGCTCCTTAACGCGACGGCGGAACTCCTTGCCCTTCATCTCCAGGCCGGGGCGGCCGGCGATGCTGGCGCGCAAAAAGCTCGACAGCGGCACGCCCGGAATCTCGACCGGGGCCTGGAAGCTCAGGAACAGGCCGGCGCGCGAACGCTTGTCGGTGGTGAGCTCGGTGATGTCCTGGCCGTCAAAGACGATGCGGCCGTCGTTGACGGTATAGACGGGGTCGCCCATGACCAGGTGGCCGAGGGTGGACTTGCCGGCGCCATTGGGTCCCATCAGCACGTGGGTCTCGCCGGCGGCGACGTTGAGGTTGACGTTGTGGAGGATGGTCTTCTCGTCCACGGAGGCGGTCAGACCTTCGATGGAAAGCAGCGGATTTGCGCTCATGCTGTCCCTCTCTGTATATGGTGTACTCATAGGTGTACTAAACCCTAGGAATCTTCTCGGAATAAAGTTACTATGGGTTCGGCGTTAGTCAAGGGAAAACCCGACTAATCCACTCGACTTTTTAGATGTGGGACATAATAATCAGGCTTGTTTGCCCCGCGTGCATAAGATTTGGGACAAACAAGCCTGGTATTTTGTCTCGGCTACGATGAGAGGGTAGGTATGCTCATTTCTTCTAAGGGCCGCTATGCCCTCCGTCTGATGATCTATATCGCAGCGCTTGGTGACGCCGAGGGCAAGATTGCCCTTCGCGAGGTCGCTGACCGCGAGCATATTTCACAAAAGTATTTGGAGCAGCTGGTTCGTCCGCTCATGAAGGCGGGCCTGCTTAGGAGCGTGCGCGGTAAGGGCGGCGGCTACATGATGGCGAAGGACCCGGCCGAGGTGCGCGCCGGCGACATCCTGCGTGCCGTCGAGGGCAGCACGGCTCCGGTGGCGTGCGATGGCATCGACAACAGCTGCACCCGCAGCGATTTGTGCTCGACCGTCAAGTTCTGGCGCGGTTTGGACGACGTGATCGAAAAGTACGTCGACGGCGTGACGTTGGCCGACCTGGCCGCCGTCCCCGAAATCAACTTTGACATTAAGCTGTAGGTTGAGCGCAATTCCTTAAGATTTCGGGGAGGGTTGTTGCCGTTTACCGAGGGGTTGTTGTGTAACAACGGGCGAGCTGCAATACTTACTTTTATCTTTGCAAACTGAACTTTAACTACACCAATGCAGGGA
>CABUSL010000162.1 GCA_902494295.1 uncultured Collinsella sp.
ACCTGCCTGGATAGCTGTGGCTACGCCTTCGACCCTCAGCATCCCGAGAAGTTCGATGCCGTACTCAACGAGACCGATATGGTGCTGCTCGACATTAAACACGCCGATCCCCTCGAGCATAAAAAGCTGACCGGTTGCGATCCCGCACGCATCCTGGCGTTTGGTGATGAGCTCGCGCGTCGCAAGATTAAGGTCGTTATCCGCCATGTGGTGGTGCCGGGTATCACCGATACGGTTGAGGAGTGCGAGGCGCTCGGTCGTCTAATCGCCCCGTGGCATAACGTGGTTGGCCTGGAAATGCTGCCGTATCACACGATGGGTGTCGTCAAGTATGAGCAACTGGGCATTCCCTATAAGCTCGAGGGCGTTCCACAGATGGATGCCGCGCGCATGCCCGAGCTGCGCAACGCCGTCATGACGGGCATGAAAAAGCGCCGCGCGGAACTCAAAAACGCCATCGGCTAGCGAGCCATTCTGCTCCCCAAGGGCACTCATTGGGGACAGACTTAAATGAGTGCCCCTGGGCACCAAGTTGATTGCCAAAGAGCCCCGTCAAATTGCGGTGGAATAGTTCTTGTTTTTCGGCTTATGCTGCCCAAACAGGAACTATTCTACCGCAACTGCGTTTTGGGCGGAGATGCGCAACAGAATCGTGCCATTTGGATAAATACGCTTGTGGTTTCTTTAAAGGCACCTTAAACGCTGCTGAATATCTTTGGAAAGAAATGCCTGCTCGGTATTATGCTGCTCGTATATAAACGGTAGCAGTCAGGAGACCACGTGCGAAACAACGCATCGCGGGATGAGTATGTGCCGCAGCATGGCAGCAGATATGAGACGAAGGGCACGCCTTCGCGTGGCCTCGTTGACGTTCGCATCCGCGTGACGAAGATTGCCGCCGTTGGGATGCTAACGTTGGCGGTTATTATCCTCGGAATTACCGCCAAAACCTACGCGTCGGAGCGAATGGCACACTCAGATGCGTCAACGGTACAGACGCAAAACAAAAAGGTCTCTGACTCTAAAGCCACCGCAAGTCAAACCCTGTCGACAGCGAGCCTCAAAACGAGGCTTTCGAAGGCGGACTTTAACGATATTCCCTCAGGCGATACCGTGCAGACCTTCTCATTGGTTGATGACCAGATCCCCGCCCTGGAGGATGAGAGCCTCGCCGCACTCCAAGATGCCCTTGATCAGGCCCGGGAATTGGGCGATGTGGGCGTGGTGTTTTACGATTTGTCGAGCGGCAAGGGCGTGACGTATAACGCCGATGTCGAGGTTTACGGTGCAAGTAGTTATAAGGCGCTCTATGTGCTCTACGTCTGTGAATCCCTGGTCGAGACAGGGCAAGTATCGCTCGATGATACTCTGGGCACCTATGGCGGCTACAGTATGGGCTGGCTGACGGTTCGCGAACTCATCGAGGCCTCGGTCGTTAATTCGGACAACGATTCGTTTATTGCGTTACGCGCGGCGTTTGACCGTGTCGGTTACGAGGATTGGATTGTCGGTCTTGGCATCGATTACGATACCGCACTCGATCCGATGAGTGATTTTCCCACTTATTGCCCGCGCACCTCGGCCAAGTTGTGGCGCGAGATGAGTGAGTATTTGAGCAGGGGCAGTGAGACCTCCCAGTGGTTATCTGAACTGCTGTCATCAACATCGCGCTCATTTATCCGTGATGGCATTGCGGACGACCAAGCCTTGGTGCGCAACAAGGCAGGCTGGATTAGCGAGGATGGTTGCTATTCGACATGCGATGCGGGCCTTATCGACATCAATGGCCGTACCTATGTCATGAGCATCATGACATCGATGCCGTGGAGCGACCGCTCGAGCGAGGTTACGGCTGCGATTGCAAAGGCTCTGTTTGATACGCGAGCTGCACTGGCCTAGCGTGTTCGTTTGACGAGGTCAAACAAAATGCTGGTACCATACCGTGGTTGAGAATTTCGTATAGGTTTGGGGAATGGCATGGCTACCATTGCGATTATCGGTGCACTCGAAAAAGAGATCATGCAGATTAAGGAAGAGCTGAGCGACGTCTGCGAGGCACAGGAGGCGGGCTTGACCGTTGTGAGCGGTGAGTTTGACGGCCTGACGCTTGTCGCCACAACGGCAGGTATGGGCACGGTAAACGCTGCCGCCGCAACACAGCACCTCATTAGCAAGTATGCTCCACAGGCCGTTGTGCTTTCGGGTATCGCGGGCGGTTTGAACCCCAAGCTCCATATCGACGACGTGGTCATCGGCAAATGCCTGCGCTATCTGGATACCGATACCGCGCTTATCGCCGAGTCTGCACCGGGGCTCGAGGAGTTTGGCTCGACGCCTGCGCTGGTCGATATTGCTGCCGATGTGCTTGCTGAGCGTGGCTTTGTCAACGCTTCGACAGATGCGTCCACCTCGAACGAGGGAGCCAAACAATTCCTGGTTGGCACGATTGCCACGGGCAACCGTTTTGTGACGGGTGCCGTCATGCGCAATGATGCCATCGAGGCGACGCATGCCGATTGCGTTGGCATGGAGGGCGCGGCAATTGCCCATGTCGCAACTAAAAATGGTGTCGATTGCCTGGTGCTGCGCGCTATCAGCGATAATTGTGACGAGGCGTACGATGCGATCTGCGACCGCGAGTTCGACCTGTTCGAGTATGCCCGTACCGCGAGTGGCATTACGCTCGATATCGTTCGCCGTATCGCTGCTATCTATTAGCGCGCTCTTTTGTAAGAACCTACGACCAAGGAGTGTCCATGGCCGATTCCATTAACTACCAGCTTGCCAAGTTCGTCGCCAGCTATGGCAAGGTTTCGCAGATTCCCGAGTCCACCTGCCCCGAGGTGAGCTTCGTCGGCCGCTCCAACGTGGGCAAGTCGTCGATCATGAACAAGCTTTTTGGCCGCAAGAACCTCGTCAAGGTCTCGAGCACACCGGGCAAGACGAGCAACATCAACTTCTTTGAGGCTGACGACGTGCACTTCGTCGACCTGCCGGGTTATGGTTTCGCCCGTCGTTCCAAGGCCGAGCGTGACCGCTGGGCCGAGCTCATCGGCGACTTCTTCGACTCGGAGCGCAGCTTTAACCTGGTTGTATCGCTGGTGGACATTCGCCACGACCCCAGTAAGCTCGACCATGACATGATCGACTACCTGCAGGGCAACGAGTTCAACTTTATCGTCTGCCTCACCAAGGCCGACAAGCTCAGCCGCACCCAGCAGGCCCGCCAGGCAGCAGCCATCAAAAAGCAGCTCAACGTCCCGGCCGAGAACGTAATCATCACAAGCTCCCAAACCGGCACCGGCATCGACGAACTCAAAAAGCGCATCGCCGAGGCCTGCCTCTAATAAGTGCCCCAGCCTAGCAAGAGCCCCTATCAATAAAAGGCCATAATTTCAGCCCGGCGCCCCTTCGAAGCGTGGGTCCCTGTAGACATCGCTAATCACGTTGCCATAGGGCCACCCAGGGGCATCCCCTTAAAAACATTCCGCAGCACGAGGCCC
>CABUSL010000163.1 GCA_902494295.1 uncultured Collinsella sp.
CCGCCCGAGGGCGTCATGTTCATCCTGTTGGGTAGAGCCACAGCCGTCCCGCTCGCACAGGAATGCCTGGGCAAGCGCCCATGCGGCGTCAAGCTTACCGGCGCCGGGCGCGCCCAAGAACAGGTAGGCGTGCGATGCGCGGCCGCTTGCGATGGCGTTGGTCAAAAAGTCGCGCACGCGCTGTTGGGTGTCGAGCTTGGCCAGCAGGCTTGTCTGCGCGGGGGCCATGTTACTCAGCCTCCTGGGCAAGCGCGGCGGCGACGGCATCTTGGGGAATGTCGAGACCGTACGCGCGAACCAGCTCGACCGTTTGCGTGAAGACGTCTGCGATCGACGCAGTGGCGTCGATGAGCTTTACGCGGTCTGGCTCCTCGGCAGCAATTGCGCAAAATCCCTGGTAGACACGCTCCTGGAAGGCCATGCCCTTGGCCTCCATGCGGTCTGCCGCACCACGGGCGGCCATGCGCAGCGCCGCCTGCTCGGGCGTGATGTGATAGACGAGCGTGAGCGCCGGATGCGTACCGGCGACAGCCAGGTTGTTGGCATCGCGCACCATCTGACGGTCGAGGCCATCGGCAAACGCCTGATAGCAGGTCGTGGAATCGTAGAAACGGTCGCACAGGACCACCTTGCCGGCAGCGAGGGCAGGCGCGATGACTTCGTGCACCAGCTGGGCACGCGCGGCCTCGTAGAGCAGCAGCTCGCAGGTGTCGCCCATCGCCGTATTGGCGGGGTCGAGCAGCAGGGCGCGAATCTTTTCGCTGATGGCGGTGCCGCCCGGCTCGCGCAGAGTTACGACCTGATAGCCAGCGAGGTCGAGCGCGCGGGCCAGCAGGCGCGCCTGCGTGGACTTGCCGGCGCCATCGACGCCCTCGAGCGTGATAAAGCTATGTTGAGCGGGCTCAAAAGCCATGGGCGCAGTCCCTTCCTACAAGGCGCGAAAATGCAAGTTATAGCAACCAAGCCATGATACCCCAGGGGCAGGGGCTAGGTGGCAGTTAGGAACGTTCCCAAAGTGCCGGCAGAAAAGGAACGTCCCAACTGCCGACCCTCTAAGTTGCGGTGAAATAGGGACTGGATACGCCTTCTAACAGCAAATACAATCCCTATTTCACCGCAAGTTAGGAGTGGGCGCGAGCGTTGATGGCGAAGGAAATGTCGCGCTCGAGGGCTAGTGCCTGTTCGCGTTCGAGGTCTTGGGTGAGGATTGCCAGCACGTAAGGGCGCTCGGCGTAGACGATTGCGGCATCGTGCTGAGCATTCGCCAGGCTGCCCGTTTTGTGCGCGACCAAAACGCCGCCGGAAACGCCCTCGACAATACCGCGCGCGTCTTCCTGCGCCAGCAGATATCCGCGCGCTCGCTCGCACAGCTCGGGCGTCGCGATTGTCCCCGCCGCCAGCCGCTGCAACACGGCTGCAGCATCACGGGCGCTCGTATAGTTCTCGCGACCTTGCGCCTGGGCCTCGGCATCCATCATCAAACGAGCGAGCACGGTCTGGGTCAGCCCCAATGCAGCACACGTTTCGTTGACCGCATCCATGCCAAGCCTGCCGATAACAAGGTTCGCTGCCACGTTATCACTCTGGGCGATCATGGCGTGCAGCAGCTCATCAATACTGTACGACACACCCGCGCCGCGCGACTGAATGTTGCCGCTGCCACCCACGATATCCTGCTGCGTTACCGTTATCTGCTCGTCGAGGGACAGCTCGCCCGCCGTCACGGTCTCGAGCGCACAAGCGAGAATGGGAAGCTTGATGATGCTTGCCGCCACACGTCGCGCGTCCGGCGCCACAGCGACTTCGCCATCGAGCGACGCGAACGTTTGAGGATCGAGCGCCACAGCATAGACCGAGGTAGACCCACCATACGGCTCGACAAGGGCTTCGATATCTTGCTGAAGGCCGGCAATCCAAGAGGTCTGGGAGACAGCTTCCGTCTTTTGAGCGGACGGATGATTCGCTTTTTGTTTGGCAGGGACAGCGGAGCCCTCAGCCTCGTTGCGACGCGCGGCACAGCCGCCGAGACTCATCACCGAGGCAAGCGCTCCGGTCAACATCCCGGCACAAAACACTCGACGCGAGCAATCGCGCGCAGCGAGGGGCGCATCCCCCGGCGGGAACCGGAACGCCTCCACGTTGTCGCCGCCACCCCGACCTTGCTCGCCGCAGTACACAGACTCACTCCCCACCATCGCATTCTACCGAGCCGTCGATAAACGGCCGCGCCAGACACCCAGCGCGCCGCACTCATTGTGACGCATGCGACAGGGCTTGTGCGGCGCGACTATCCTCACACAACCAGTTGGGCCGGCGCGGCCCAACCGCACCTGAACCACCTTATAATCTAGCCAACACATCGAATGGAAGGAACCATCATGTCCCGGTTTTGTACCCATTGCGGCAAGCTTCTGAAAGACGACGAGCGCTTCTGCACCAGCTGCGGAACGCCGGTAACCGATGATGGCCAGACCTCTCAATCGCAAGAGGATGCGCAGGCGGACGTGACCGTACAGTCCGCCCATCAGCCCGCGCCCGCTCCCCAGCCGGAAGTTGGCGCGACGCAGCAATGGGCGACGCCAGCCGGCTCCGCGCCGCAGCAGCCCATACCGACCGCCGCTCCGCAGGCCGGTGCTCCCGCCGCGCCCAAAAACAACAACGCTCTGCTTATCGGCATCATCGCCGTGCTGGTCGTCGTGATTATCGCGCTGGTCGCATTCTTTATGATCGGACCGTTCAACAAGAACGCCGACGATTCCAAGGGCACAACCATCGAGAAGGTCAAGATCGACCACGATGACGACGATGTGTCCGTAAAGGGCGACCCCAACAAGCTTGACGATGATGATGACGATGACGCCCACGATGCCGCCACCATCAGCGAGCAGAACGTCTACGACCAGCTGAGCTCCTACTACAGCAGGCTCTCCGATCTTGATCAGCAAGTTCGCGACTGCGCCACCACGTTTAACACGTACTACCTCAAGGATGACCGCAGCTCGCGTCAGTCGGCCAGCGATGCCGCCGAGGAGCTCGAGGATCAGATCGGCGACCTGAAGGACGAGGTCGAGGACCTGGACGTTCCCATCGACTCGCAGAACTACAGCTCGTGGAAAGACATCATCGCGCTCTACGACGACCTGGAGAATCGCATTGACGTCATTTGCGATGCCTGGGAGATCAGCCTTGAGTACTCCAGCCCCGCCAACCACAAGGACGAGATCGTGGCACCGCTGGCGCGCGACAACGTAGCGGGCACCAACGACAACAAATACCGTCTGGACTTTGAGGACCGCTACCCCGGCGCCGCACCCGTCGAGGTGAAGTAATCCCAACAGCTGATCAAAACTTGCGGTGAAATAGGGATTAATTAGGCCTTTTGCCAGCAAAAACAGTCCCTATTTCACCGCAACTTAGAAGTGGGGCCGGGCGCGCAGAAGAAGCCCGC
>CABUSL010000164.1 GCA_902494295.1 uncultured Collinsella sp.
CAGAATGTCGCAGTCCGTATTGCGCAGCAGGAACGTCGAAATCGAGCCCAGTAGCGCGTACTTAATTGAGGACAGGCCGCGGGCGCCGCAGAGCACCAGATCGGGCTTGACCACGTCGACGTTTTTGTTTGGGGCGGACGTCTGCCGCGTGCGTTACTCGAAATATTGGAACTTGTTCGTTGAAAAAGCGAATGTTACGACGAAGCCTTCGCCCGGCTCCGATGCCGCGGTGACGTCGATGCCCATCTTGGAGCACAGGCGCGCCACCAGGTAGAGGCCGATGCCCGTTGCACGCTTGGTGGTGCGGCCGTTGTCGCCGGTAAAACCCTTCTCGAACACACGCGGCAGGTCGGCCGCGCTCACGCCGCAGCCGTTGTCCGCAACGGTAAGCTCGATGCGCTCGCTTGCCAGGCCCTCGTCCAGCAACGCGCCCGAAAACACGATCTTCGCGCCGTCCTCGCACGCATATTTAATGCTGTTCTGAATGAGCTGGCCCAGAATAAACTCGAGCCACTTCTCGTCGGTAAAGACCTCGAAGTCGAGGTTCTCGCACACCGGGGCCACATGCGCCGCAATGAGCTCGCGCGCGTTGGCTTTAATCGCGCCCGTCACCAAGGTCTTAAGGTCCCAGCGGCGAATCAGGTAGTCGCGTTCCACGACTTCCGAGCGCGCGTAGTACAGCGCTTGATCGATATAGCGCTCCACGCGGGCAAGCTCGCGACCGAGGTCATCTACGCGCGACAGATCATCTTCGCTGCCGTCCAGGTTTTCCAAAATCAGATGGGCTGCCGCCAGAGGCAGCTTGGCCTCGTGGACCCAGCTCTCGATATAGTCGCGATAGTCATCGGTCTGGCGCCTGCCTTCGGCAACCTCGTCACAAGCGGCTTTGCCCACCCGGCGCAAGACCTCGTACTCGAGCTCGCCCTCGGCATAAGTCGGGCACTGCACCATCTCCTGCACCCATGCGGGGCTTTCCAGCTCCTCGGCCGCGCGCTCCAGCTGGTGCAAAAATCGACGACGGCGCGCGTACTCGATCACGATGCCGAGCATGCCAAAGATGAAGGACACGCCAACCGCCACGACCACGATGGAAACGGGTGCGCCGGCGACCGTCAGCACAAAGCAGCTCAGCAGCACGCCGCACGTCCACACGGCGACGGGAAGCAGCGCATCTTTAAAGAACTTGCCAAACGACATAGCCGGCCCCTAGACCGAATAGCCCTGGCCGCGATGCGTGGTCAAATACCCCTTGATGCCGATTTTTTCGAGCGTGGTACGCAGGCGGTTGATGTTGACGGTGAGCGTATTGTCGTCCACAAAGGCGTCGGAGTCCCACAGGTCCTGCATGATGGCCGAGCGCGAAACGATCTTGCCCGCGCGGCTCAGAAGCAGCGAGAGGATACGCAGCTCGTTTTTGGTGAGCTCGGTGCTGGTGCCCGTTTGCGTGTTGGTGACCATGGAGCGTGCGAGGTCAATCTCCAGTCCCTTGTGGACGAGCGTGCTGCGCTCGCCCGCCGCCGCGGTGCGACGCAGCAAGGCATTGATGCGCGCCACGAGCACACGGGCGCTATAGGGCTTGGGAACAAAGTCGTCCGCGCCGAGCGTCATGGCCATGACCTCGTCGATCTCGGTCGTGCGCGACGTGAGGACGATGATGGGGACCTCGGATTCGCGGCGAACCTCGTGGCAGATATGCTGGCCGTCCTTGACGGGAAGCGTGAGGTCGAGCAGCACCAGGTCGGGCGCGGCGGCGAGAATATCGCGCGAGACATGCTCAAACGATTCGCAGGCCTCGATTTCAAACCCGGCGCGGGCAAGGATGTCGATAAGCTCACGACGAATGGGCTCGTCGTCCTCAACGACATAGATCAGCGCCATGTGTCCTCCCATTTCGCGTAACTTGCACCTTTCACACCATTATGCCCACAGCGTCGCAGCGATACGACCCCGTGGGCACCTAATGTGACAAAAGCGTTCGGTAGTCTTGAGAGAAAATAGGGGCCGACCGGTCCTAAACCGATCGGCCCCATCACTTCGACCTCGAGCCTCTACTCGAGCGTACGTATGTACGCGGAGATGGCATCTAGGCCCTTCTGCAGGTCATCGGTGTTATCGGAGTATGCATAGCCGATGCGCATGCTCTTGGGCTCCTCGAAGCAATCACCCGGGGTGACGAGTGCGCCGAACTTCTTAATCATGTCGGTGCAGAACGTCCTGGAGTCGATGTCGTAGTCGTAATACACGAGCGCGGTGGTACCCGCCTCGGGCTTGACGAACGACAGGTGCGGCTCGCTCTCGACCCACTTCTCCAGAACAGCAAGGTTCTGACGGACGATGCGACGGCTGCGCTCAAGAATCACGGAAGCGTTGCCCAGAATCAGCTCCGCCACCGACTCGCTGAATATGCCGGCGGAAATCAGGTTGTAGTCGCGATGCGAGAGCAGCGCACGACGGAGCTCCGGGCTCTTGGTGACCGCCCAGCCCAGACGCAGGCCGGCGAACGACCAGACCTTGGACATGGATGCGGTGACGATGGCCTTGTCGTACAGGTCGACCACGGACTCGCAGTACTCATCCGTCTGAGTAAGCAGACGGTAGACCTCGTCGCAGAGCACCCACGCGTCGTGTTTGCGTGCGACCTCGACAATCGCCTTGAGCGTATCGGTGTCGAGCAGGGCGCCCGTGGGGTTGTCCGGGTTATTGATGCAGATGAGCTTGGTATCGTCGGTCACCAGGGCATCGAGCGCGTCGACGTCGACGTGATAGCCGTTCTTGCGATCGAGCTGAAGGATATCGACCTTCGCACCACACATCTCGGGAATCGAGTAAAGCTGCTGGTAGGTGGGCTTGACGGAGACTACGTGATCGCCCGGTTCGACGAGCGTGGAAATAACCAGGGAGTTGGCACCGGTCGCGCCGTGCGTGGGCACGATATGCCCGGGCTCGACCGTCTTATAGAGACGCGCGACCCCCTCGAGGAAGCCGGGCTGCCCCTCGATGTCTCCGTAGGTGAATCGGCGCGAGCACAGGCTATCGAGCCACGCCTTCTTGTCAGTGTTCGTATGCTCGAACAGCTGGTCGAGCGTGAGGGAGTAGACGCACGTCTCTGCAACGTTGTGGGTGCACTTGGTCTCCCACTCGTTCATCCACTGCTCGACGGCGAAATCCTTGATCTGCATTGTCGTTTCCTTTCCTTGACTTTCTTACAGCTCCACCACGGTACCCAGCCCCGCCTCGACGGCGCGGTCGTAGGCGATTTTCGATGCCGAAAGGTCCTGAACGGCGATGCCCGACGTATCGAACACCGTCACCTGCTCGTCATCCGAGCGCCCCGTAGCCGCGCCGGCGATGACTTCGCCGAGCTCCGCTTTGATGTCCTCGGGCGTGATGGCGCCCTCGGCAACCGGAATCTCCAGCTCACC
>CABUSL010000165.1 GCA_902494295.1 uncultured Collinsella sp.
CACGAGCCGGAAAGCACTTAATGTGCTTTCCGAGCGAGCCCAGGACCTGACCGAGCGGAAACCTTGCGCCTGGCCTTCGGCGGCGCGGCCTGCGGTGACTTTGGGGCAGCCCGGTTTCCCGTTGGCCGGCGCCCCCACTCATAAGCCTTAAGTCGGTGGGCTGATGTGTTGCGTCCCTGATGGCTACAGGGTTGAAATGAAGGTGGACAGGCGATTTAGGCCTTCGTCCAAATCTTGGTCGGAAACACAATAGCTGAGGCGGATGTGGCCTTCGGTTCCGAAACAGTCGCCCGGGACTAGGGCTACGTTTGCCTCTTTGATGGCTTTGATGCAGAAGTCTTCGCTGGTTAGGCCGAACTTTTTGATGCTCGGGAAAGTGTAGAAGGCTCCTGCGGGCTCTACTACGTCGAGGCCCATGGCATCTAAGGCTGCGAGTACGCGTTCGCGGCGGGCTCGGTAGACTTTGAGCATGGGGGTTGGGTCGACGGTCAGGGCTCGGGCTGCGGCGTCCATTTCGAAGGAGACGGCACTCGATACTAAGTATTGGTGAGCCTTGGCGATCTCGGCGATGACGGGTGCCGCTGCCGCGAGCCAGCCCAGGCGCCAGCCGGTCATGGACCAGGGCTTGGAGAAGCTCTCGATGATGACCGTCTGTTCACGCAGCTCCGGGTGACGCTGGGCAAAGCGCTCGTAGCCATCCACATAAACCAGGCGGTTGTATACGTCGTCGCAGACCACGTAGATGCCCGCCTGCTCTGCCACGCGCGCCACGGCGTCGAGCGAAGCCGCGTTGAGGATGCAACCCGTAGGATTGTTGGGCGTGCAGATGACGATGGCCTTGGTCGCCGGCGTCACGCAGGCACGAAGCGCCTCCTCATCAATCTGAAATTGCGCAGGCTCCGTATCCAAAAAGACCGCCTTGGCATGGTTGGCCACGACGATGCTCTCGTACAGGCCAAAGGCCGGCGTGGGGATGATGACCTCGTCGCCGGGGTTGAGCATAGCCATGAATGTTGCCGACAGGGCCTCGGTCGCGCCGTCGGTTAGGATGACCTCGTCGGCCGAAAACGTAAGGCCCGCGTCCCCCATGTAGGCAGATAACGCCTCACGCAAGGCGGGGCGACCGTTGTTGGGCGGATAGTGCGTGTCACCGCGGTCCAGTGCGGCGATCACCTCGGCACTAATCACATCGGGCGTGGGAAAATCGGGCTCGCCAAGCGCAAGCGCGATGCACCCCGGGTGCTGGGCGGCGAGCGCGTTAATCCGGCGGATACCGGAGGGCTTGAGCATGGCAAGCGAGGTATTCATGGGCAGACGCATGGCGTTCCTTTCGTAAGGGTTGCACTAGGATAGCGCGGCGGGGCGCCACCAGACGGTGTAACCTAAACGGAAACGAGCCGGAAAGGAGATGGCATGGAGACAATCGCGCGTGGCGACGTACCAAAAACACTACAAACCATTGCGTATATCAGTATTCCCAAGAGCGCCGATCTTGAGTTTTTGCTCTGGGACTTGCAGGATGCCATCGCCGCCTATGCTCAGCTTTCTGGCACCGCGCTCCCCCGCCCAGTCGACTTGAAGGCAAATGACGCCGGCAGCGTTGCCGATGGCATCGTGCTGGCCATTGAAGATGTGGCTGACGATGAGACGTTGACAGCTATCGAGCAGGCGCTTGAGCGCTTTGGCAGTACGGGAGCGCGTGTCTATGCCGTGATTCGAGCCGCACAACGGGGCGCTGAGCAGGCGCGTGGGACCGCCGTTCGCCTGCACAAGGCATGTGAGCGCCATGACCAATTGTGGTGTGGCGGCGTTGCCATCTGCGCCGGCAGCGGCATCGCAGCGCTTCGCCATTCCCCACGCATGGGCCTCTTGCGCCGACCATTTTCGAAAGCGATAGATAAGCTTGTGGGCGCTGTGCGCATGGGCTGCTCCGTCGAGCATGCACAGCGACTTGGCGGCGGCAATGCCGCCAACGTCGACGCCGACGGCATGGTTTGCGCCGAGCCAGCCGTGCCCGCGCCGATCTGGCGAGGCGTTCTGAAACGTCTGGGCGCCCACGCTCAAACAAAAATCTAAATTAAATAACAGCCCAGTCAACGGCTTCGTGCCAACGCTCGACAAGACGCTCCAGGCGCCAGGCGGCATTGGCAGGACTTGTCGAGGGCAGGACGACGGCGGGCAACCCCGTCCGATCTTGCAAGTAGCGTTTGTAGAGTCGCCCTGCCGTACCGCCGTTACAGACAACGAGCTCGATCGACGCGGCATCGGTAATGCGCTCGATATGTGCCGGCACAACGTTGCGGATGCTCGCGTCGCTCGAGCCCTTAATGTCGCAGCTCTCGATTGCATCCCACAGGGCCACGCCGCCGTTCAGCAGCATGGCCCGCTTGGCGGCAATGGAGGCATCGAGCGTCGCGGGCTCACCGCTTGCCAAAGAGTCTCCCTCGTTGGGCGGCACAGGCATACCGAGGCACGTGGCCATCACACGCCAAAAGCGATTCTGAGGGTTGCCGTAATAAAAGGCATTAGCGCGCGACAGCACCGAGGGAAACGATCCGAGCACCAAAACGCGCGAGTGCTGGTCGAACACGGGCTCAAACCCATGCTCAATATGTTGATAGCCCTCGTCAGACGCTGCCATGGCCTAGGCCCTCAACAGATAGCGCACCTCGTAGGGCGCAAGCTCAAGGGAGCCCGCCAGCTCGACCGTGGGCACGCCGTCGGCAAGCAAATCGACAAAGGAGCCGTTGAGCTCGCCGGCGCCAAAGGTGTAAGGCTCGTCCACGGCGTTCACCGCCACGAGCACCGTCGCGTCGTCGCAGGCGCGCTCGAACAGCAGCTGCTTGTTCTGGATCACCACATTGCGATAGGCACCGTAGTTGAGAGCACGGGCCGCCGCGTCGTTTGCCGAGCGCAGGTGCGCCAGCTGCGTGATGAAGGCCGTCAGCTCGTTGGGCGCAGGCTCATCGAGCGCAGGTCGCAGCGCCCAGTCGCCATCGGGGCCACCCTTTTCGCCGGCAATTCCCCACTCGCTGCCATAGTAGACGCACGGAATGCCCGGCATGCCAAAGAGCATGCCATAGGCGGGACGCAGGCACGACTTGTCGGTGAGGATGCTTGCCAGGCGCGGCACGTCGTGGTTGTCGACAAACGACAGCAGGTGTTTGCCGCGGTAGATGCACCAGGGGTCGCCGCCAAACTGGCGATGCAGCGAATGGGCGATCTCGAACATGTTGACCGAGTTAAAGCTGGAGTACAGGCCCTTGTAGCACTCGTAGTTGGTGCAGGAGTCGAGCATCTCGTCGTTGACGATTTGGTTGTAGTCGCCGTGGAGCGTCTCGCCAATCAGCACAAAGTCGGGCTTGAGCTCACGGGTAAAAGCGTGCAAGCGGCGCATGAAGTCGC
>CABUSL010000166.1 GCA_902494295.1 uncultured Collinsella sp.
ACAAACTCGGACACGAGCTTGTCGATGATGTGCTGCTCCTGAGACGTGAGCGTGTAGGGGTCCGCCGGGTCGACGGTGGGGAAGTCGTTGGTCGTGAGCGGCCACACGCTGCCGTCGGCGAGCGTGACCGTGCCGGTGTCGTGGTCGATCTTGTCGAGTAACAGGCGGTCGGTCATATCGAACTCGGGGTGGCGCTGGATAATCTGACCCTCGAGCTTAAAGAGCAGCACGTTGATGGCCTTGATCAGCGGGGTGATGGACTCACCGGCGGTGTAGGTGGCATCGGCAAAGGCGACAAGCTCACGCAGCGAGATGCCGTAGTCGTTCTCCAGGATCTCGTAGTTGTCGTAGCGTAGGTTGTTGCGCAACACCGTGGCGATGCAGGCGGGCTCACCGGCCGCAGCGCCCATCCACAGCAGGTCGTGGTTGCCCCACTGGATGTCGAGTGAATGGTAGGTGAGCAGACGGTCCATAATTTTGGCCGCGCCGCCGCCGCGGTCGAAGATGTCGCCCACCAGGTGCAAGTGGTCGACGGCCAGGCGCTTGATGAGCGAGGCGAGCGACTCGATAAAGTCGTCGGCGCTGGCGGTCTCTAGGATGGACTCCACGATGCGCTCGTGATAGCGCACGCGATAGTTGTTCTCGTCCGGGTGCGTGTGCAACAACTCGTCGATGATGTAGGCGTAGTCGCGCGGGATGGCCTTACGCACCTTGGAGCGCGTGTAGCGGCTTGAAAGTGAGCGAGCGACCATGATGAGCTGGTCAAGCATCGTCTTGTACCAGGTTGGCGAGTCCTCGCGCCGGCTGCGGACCAGGTCGATCTTCTCGCGCGGGTAGTAGATGAGCGTACACAGCTCGCCCTTTTCGTCAAAGGAGAGCGTGTCGCCAAAGATCTCGTCGACATGTTCGCGCACGACGCCCGAGCAGTTGTTGAGGATGTGCATAAAGGCTTCGTACTCACCATGCACGTCGCTCATAAAATGCTCGGTGCCCTTGGGTAGGTTGAGGATGGCCGAGAGGTTGATAATTTCGGTAAATGCGGATTGTTCGGTGGGGAACTGTCTCGACAGCAGGCGCAGATACTTGAAGTCTTGCGGGTTGCGATCGAATGCGACCATGAAACACCTTCCGATGGGGCTGGTAAAACTGATAAACAGCGTCAAACGTTTACCAGTATGCGCCGCTTTTGTTTCGATTTTGCGCCAGCGGCTGAATTGTCGGCTGAACGGTTTGGTAAATCGATTTAGTGAAGGTAGATGTGTTGGTCGGGTGGAGACGACAGAG
Source organism: uncultured Collinsella sp. (assembly GCA_902494295.1). Lineage (GTDB taxonomy): Bacteria > Actinomycetota > Coriobacteriia > Coriobacteriales > Coriobacteriaceae > Collinsella. The sequence goes on from CABUSL010000166.1 coordinate 1,285, forward strand.
GGTGTTTTCTCAGATATTTATGCGTCGGGTCGGTGGAGACGATGGTGGTAAAGATGTTCACTATTTTTGGTTCGATTTGGTAAATAGTGGACATATGTACCGCATGTAGGCTCACTGTGCGATAATTTGCGCAGCAATGAGTAAGGAGCCTCATATGAGTGATTTTGTCCTGACCTGTGAATCCGCCGCCGATCGAACCCGTGAGTTCTTTGCGTCGCGCAATATCCCTGTCGTGTGTTTTCATTACGAGATCGACGATGTTGTCTATACGGACGATCTGTATCAGTCGATTACGCCGGACGAGTTTTTTGCCCAGATTGCCGCGGGCGCCATGCCCAAGACGTCTCAGGTGAGCGTGGGTGAGTACGAGGAGTTTTGGGAGCCGTTTGTTGCCGAGGGTAAAGACGTGCTGCACCTGACGTTGTCGTCGGGTATTTCGGGCACGTATGGATCGGCCTGCGTCGCGGCGCAGATGCTTGCGGATCGCTATCCCGAGGGCGGCAAGGTGCGCGTCATCGATTCGCTGGCGGCGTCTTCGGGCTTTGGCCTGTTGTTGGAATATGCCGCCGATGTGCGCGATAGTGGGGCTTCACTCGACGAGACGGCTGCCTGGATCGAGGAGCACAAGCTCAACCTGCACCACTGGTTCTTCTCGACCGATCTGTCGAGCTACCTGCGCGGCGGTCGCATTTCGGCCGCGAGCGCGATCATCGGCACGGCGCTTAAGATTTGCCCGCTTATGACGGTCGATTGCGAAGGTAAGCTGTCGCCACGTGAGAAGATTCGCACTAAGAAGCGCGCGATTTCCGAGATGGCTAAGACCATGATGGCACACGTACAGGACGGTGCAGATTATTCGGGTAAGTGCATCATGTCGCAGTCGGCGTGCCGCGAGGATGCCGAGGCGGTCGCGGCGCTGATTGAGGAACAGGTTCCGCAGCTTAAAGGCAAGATTGAGATCAATGACATCGGTACTCTGATTGGCTCGCATACCGGACCTGGTACGGTGGCGCTCTTCTTTATGGGCGACAAGCGCGTGGATTAATTTGCCCCATCACGTCGCTGCATGATTGCTCAAACGAAAACGGCCCGCCTCACGTTTGTGGGGCGGGCCAAGATGTTTTGCTAGCGTTTCTTTCCGCGGAAGAAAAAGCCGTGCAGTGACGGCTTGAGGCCGCGGTTGGCGCGATGCTCCTCGACACGCTCGTGGATCGAAGCGACGCGCTCGATGACTTCGTCGGGAATCGGCACATCGGGATTCATGTTCTCGACTTGGCTGACCTCGGCGGCGGCGACCTGGTCGATAATGGGCACGTCGTCGCGCGAGATGACAGGTGTGGCGTCTTCCTTCATCTTGCGATAACGCTGCATCATGTCGGTCTGTAGCTGTTGGGCCGAAGGCGGTGTCCAGATGATGGCGTTGGCGCCGGCGGCGATGGTCTCGCGAATGCTCTCGGGCGTCTTGCCGCCCGGCGCGATAAGCGGCAGGTTGGGATAGTGCTCGCGCAGCTCGCGTAGGACCTGGGGCGTGTTCTTGCCGGCGGCGATGTTGAGAATCTTGGCTCCAGCGCGCACCTTGGCGTGGGCATCGTCGTCGCAGCGAACGACCGTGGCGATGACGGGGATGTCGGCGATGTTGGTGATGTGCTCGACCATCTCGGCAGTAGCGGGGGAGTTGACCACGCAGCCCGCCGCGCCCTGCATCTCGGAGACGGCTGCCATCTGCACGGAGCGCTTACCGGTCGTAGTTCCGCCACCCACGCCTACAAAGACCGGGCACTCGGCGACGGTCAGCAGCGCTTGCGTAATGGCGGGCTGCGGCGTGAAAGGGTAGACCGCAAAGACGGCGTCGGCGTTGGAGTTGCGGATAACCGCGACATCGGTGGTGTAAATGAGCGACTTGATGCGGCGGCCAAAGAGCGTGAAGCCGCTGGCCTCCTCGATCTCGTCGGGCATGCGAAGGGCAGCCTTGCGTAGGCGTCCGTCGATGGGCAGGGGCTCCATAGGGAGCAGGCCGTTGGGCGTGACGGCTACCT
>CABUSL010000167.1 GCA_902494295.1 uncultured Collinsella sp.
GACTGAATTATGGGTTGAATCGTTTAAACAGTCCCTATTTCACCGCAACTTATGGGAGGGATAGAAAAAGGCGGAGGCCCTGGAGAGGGACTCCGCCTTATATACAGTGGGCGATGTTATTCGCGTACCGTGGAATTAGACCAGGCGGGCATTGATCGTCTTGGCGATCTCGGCGGCGTCGGTGGAACCCTTGACGGTGGCACGGAAGTCCTCGTCCATGAGTGCCTCGGCGACCTTGGACAGAATCTTGAGGTGCGTGGTGCCGGCCTGTGCACCCGGGATGAGCAGGGCGATGGCCACGTTGACAGGAGCGCCGTCCATGGTGTCCCAACCGGTCACTCCGGACTCGTCCTTGACGACGATGACGGCAGCCTCGGTAATGGCGTCGGACTTGGCATGCGGGATGGCGAAGCCCTCCATCATGCCCGTGGTGCCCTCGGCCTCGCGGGCCAGGAAGGCGTTCATCACGGCGTCGGCGTCGCTGGCGATACCTGCCTTGACGGCCTGGTTGGAAACGAAGCTCAGAGCCTCGTCACGAGAAGCGAAGTCCTCGGCGACAAAGACATTCTCGACCTTCACGAAGTCGGCAGCCTCGGCCTTGGGGGCCTCGACGGCAGCGGCCTTGGGAGCCTCAACCGGCTTGGCTGCAGGAGCGGCCTTCTGATTCTTCTCGAAGTCGTACTTCTTGAAGGCCACGAACAGGATGCCACCGACCACAGCGCCGATGAGGATCGCGAGGACCCACAGCGGACCGTTCTCGACAACGGGCAGGACCAGGAAGCCACCGTGAGGCGCCGGATCGTGAACGTTGAACATAATGGTCAGGATCGAAGCGATAGAGGAACCGAGCATCATGATGGGCATCACGGGCCAGATGTTCTTGGTCATGAACGGAATGGCGCCCTCGGTGATGTGGGTGCAACCAAGAATGAGGTTGACGATACCGGCGTCGTGATCCTCCTGGCTGAAGTACTTCTTGCCGACAACGACGGCGAAGGTGGTGATCAACGGCGGAACGATGCAGGCGGCGGAGACGGCAGCCATGAAGTTGGTGCCGAAGTTGTAGGTATCGGTGCCAACACCGGCGGCCAGAGCCTCGGTGAGCATAGCGGTACCGGTGACATAAGCAGCCTTGTTGACCGGGCCACCCATGTCAAAGGCGCACATGCAGCCGATAGCAAGACCCAGGACAACGGCGCCAGAAGCGGACAGACCCTTGAGGAAGTCCATCATGGCGGTGTTGATGGCAGCCATGGGGCCGGAGATGCCGAGCATGACCAGACCGACGATGGCGGTCGAGAACAGCGGGTACAGGAAGATAGCCTTGAGGCCGTCCAGATTCTTGGGCAGACCGGCAAAGACCTTCTCGAGCAGCAGGATGACATAGCCGGCGAGGAAGCCACCGACGATGCCGCCCAGGAAGCCGAAGCCCACGCCGGCGCCACCGGCGTCGATCATGCCGGTCTCGGCGTTAACAGGCAGGCCCTGGATGGCGATCATACCGGCAACAAAGCCGGGGACGAGCGCCGGGCGCTTGCCGATGGACTCGGCGATGTAGGCGGAAAGCACCGGAACCATGAGGTTCATGGCGATGCCGCCGATGATCTTGAGCATCGCAGCAAAGCTGTTGTAGTCAGACGCCGTCGAATCGAAGGACGTAATGCCCCACAGGAACGAAACGGCGGTCAGAACACCACCGGCAACGACGAAGACCAGCATGTGGCTGACGCCGTTCATGAGGTGCTTGTAGATGATGTGGCCGATGGACTCCTTCTCCTCGACCTCGTCCTCGACATCGGCAGCGGCTGCAACCGTGCTGTCGCCCTTGGCGGCGAGCGCGCGGTCAATCAGCTTACCGGCGGCCTCAACGGACAGGGCCTTGGAAACACCAACGGAAACCATGGGCTTGCCGGCGAAACGCTCAGCCTGGACATCCTTGTCGGCTGCGACGACGACGGCCTTGGCACCAGCGATCTCACTCTTGGTGAGCTCGTTCTCGACACCGACCTGGCCATGAGTCTCGACCTTAATGGTCAGACCGCGCTCGGCAGCTGCCTTCTCCAGCGCCTCCTTCGCCATGAAGGTGTGCGCAATGCCGGTCGGGCAACCGGTCGCGGCGATGATGTCAAACTTAGCCATGTGTCCCTCCTTCTTGAGTACAGCGCCCGCGGGCGCTCCCCTACACGCGCTTCGATGCGCGTTTTTCCACAACTGAAAGATACCAACCTACCGTCCGCGTGAGAAGAGCTAAGGTGCAAATCTCCGGTGAAAGGTTCTTTCATAACCGTAAACGGTAAGTGAAAGTTTACCATCAACACTTGAAACGGCAAGGTGTATCTTGTAATTGAAAATGCCCGTATACTATGGCATTGCAAATCAAGCTAGATTTTCATGCCAACCAGGAGCCATCCATGACCGATAGTAGCAAGAGCGCACTTTCCCTCATTAGCACCCATCAGGGATACAGCGAGTCCGAGCAGCGCATTGTCGACTATATATTGGAGCACCAGTCCGAGGCGCCACGCCTCACGGCCGCTCAGCTCTCGCGCGCCGCCGCCACGTCCGAGGCGACCGTTTCGCGCTTCTGCCGCAAGCTTGGCTTTGGTAGCTTCCGCAGCTTTCAGTTTTCGTTGGCGAGGGATTTGGAAAGCCAGCGTAACGAGGGCCTGACTGACGAGGTCTCGCTCGACAATATAGAGCAGAGCCTCAAGAACATCCTGGCTGCCAAGGTGAGCGAGCTTAATGCGACCATCGACGGGATCGACCACGATACGCTGGCGGCTGTTGTGCATGCCCTTAAGCATGCAGGGGTTATTGAGTTTGCAGCTGTGGGCAATACGAACGCGGTCGCGCTCGATGCGACGTTTAAGTTTTCGCAGCTGGGCCTGCGCTGCATGGCGAGCACCATTAGCGAGACATCAATCGGCTTTGCGCTCACGTTACGCCCGGGTGACGTCATCGTGCTAATCTCAAACTCTGGCAAATCGCGCCGACTGAATCGCATGGCAAAAGCGGCTCGCAACTGCGGCGCAACCGTAGTCGTCATCAGCAGCGACAGCAAATCCCCGCTCGCGCGTCTGGCAGACTACACTTTTAATACCGTCAACCACGAAGCGCTGCTGACGACGGGCGACTTTGCGTTCTCTAAGATCAGCGCCACGATGATCATCGAAGTCATCTACAACTTCCTGCTGCCCGAGATTGAAGACGCGCGTGAGCATATCAGCTACTACGAGGAGCTCATCCAGCCGGATAAGGTCGTTGAGTAGGTAATCTGGGGAGCCGATAGACGCCCCTCGCCACGAAATCCGCCCATCTA
>CABUSL010000168.1 GCA_902494295.1 uncultured Collinsella sp.
CCAGCTCACCGGACGCGACCGATTGCTCGCGGTCGTCGACGTAAACAGCGGCACGGGCGACAAGCGCCGAGGCGAGCTCCTGCTTGCCGGGCATGTCGGCACCGACGCAGGAGATATGCGTACCAGGACGCACCCATGAATCGAGAATGATGGGCTTGGTCGCCGGCGTGATCGTCACGATAATGTCGGCCTCCGCCGCGGCACCTTGGCCGTCAGCCGTCGCCTCGATGGAATAGGTGGATGCCTCGCGAGCATGCTCGCAGGCGCCCAAGATATGGGCGACCTCGCCTCGCATGCGCTCGACGCGGGCCTCGGGCGCGGCATCGGAAACCGGCTCCCACACCTTGACCTCGCTCACCTTGGGACAGGCGGCGAGCACGCCCGCCACCATATAAGTGCTCATATGACCGGCACCCACAACAAGCAGTTTGGACGCATCCGCCCGAGCCAGCCACTTGGCACCGAGCGCAGCGGCGGCACCGGTGCGAAGTCCAGTGACGGCGGAGGCATTGAGCAGCGCCAACGGCTCGCCCGTCGCGTTGTCGCACAGCAGCGTGGTGCCAAAGATCTCGGGCAGCCCCTTTTTAGGATTCTGAGAGAACCAAGCGGTGAGCTTGAGGCCGAAGAGGCCGCTTCCCGCCAACTCTCCCGAGCGGATATCCATATCGGCCACGCCGGGTTCGAACTGCTCATATACCATCGGCCACGCAACACCCTTGCCCGTTGCCTTCTGGCGATATGCCTCCTCCACGGCAGCGATTGCATCCTCGATTGTCAGCACCTTGGAAACTTCCTCGACCGAAAGCACCACCATCTGCCCCATCATCGCTCCTTTCAGTGAAAGCTTTACGTTGCTTCACTGTACGGTTTAGTAACGATGCCGCCAAGGATCATTTCTTGTTTGAATCTACAACAATTCTCGATCTGATTTTTCGTTCTATCAGCAGGTATTTGAACTATTTATCGCATCAAAGGCATACGGATGTGCGATTATCCTATTTGTATAGGTACTTATTGTAATTATTTACAAGGTGATGCTGATGCTATACACCATCTCGGACTTCTCACGGGAATATGAGGGGTCAGTCCGTCTAATCGCCGGCAGCGATGGCGTCTCGCGTGCCGTCTCTGGCGTCGGGATCCTCGATTATGAACTCATGCCCGGCCTCAAGAACAAGTACCAGCGCGTCAACTTCAGCTCAGACGAGATCATCCTCAGCACTTTCCTCTATGCGAAGGACGACCCGTACCTCATCACTGAAGCCGTGAAATACCTCGTCGCCAAGGGAACGAGCGGTCTCATCATCAAAAACGTCCTGCACATCCCGATTCCCGACCAAGCCATCCGCTACGCCAACGCGCGGCACTACCCGGTCTTTCTCACGACCGACGACTCACTGTTCTTTGACAGCGTCATCTATGAGGTCAAACGGCATATCGAGCAGCTCACGTCCATCGACTTCGCGCAGCGCGAGATCGATGCCCTGAGGACAGACGTATCGCCCGAGTCCATCTGCCGACGCATCCGAGGTCTCAACCCGTCATTTCTGGACGAAGCGGTCGCCCTGTTCGCATCGTTTGCAGAGCCCCTCGACCCGCGTACGTTTTTGCAAATCGAACGTCTCTGTGCAAAATCGACCCTCGCCGGATGCCACAACATGCTGGCACCCTACGACGGAGGTTTGTTATTCGTAGCGACAAGTGACTCGGAACAGACGCTCGATGTAGAGCGAATCGTGCAGGCGCTCACGGAGCTCATCGAGGCTAGCGACATCGATGGCGGAGCGGAAGGGCTCGGCATCAGCGATATTCTGTTTGGAGACGAGGCGGTGGCGCAGGCGATCTCGCAGGCGATTTACGCACAGCGCCTATCTTGTCAACGAGCCGAGGGTCCCGTGCGCTATACGCAGCTCGGCATCCTGAGAACCGTGATGCCTTTTGCGGAAACCCCGGAGATGCGATCGTTCTCGGAGGCGATTCTCTCGCCGATACGCGAGCACGACAGTGAGCATGGCAGCGAACTGGAATCCACGCTCGCTGCATTCATCGAGAACGGCCGACGTATCGAGCAAACCGCCAAGCAGACTGGCCAGCACCCGAACACGATTCGATATCGCCTCGATAAGGTGACAGTTCTCACCGGACTGAGCTACAAATGCGCCCCGGAGATGGAGCAGCTGTCGCTCGCCTACGCAATCGAACGCGCTCGCTCGCTTCAGTAAGCCCACCCCGCCTTGAGGTTAGGAGCGGCGGGCACGGAGCTTTTCGTAGCCTTCAGCGAAGAAGGCGACCGTGGCGGCGTCGGCCTCGGCGGCGTCGGCCTCGGTTGCGGGGACCACGCCGTGCTCGTCGCTCACCAGGAACAAGGCGCCCTTGAGCTGTGCGGGAATATCTACGCGCGTGACCGGGATGCCCTTGGTCTGGGCCAGCTGCTCAATGAGCGTCGCCGTGCCGCACAGGCACTCGTCCGCTGGCGCCACAAAGGCAAGCTCGCCGTTATCGACGGCGGCGAGCAGCTCGGGCGCCACGCCGGTTTCGTCGGCCTCGGAGCGGGCCTCGGCGGAGCGGGCACGTAGCGCCTTGGCCGACGTATCGGCGAGCGGCTCGTACTCCCCCACCGTCATGGCGGCGTTGCCGTTAACGTCGATCACTAGCATGAGTACGCCGTCGTGCGCAGTGTAATCGCCCTCGGCAAGCGACCACTCAACGTGCTGCTTGGCCCAACTGAGCATGTTATGGGTAAGCGGCTCGCCCTGCACCAAGCGCTCGGACAGCGCACGAATGTGGCGGTTGAGCATGGGCACCTTTTTGTTGGACATGCGCCAGCGGCAGATAAGCGCGGGCTTGTCGAGCGTAAACTTCTCGACCGCCTCCTGATTGGCGCAAAAGTCCTCGTACGCACGCTGATCCTCGGCATTGCCAAACAGCTCGGCATCATCAATCTGGGGCATGGTCATACCTTTCGTGTTAGTCATTCCGTCCTCTTATACCAAAAAGACGGCCCTCCAAACGGAGCGACCGTCTTTTGCAGAGATTATTTTAGAAGCGAGGCGGTCCAAGGGACGAGATAACATCCCATCCTCCCCAGTCAACCTAACAGGTCGGCGAGGGTTGCCCAGGTGCCGCAGATTGCCGTGAAAGAGGAGCGACGCGTACTTGGGTACGCGAGCGACGAATTAGCGG
>CABUSL010000169.1 GCA_902494295.1 uncultured Collinsella sp.
AAGTACAGCGTCGCGAGCGTCATGGGCTACCTGAAGGGGAAGAGCTCGCTGATGATATTCGACAGGCACGCCAACCTCAAGTACAAGTTCGGCAACAGGCGTAGCGGGTGGTTTAAAGCTGGCCGCTGCGCGGCCAGCGGACTAAAGTCTTGAAAGAAAAGGACCGCGCACCCAAACGGATGCACGGCCCTTATGCCATGAATGCGAGTGATTCCGCGGCGAGCTATTTACTCAGCAGCCTCGGTGGTCTCGGCCTCGGCAGCGGCCTCCTCGACGGGAGCCTCTGCGGCCTGCTTGGCAGCCTCCTCGGCAAACTTAGCAGCACGCTTAGCCTTCTCGGCAGCCTTAGCCTCAGCGGCGGCCTTGCGAGCGGCCTCGGCCTCAGCAGCCTTGGCAGCCTTGGCAGCCTTGGCCTCCTCAGCCTTCTTGAGCTGGGCGGCAGCGGCGCCACCGAACTTGTCGGCGAAGCGCTGGACGCGTCCACCGGTGTCGACGAACTTCTGCTGGCCGGTGTAGAACGGGTGGCACTCGTTGCAAAGCTCGACCTTCATCTCGGACACGGTAGCGTGCGTCTTGAAGGTGTTGCCGCAGGAGCACGTCACCGTGCACTCGACATACTGGGGATGGATACCCTGCTTCATGGTAGGACTCCTTATTGGTCAGGCGCTGGTTACCGATCAGCGCATAAGGCGTCTTGGTTTCCGACCAAGACAACAAACTCGGCTATGGTACCACGGCGCCGCGCGTCCCACAAAAGGTTCACGGTCTTTGCGTTGTGCAGCGCGCCCAAGACACAGCAGACGACACGACGATTCGCGGCAAACGGGCGCCTTTGCCCCTTCTCCCATGTTGCAGACGTGTAACGCCGCAGTAAGCACACCGCTTTTGGCGCCAGACAGGTACAATGATGAACACTGTACCGTAGCGGAGCGCCCCGCGCGCGCCGCAATCACGCGAAAGGGTTTCCCATGGCCGAGATCTCGTCCTCCCGTATCGTCATCACCGTCCTTGGCAAGAACCGCCCCGGCATCGTCGCCGGCGTCACCCGTGTCCTAGGCGAGGCCAACGTCGACATCCGCGACATCACGCAGTCCATTATCGAGGACATCTTCACCATGACCATGCTGGCCGACACCGCCGAGTCCAAGCTCGACTTCGCCGAGCTACAGAAGGCGCTGGCCGAGGCCGGCGAGCTTTCGGGCGTCAACGTGTCCATCCAGCGCGAGGACGTCTTTAACTTTATGTACCGCCTGTAGCGAACAAGCCGCTCGGGGCAGCTTGACGTCATACCGTCCAAGCGCGCGGCCCCAAAGCGGACCGGAGAGGAGCGCGCATGGCCTACGACGCCAAGAAAATCTACTACCGCTTCGACGATCACCTGAGCCGCCTGGTTCTGGATTACGAGGCGAGCCGTCAGATTTCGCCCGAAAGCGAAAACCTCTACCACGGCCTGCCGACCGCCCCGTACGACGAGGGCCTGTTCGTAGAGCATAACGTCAAGCGCGGCCTGCGCAATGCCGACGGCTCGGGCGTGGTCGCGGGCCTTACCCGCATCTCGGACGTGCACGGCTACAACAAGGTCGACGGCAAAGTCGTGCCCGACCAGGGCAAGCTTACGCTGCGCGGCTACAGCATCGAGGACCTGGTCAACAACGCCCAGGCCGAGAATCGCTATGGCTACGAAGAGGTTGCCTACCTGCTCATCACGGGCTCGCTGCCCAACAAAGAGGAGCTCGACGGTTTTTGCGGACGTCTGGGCGCTTTTAGGCATCTGAGCGACGAGTACGTCAAAGAGTTCCCCATGACCACGGTGTCGTCGAGCATCATGAATGTGCTTCAGCGCGCCGTGCTGCTGCTCTACGCCTTCGACGCCGAGCCCGACGCCATTACACCCGAGCACGAAATCGACGTCGCCATTTCCATGCTCGCACGTCTCCCGCGCATCGCCGCCTTCGCACACATGGCCTCGGTCGCCAAGCTTCGCGGCTCCGAGGTTCACGTGCCGCACCCTACGCCCGGTCTCTCCACCGCCGAGACCATCCTACAGGTCCTGCGCGGCGGCATGGCGTTCACCCGCGATGAGGCGATGCTGCTCGACGTTATGCTCATGCTGCATGCCGAGCACGGCGGCGGCAACAACTCCACCTTCGCTTGCCGCGTGCTGTCGTCTTCGGCCACCGACCCGTATTCCGCCTACGCCGCGGCTATCGGCTCGCTCAAGGGCCCGCGCCACGGCGGCGCCAATGCCAAGGTCGTGTCTATGCACGAGGACATCCGCGCGCATGTCTCCAACTGGGAGGACGAGGACGAGGTCGCGGCCTACCTGGGCAAGATCCTCGACAAGCAGGCCTTCGACGGCACGGGCCTCATCTACGGCATGGGCCACGCCGTCTATACGCTCAGCGACCCGCGCGCCGAGGTCTGCCGCCGTTACGCGCGCTCGCTGGCAGCCAAGAAGGACTTGGGCGAAGAGTTCGCACTCATCGAGCGCATCGAGCGCCTGGCACCGCAGGTGATGCGCGACCACGGCATGACCAAGCCTATCTGCGCCAACATCGACCTGTACACAGGCTTTATCTACAAGATGCTCGGCGTGCCCGAGACGCTTTTTACGCCGCTTTTCGCCGTCGCCCGCATGGCCGGCTGGTCGGCACACCGCATGGAAGAGCTCTTCTGCGCGCATCGCATCATCCGCCCGGCATACCGTCCGGTGATCGAGCCGCTGGAATACAAGCCGCTCGCCGACCGCTAGGACGCGGACCGTTATAGAACCCGAGCGTGGCCAGGGCATCACCGCCCTCGGCCACGCTTTTTATGCCAGCAGAAAGGGCTGCATCAAATGATTGTGTTTTCCGATATGGATGGAACGCTGTTGACGAGCGATAAGCAGATGAGCGATGCCACCTGGGCGATGCTCGACGAGCTCGCTCGACGCGGGATTGAATTTGTGCCCTGCACGGGACGTCCGCTGTCGGGCATTTTTGAGCCCATCCTCGCCCATCCCGCCGTGCACTATGCCGTCTGCGCCAATGGCGCCAGCGTCTGGCAGCTCGACGACGATGTGCCCACCGATGCCTCGCGCGCCACGTGCATCTTGAGCCAACCGCTCGA
>CABUSL010000170.1 GCA_902494295.1 uncultured Collinsella sp.
CGGCATCGGGCCACCCTGGGGCCCACCCTGCGGGCCACCCTGGCCGCCCATCATCTTATCGATGGCGTCCTGGACCTCGCCCTCAAACCGCTTCATGCCCTCGTGCAGACGACGCTGACCGTCCTCGGAGCGCAGCTCTTCCATCTGCTCGGGTGAAATACCCAACAGCTCGCCCAATAAGCCCATCATCTCGCCGCGCATACGGTCACTCGTATCGTCGTCGGCAAAGCGACGCACCTCGGCGCGCGCCAGCGAATCAACCGTCATGCGCTCTTTACCGCTAAGGCCAAGATCGGACCACGCAAGCATGTACGGCCAGGCGCGCTCGGCAAACGAACGGGCCGAAACGATCGGCGCCGTCGGTAGCATGCGACGGGCAGCCTCACCCTGGCGCACGAGCATCAGCAGCAGCGAGCAGGCCTCGGGCTTGGCGGCGGCCATCGGGATGTCGTCAAAGGGACGGTTGCGGTCCGCGTGCGACTCAAGCGCACCGTCGACCTCACCCGGCTCAAGCCCACCCAGCAGCTGCGCCGCGCGGTCGAGCATGTCGACCGGACCGTCAAGCGTCGAGAGTGCCTGCGCCAGCACGCGCTCCATGCAATCCTCCACCGCGTTGAGCGTCACAAGCTCTTGGGGCACCACGGCCGAGGCACGGTTGCGTACGCGTGCCACAAACTCGAGCGTCGACAGATACACGTCGCCAAAGGGCGCAAAGTCGCCCTGGTAGCCGCCGGACAGCGCGGGCGCCGCCAGTGCGTACTCAGTCTTGGAAAGCGGGCTCAGCGCCATGGCGCCCAGCTCGAGCGCCGTATCCTCGAGCATCAGGCCCAGCGCACGCGAACGCAGGCGCTCGGCATCGCCCGCCGACACGTCGCGGTCGAGCACGCGCGCCGCATCCGGCGCATCGCGCTCGACGGTGCGAATGTGCAAGCGCTCGGCGATTGAGCGCACAGCAGAACAACGGGCGGCTTCGGCCTCCTCCTGCGCCGGCGTAAAGATGCGATTGCGCCCCAGCACCAGGCCAATCACATTACGCGGACCCAAGGCATCGACGGCAAGCGCCGCCAACAGGGACGACGGCAAATCGCCCTCGAGCGCCACCACGGCACGCGAGGCGCCGCGAGCGCGGGCATTGTCGCGTACGGCAAGCACCAGCGCCTGCCACAGCCACTCCTCGGAACGAAACTCGGGCAGCTCGTGGTCCTCCAGGGCATCGAGCATCACGCCGCGCTGAATCTCCTGAACCAGCAGGCTCTCCTCAAAGCACGGCGCCTGGGCCACCACGCGGCCGCAATCGTCGAGCACAAACGATCCGCCGGTATACACCGACTCGTCATAGGCGCCGACCGGCGCCATGCAGGCAAACCATACGCTGCGCTTGGACGCGATCTTGCGGTAGGCACCGCTGCGCACGGCGGCGATGGCGGCCGTCTCGCGATCGGTCATGTCAAACGCGTTGAACTGGAAATAGGTGATGAGGTCGACGCCGGTCGGCAGCATTTCGAGCTCGCGGTCCAGGTCAAACACCACGGCGATGCGCACGCCGTCCACGTCAAACACCGGAGGCGCCCAACGCGCGTCGTTGCTCTCGCCACGCTGCAGGGCGATGCTTGCGCGCGCAGGCACCACGCGGCCATCCTTAAGCATCATGTAGTCGAGCAGGGGCTGGCCCTCAAACGAAACCGCAGAGGGCACGATGCAGATCATGTCGAGCTCTTGGATGCGCTCGGCAACGCCCGTCAAGCCCGTCAGCATATCGTGCTCAAAATCGGCAGCGCCCACCAGGCTACCCGGCATGGCACCCATAAAGAGCGGGGCCGGAACGCACAGCACGCGCGCGCCGCGCTCATGAGCCAGGCGAGCCTGGTCCTCGATGCGGCCGCAAATGCCCTCAATATCACCCAGGCGCATATCGATCTGTGCAAGTGCGAGCTTCATGGCCCAGCCCTTCCCGTCGTAAATCGTCGTTGTCGTAGTAAAAGCGCCGGCCGCATAATGCAGCCGGCGCTCGCATGTGCATATGCTAGCTATGATACCCCGAGCGGGGGCGCGCTCCTAGAACGTCGCGGACCACAACCCGTGCAGGTTGCAGTAGGCATAGACGGTACCGGTCTTGGAGCCGCCAGCGAAAAACGTCGTGGGCTTCATGCCGGGCTCAAGGTAATGGACCTCCAGGCGCCCCTCGGCCTCAAGCGCGATCCACTCGATGTAGTGCTCGGGCAGCATAGGGTGCTCCGTCGAGCCCACGCGCGCGCGAATGACGTGGCCGTCGCGCTCGATCTCGACAACAGGCACATGCTTCTCGTGCGCCGCGTCCTCGGTGTTTGCCGTCAGCTCCGTGCAGCCGGCAGGGGTCGCAACGCCGTCGCCAAGGGCGGCAACGAGCTTGCCGTCGGAGTCCTTAAAGAATTTCGCCATGATGTTCTCCTTTGCTGATGTGCCAATGTTCTCGATGGTTCTTATGCCCAAAGGCAGGCGAACCATCCACGGCATGGCAAATGAACACATAACGGGCGGGAACGGTGGGGCGGCGCGTACTATCTGCCCCGGCAACCCCATCCCGCGCGCGGCTAGCGACCGTCACCACCGAGCAGCGCCAGAACATCCTCGCGCGTAAACAGCGCCGACGAGATGCCGTCGCCGCCGAGCACACTGTTGACCAGATCGCGCTTGGACTCCTGCATCTGCATAATGCGTTCCTCGATCGTGTCCTTGGCAATGAGCTTGTACACGGTCACGGTGTGCTGTTGGCCAATGCGGTGGGCGCGGTCGGTCGCCTGGTCCTGCGCCGCCACGTTCCACCACGGGTCGTAGTGGATGACCACGTCGGC
>CABUSL010000171.1 GCA_902494295.1 uncultured Collinsella sp.
ACCTTTGCCTCGCGCGACTCTGCGAAGCCGTGAGCGAGAGGGAAAGGTATTTCCCGCCCCCGCGCTCCGCATCAAGCGCCACGCCCGCAACACGCGCTAGTAGTTCACCACCTGCTCCTCAAAGTACGCCTTCGGGTGGTTACAAACCGGGCACACCTCAGGCGCCTCGGCACCAACGTGCAGGTGCCCGCAGTTCAGGCACTTCCACACCTTCACGCCCTCACGCTCAAACACCTCGCCCGACTCGATGCGCTCGACGAGTTTGTTGTAGCGCTCCTCGTGAGCCTTCTCGACGGCGGCGACACCACGGAACTTCTCGGCGATCTCGACAAAGCCCTCCTCCTCGGCGGTCTTGGCAAACTCGTCGTACATCGTGGTCCACTCGTAGTTCTCTCCTGCGGCGGCATCGCGCAGATTGTCCAGGGTGTCGGGGACGGCGCCATCGTGCAGATACTTAAACCACAGTTTGGCGTGCTCGGACTCGTTGCCAGCCGTCTCGGCAAAGATATTCGAGATCTGAACGTAGCCGTCCTTCTTGGCCTTGGAGGCATAGTAGCGATACTTGGTGTGTGCCTGGGACTCACCGGCAAAAGCGGTCTCAAGGTTCTTCTTGGTTTGGGAATTCTCAAAATCCATAGGTGTACTTCCCTTCAACGCATGCCGCCCGCAGGCTTCGAGCGGCCTCGTCTTTAGGATGCCCTCAAGCCGCGAATTTAAACCTTACAATCCCGTTCTTCAGATTTGAGCGGGCTACACACTCAACCAACGATCGCCCTCGGAGCGGCAAAAGCCCTCGCGCTCCAGATCGGCAAGAATACTTGCAACCAGCTCGCGCTCGACCGACTCTCGGCCGGCTGCCGTCTCCATCTCGTTAACGCCTGTAACAGCTTCATCGAGCGTAATACCTGCCGGCTGGCCATCGCGCGCTGCCAGCAACATGCGCACGATATGCGCGCGCTTTTGGCGACGCGAGCCCTCAAACTTGGACTGACGGCTATAGCCCGCCGACCGCCTGGACGGATTGGGCAGCGTCTTTTTAAGATACGCGCCGTAATCCAGCAACGCGTAATACCACGCGCGCGGCGTGTCGGCATCGTCTTGAGGCGCGGCAAAGGGCGCAATCTCATCCGCCGCCGCACCAGGGGCCGCCGGACAGGCGGCTTGGATCAGCGGCACCAGCTCGCGATCGGGAACAGCCGGTACATCGGGAAAGGAGTGATGCAGAAAGACCGTGCGCACGTTGGTCTCCAGATACACGCCCGGAAGATCAAACGCAAACGACCGGATACCCTGCGCCGTTGCCGGGCCAATACCAGGCAGAGCGACCAAGTCACGCGTCTCACGCGGAAACTCCCCGTCCCAGTCCTCTACAACGCGCTGAGCGGCATTGTGGAGCGCCAGAGCGCGTCGGTTGTAGCCCATCCCCTGCCAAGCGTCCAAAACATCGGAAGGGGCGGCCTGAGCGAGTGCCTGGACAGTCGGAAAGCGATCGAGCCACACCGGCATGCGCGCCTCCACGCGCGGCACCTGCGTCTGCTGCAGCATGACCTCGGAGAGCCAGATGATATACGGGTCGCGCGTGCGGCGCCACGGAAGGTCGCGATAACGCAGGACCCCTTCCGAACGAATCATCGAACGAAAGGGGTCCTGAATCATGGCTATGCTCCTTATGCGGTGCTATTCCTCCCGGTAAGCGCACGCGCAGGTGGCGTACTCGGGAAACGCTTCGCGGTCGGCGAACTTGGGATCGACGGCCGGGAACTGGCGGTGAGCGACGATGTCGCCGAGCGAAACAGAATCGAGGTAGTCGCGCATCAACGCCTGGGCTCCGGCCCACAGGGGATGATAGCAGCACGCGCCCATGCGCGCACAGTCACCATCGGGCGCGGTGCAATCGTTCATAACCATAGGACCCTGAACGGCCTCGACGACCTGGCGGATAGTGACGTCGTCCGGACTGACCTTGAGACGCATGCCGCCGTGGACGCCACGCAGGCTCTCCACAATACCGGCCTGGACCAAACCGTGCTGAATCGAGCGGGCAAACGAATACGGGACATTGACCTCTTCGGCAGCGGTGCGAACAGAAAGCAAACACTCCGGATCCTCAGCAAGCATCGCCAGCATACGAAGGGCGTAATCAGTCTTCCTCGATATGTCCATTTTTCCCCTTTCAAGGAATACGAACAGCTCGAACGAGCTCCGGGGCCGAGCTTGTGTCGAGACGCTAAATGACCGCCAGGACATCCAAATGGTAAATCAGATATCCACTGAGTGCCGCGCTTGGAGCGAAATGCATCAGATGCGGCGCACAGTGCAATTTAGTATAACCTAACCCCCTGTCTCGTTGAACAGGTGTTGCGCAACAAAGCTGTTGTTCAGACAGATATACTTATTAGATTTTACTTGCGTTCCCGAAGGCGCGAGGATTCTGGGCGAAGATGCACCAGGGCGATCGTTCTATCGAAACAAAGTGCATCAAACGCAAAAAGCCACGTCCGAAGACGTGGCTTTAATTGCGTTGGCGGGAAGTACGGGGCTCGAACCCGCGACCTCCGACGTGACAGGCCGGCGCTCTAACCAAACTGAGCTAACTCCCCAGGCAGACGTTCGCGTTTGTTTCCGCTCGCGTGCGCTGCGGGGATTAGTATACACAGAAGTCTGTCCGCCGCGCAACAACTTTTTTGAAAAAATTTTTCGGGCCCTCCGGGAGGGTCTCCGGGGCCGGCTGGCGCGGGTTAAGTTTGCTGCTCTACAGTCCTGCGCAAGACGGAAAGCACATTAAGTGCTTTCCTTTGCGTG
>CABUSL010000172.1 GCA_902494295.1 uncultured Collinsella sp.
CCTTCTTTCTTCGCGCCCGCCCAAACGGCCAGGCAATCTCACGGCGCTAATACGATGGCGGCACATTCCCCGATAAGGAAGGAGTCCGCATGGACACTGAGGAAGACATGCCGCGCCCCGACGAGCTTCGAGACGGCACCCTGGCCGAGGTCAACGCCCTGCGCGACTTGCTGTCGCAGATCGGCGACCCCGACGCGGCGCACGACGCGGGCGTTATCGACGATGACGAGTACGTGGAGCGGAAGGCGCGAAAGCTCGCCTACACCTCCGCGCTCGCCGCCTACGCCAACGGCGAGGTGCCCGACCTCCCGGCGCTGCTCGAACAGATGCGCGAGCAGGCGTCCCAGCCGACGCAGACCGAGACCAACACGGCGAACATCGACTACCTGCTCATGACCGTGGGAGGTGACCAGTAATGGCTACGAAGAAAACCGTTGAGCATTCCAAGCACTTCGCGAAGGTCAAGAAGTACTACGACAAAGACCTTTGGAGCAAGGCGCGCGTCTACAAGGCTGTCGAGTGCAAATGGATCACCGCCGACGAGTACAAGGAAATCACCGGCGAGGAGTACACGGCCGAATAGGCGGAAGGAGGGCGCCCAGGATGGAAGCGCTCAAGCTTTTTGCGCCTTACGGACCGGCTTGGCTTGGCGGCGTGCTCCTGACGCTCGTTGCGTTCTACTTCGGGAGACAATTTCTTGAGGAGTACAAACGCCAAAACCAGCGGAAGGGCGAGCTCGACCTGAAGCGCGAGGAGCGCAAGCAGGCCGAAGTCGACGAGAGGGCGCAGCGCGACCGCGAGCGGTCCCAAATGGAGGGGCGCATCGCCGCCCAGATGGAGCGCAGCAACACCCTGATTGAAGGAATGAAAACGCTCATGGAGTCGGTTGTCGCGTCAAATGACGTCCTCCACGCGGACTTGGTCCACAGCCAGGCGCGTAGCCAGGGCATGGCCGAGAAGGTCGACCATATCTACGACCGAGTCGACCTCATGTACAACAAGGAGACAGGGAGATAAAGATGACTGATATACAGGCAGGACTCACGGTGCTGACCGTCCTCGTGGTGCCCTATATCGTGCAGGCTATCAAGACGAAGGCGATGACCGGCAACGTCGCCCGCTGGACGGCCATCGCAGTATCGGCGCTGTGCGGCGCATTGACGGCCATGGCCGGGGGTATGCCGACTGACCCCACGGCGTGGGTTACGTCCATCTTCGCCGCGGTAGGCGGCGTGCAGGTGGCATATGCAGCCTTCAAGGCGGTCGGCGTGACAGACAAGTGGCTCGACGCGCTGCTTGCCATGGGCACTCCGAAGAAGGACGACTAGGAATGGGCGGCAAGCGCCTCGTGCGCATCGCCGCCGCCATCTCGCTGCTTGCTTTGCTCGCCGCCTTCGCCGACGTGGCGCTTATAGCCTCTAACGTGCCGAAGGTGCCGAAGGAAGAGCCTTTGCCCGTCATCTACGACAAGCCGCTCGACAAGCCCGCCGAGGTGCCCGTCTACCTCCAAGCAGACGAGCGCTGGGGCGGGCTTTCCTATGCTGGCGATGATCTCGCGACATCGGGCTGCGGCCTCACGTGCGCGGCCATGACATGGGAATGGCTATACGGCCAAACCTGCACGCCGGCGCAGATGCTCGATCTCGTTGGCGAGTCGTGCCTGACCGACGGCGTGAACGACATGGACAAGTTCTGCCGCTGGATGAACGCGCACGACCAGGCTTTGGGCTACACGCCGATCCATGACAACGCCGATGCCGCACTGAACGAGGCGGCAAGCGGGTGGATGGTGTTTTGCAGCCTAACGGGCCGGCTGCGCGAAGGCGGCAAGAGCTACGGCGGTCACATCGTCCTGCTCTGCGGGTGGGATGGAACCACGGCAACATTCCACGACCCTTGCGAGGGCATAGTGCGACTGAGCCGCGAACAGTACGAACAAGTGAATTGGGCTTATTTCATAGCTATAGGGAGCGCTGAATAATGAACGGCATCGACATTTCCAACTGGCAGAACGGCATCAACCTCGCGGCTGTGCCTTTCGACTTCGTTATCTGCAAGGCCACCGAGGGCACGCATTACGTTTCGCCCGACTGCGACCGCCAGATCCAGCAGGCGATCGGCCTCGGCAAGCTCGTGGGCGTGTACCACTACGTCAACGGCGGCAACGCCGAGGCGGAGGCCGAGTACTTCTACGAGCACTGCAAGGGCTACGTGGGCAAGGCCGCGTTCTTCATCGACTGGGAGGACAAGGGCAACAAGGCGTGGGGCGACACGTCATACCTCAAGGCCATGGCCGAGCGCCTTGCCGAGCTGCTTGGCGTGAGCATGGATCGCATCGGCATCTACGCCAGCAAGAGCGTGTTCCCGTGGAACCTCACCACGGCCAAGACGTGGGTGGCGCAGTACGCCGACATGAACCCCACGGGCTACCAGGACGCGCCATGGAACGAGGGCGCTTACGACTGCGCAATCCGCCAGTACTCCTCGTGCGGGCGTCTGGACGGCTGGGCGGGCAACCTCGACATCAACAAGTGCTACATCTCCCGCGCCGAGTGGGAGGCAATGGCAGGCGGCTCCAACGGCGATCCCGACTCGCTTATCCACGGCATCGACGAGACGCCTGCGGCAGACCTCGCGGCAAAGGTGCTCGCTGGCGAGCTCGGAGACGGCGACGACCGCAAGCACGCGCTGGGCGACCGCTACCAGGAGGTGCAGTCGCTCGTGAATCACATCCTCACGGCATCCGCCGAGGATCTGGCAAAGGAGACATGGGTGGGCGATTACGGCAACGGCAGCCG
>CABUSL010000173.1 GCA_902494295.1 uncultured Collinsella sp.
GTCTTGGGCAGCGATACGCCGCAGAACGTCTGAACAAGCGCGCCATACGAAATCTGCTGGCGCTCGCCCAAAAAGGCGGCGGCGACCTGCGTATCGAAAATCGGTCGTGGCAGCACGCCCACGGTATGGAGCATGACCTCCATATCCTGCGAGCAGGCGTGGAAGACCTTGGTCACGCTCTCGTCGGCCATAAGCTCGGCCAGCGGCGATAGGTCGTCGATTACCAGGGGATCGACCGCTACGCTCTCGGCAGGGGTGGCAATCTGAACCAAACACAGACGCGGATGGAACGTGCGCTCGCGCAAAAACTCGGTATCGACGGCAATCGCGTCGAACTCACGGGCGCGCTGGCAAAAGTCGAGTAGAGCCTGATGTGTGGAAATGTACATATCAACCCATCGAATAAGGTTAGGCCCGAAAAACACGGGTAGGATATCGGCATTGCCTTACAACTATACTCGGTTAGTCACAGAACGGGAACGTAAGTATGCGCTGCCTTATCATCCACAACCCGGCATCGGGCCCCAGCTCAGATGAAATCTACGCATTCACGCACGCCCTCGCGCAGGGCGGCGACGAGGTCGTGATGCGTTTTATCGGCGATGGCATGGAACCCGAGGACGCCGTGGAAGACGTGCGCGAGTTTGATCGCGTGGTGATTTCGGGCGGCGACGGCACCGTCTCCAACGTGCTCGACCAGATGCGCGGGTGCGGTGTCCCCACGCTCGTCTTCCCCTCCGGCACAGCCTGCCTGTTCTTTAACAACATCGGTAATGCCCCCGAGGCAGCGGCGCTTGCCAAGGCTTGCCGCGCCGGTCGCACGGTCAAAGTGGACATGGGCGAGCTCTTTTGGCTCGACGAGAACGGCAACGAGAAGCGCCACGGTTTTATCATCATCGCCGGCTCGGGCTTCGACGCCGAGATCATGATGAAGGCCGCTCCCACCAAAAACGACATCGGCGAGATCGCCTACTTCCTCTCCGCGCTCGCTACGCCCAACCCCACGGTGGCGCACTTTACGATTGAGCATGACGGCATTGTCGAGGAGCTCGACGGCATCTGCTGCATGGCCGGCAACACCTCGGTCATCCAAAACGACATCAACCTGTTCCCCGACTGCCGCATGAACGATGGCATGGTCGACATTGCGGTCATCGAACCCGTAAAAACCGTGCAGCTTCTACCGACTGTGATCACCGCCGCACTCGACCCCGCCGGCAAGGTACTCGGCCGCCCGCAGTTCAAGATCATCCAAACCAAGGAAGCCAAGATCACCTGCACCCCATCGCTGGGCATGCAGTTCGATGGCGAGATTATCTCCAGCAATTCGGGCGTCTTTGGAGCCCGCGCGCTTCCGCAATGCCTCGACCTCATCGTCGACGAATTCTCCCCGCTCGGAAAATAGGAGGACCCCATGAACGACAATCCCCTGCTCGGCTTTATCATCATCGTTTTGGCCATGCTCGTCGGCTATGCGATCAACGTGATCCACCGCCGGAAGAAGTAATTCCATATTGGCATGATATTCATCCAATTATCGTCTCCCCTGCCGTTTATGCATTTGCCAAACAGCAGGGGATTCTCATTTCGGGCATTCCCAGCTACTTTATTCGGCTACAGTAATTGCAGGGCATCTTTATTAAAATAAAGCTACAAACTGAGTATAATTAACCGCTCATCGCATATTTCATCACGCTTATCGAGTAAGTTTCTTTCATAGATGAATATTGTTTCTAGTTCGTTACGCTAATGAGGTGTCTTTATTGGCTGAAGCCCTCTGGCGACAGAGGGCTTTCGCACGCTGGGAGGGAAAATGAGGAAAACTCACCCCGTCAACGCGCTCAAGAAGCTAGGCATAGGCCTCGCCTTTGGAGCTGCAACCATCATGTCCATGCCGACCTCTGCGCTCGCCTGCACGCAGATCTATATGGGCAACAAGCTGACGGCCGACGGTAATACGTACTACGGCCGTGCTGAGGACTACCGCAAGCGTTACCTCAAGCACTTTGGCATCGAGCCTTCGTTTGGCCCTGGTCACACCTACAGCTCGGATGAGTCTGCATTCGTGTATACCTCGACCAAGACCTCGTATCGCTACACCTATGTGCGTGACCACCCCAGTCAGTGGGACGAGCGCTGGGATGCCTACTCCGAGGCTGGCATCAACGAGAAGGGTGTCTCCTGCTCCGCCACGCTGACCACCTACATGAATGCAGCTGCCAAGGCTGCGGACCCCCTGACCGATACTGGCATTGGCGAATATAGCTACGGCAGCGTAATCTTGGGCGAAAGCGCCACGGCACGTGAGGGTGTCGAGCTCCTCGGCAAGATCATCGACGACCAGGGCGCCTGCGGCAACGACCAGATTATCATCTCCGACAACAATGAGACCTGGCTGTTCGCCGCACTTTCCGGCCATCAGTGGATCGCCATGAAGCTCACCGATGACATCGCCTCGCTTAACCCCAACATCGGCAACCTCAACTACAAGGTTGACCTCAACGACACCGAGAACTGCCTCCACTCCGAGGGCATCGAATCTATGCCCAAGGAGAAGGGCTTCGCCAAGTACTTCGATGATGGCCAGTTCGACGTTGCCCAGACCTACGGCGAGGAAATTAGCGAAAAATGCCATGCACTCTTGGACACGTTATGTCCAGGGTCGCGCTTACTTCGATGCGCCGCTCACCGAGGGCACCGACTATAAGATCGTAAA
>CABUSL010000174.1 GCA_902494295.1 uncultured Collinsella sp.
CAGGTCGCGGGTTGAGCGCAGGCCAAACTTCTCCAAGAAGGCGTTGGTCGTGCCGTAGATGATGGCCTGACCGCGCTGGGGGTCGCGGCCGAGTTCGCGCACCAGGCCCTTGTCTACGAGGGAAGCGATGACGCCGTCGGAGTTGACGCCGCGGATGCCCTTGACCACCTCGCGCGTTACGGGCTGGTGGTATGCGATAACGGCCAGGGTTTCGAGCGCCGCCTGGGACAGCTTTTGCGTGTCCCAGCTCAACACATAGGCCTCGACCACGTCGTGGTAAGCGGGGCCCGCGACCTGCCCGATCTGGAGCAGTTTGCGCCCGACGAGCAGTCGCGTCAATTTATCCGCGAGCGCCTGAGCGGCCGCAGCATTCAGTCCACGCTCGAGGAGCAGGCCGAGGACCTGGACGAAGAGCGCGAACTGATCGATACCGATGTTGAAGATGTTGAGGCAGTCGAGGACTTGGAGACCCTGGTCGTCGACGAGACCTCGGAGGATATGCATGACGAGAACTAACGAAGCAGGGGAGACACGCATCGTCGGCGCCACGGACTCGCCCGCGACCGACGCCCAGTCCGTCTATCCGCACACCATGCGCCTGCAGCGCTTTTTGGCGCGCGCGGGCGTGGCGAGCCGCCGCGGCTCGGAGGACCTGATGACCGCCGGTCGCGTGACCGTCAACGGCCAGGTCGCGACCGAGCTGGGCACCAAGGTCGATGTCGACCGCGATCACATCGAGGTCGACGGCATGCCCGTCAAGCTCAACCAGGGCGCCGTATACTTGATGCTCTACAAGCCGACCGGCTACCTCACCACCATGAGCGATCCGCAGGAACGCCCTTGCGTGGCCGATCTGGTCCCGCGCGACCGCTTTCCGGGGCTCTTCCCGGTGGGTCGTCTGGACCGCGACACCACGGGGCTTTTGCTCTTTACCACCGACGGCGACCTGTCGCAGGACCTGCTGCACCCCAGCAAGCATGTCTATAAGACCTACCAGGCACTCGTTGACGGACAGCTGTCCGACCGCGATCTCACCCCGCTGCGCCGCGGCATCGAGCTCGACGACGGCCTATGCCAGCCGGCGATCTGCCGCGTCATCACCGCACGCGAGGCCGAGGCTGTAGCTCCCCAGGGCGTCAAGCCCGGCACCACCGCCGTGGAGGTCATCATCCGCGAGGGTCGCAAGAATCAGGTTAAGCGCATGTTGAGCAAGATTCACCATCCGGTAATCCGTCTGCACCGCTGCAACTTTGCCGGCCTGGAGCTCGAGGGCGTGGCCAAGGGCTCGTGGCGCGAACTCACCGATCGCGAGGTGCAGATCCTTAAAAGCGGCGGCATCCCGCCCAAGCAGGCGAGCGCCAAGCGCAACGGCGGCAAGCCCCAAGACACACCCACCAGCCGCACGCGTCACCACGGCAGCCACGGCTCCGCACCCAAGCGCAACACATATCGCGAGCGCTACACGGGCTAGGCAACCTGCCGCGCCCCAACGCCCGCGAACCACACCAGCACGCCAACCATCGAAAGGAAGCATTGCATGATCGTCGCTATCGACGGCCCCGCCGGTTCCGGCAAGTCCACCATCGCCAAGGAGATCGCCCGCCAGCTGGGCTTTAACAAGCTCGACACGGGCGCCATGTATCGCGCCGTCACCTTCGCCGCGCTCGACCGCGGCATCGATCTAGACGACGAGGCGGC
Organism: uncultured Collinsella sp.; assembly: GCA_902494295.1. Taxonomy (GTDB): domain Bacteria; phylum Actinomycetota; class Coriobacteriia; order Coriobacteriales; family Coriobacteriaceae; genus Collinsella. The sequence continues at coordinate 1,699 of CABUSL010000174.1, forward strand.
TATCGACGCCCTCGCCGAGCAGATCGAAATCCGCTTTACCAACGGTACCGGCGAGGACACGCGCCTGACCATTGACGGCCAGGACGCCTCGGCTGCCATTCGCACCCCGCAGGTTGACGCTAACGTCTCCAAGGTCTCGGCCTACCCGGGCGTGCGCGCCGCCATGCTCATCCATCAGCGCCGTGTCGCCGAGGACCGCGATATCGTGGCCGAGGGTCGCGACATCGGAACCGTCGTGTTCCCTAACGCGCAGGTCAAGGTCTTCCTGACCGCCGACCCGCGCGAGCGCGCCCGCCGCCGCGTGCTTCAGCGCCACCAAAACGATGCCCAGCCGCTCACGTCCGAGCAGCTCGAGGCCGAGGTCGACGAGACCCTCGACGCCCTTAAGCAGCGCGACAAGCTCGACAGCAGCCGCGAGGTCGCCCCACTCGTGCCCGCCGAGGACGCCGTGCACGTCGACTCCACCGCCCACACCATCGATGAGGTCGTCTCGATAATCGAGGACCTCATCAACCAAAGGAGGTAGCCCATGCGCCTGTTTAAGCAGACGCCCGAGGATTATTACAACGCTCCTTATGCAGAGTTCCCAGCGCTCATCCGCGGCACCGTCGTCGTAGTCATGGCCATCCTTTGGGCCTTCTCCAAGCTCATGTGGCGTTGGAAGGTCGAGGATGCCGATCTGCTGTTTGAGCGCCAGGAAGGCCGCGGAAGCGTGGTCATCTGCAACCACACCTCGATGGCCGAGCTCTTGGCCGTGGAGACGGCGCTGTTCTTTGGGGGGCGCCGCATTCGCCCCATCTTTAAGTCCGAGTTCGCCAAAAGCAAGATTGTGCGCTGGGCCTTTAGCCGCGTGGGTGGTATTCCAGTCGAGCGTGGCACCGCCGACATGAAGTGCCTACGCGCCGCCCAGCATGCGCTGCAGCGCGGTGAGGACGTTCTGATCTTCCCCGAGGGAACGCGCATCCGCTCGCGCGAGATCAAGCCCGAGGTC
>CABUSL010000175.1 GCA_902494295.1 uncultured Collinsella sp.
CCGGTGGATCCGAGGCAATTCCCGTTCTTCTCACAGAACTAGGTCGCTGCGCGCCCGCCAGAGCAGCAATCTGGCGTTCAATCGTCGGGCATGGCCATAAGGCCTATGCCCTCCTCTTTCACGCCACCTTGCTCGCTCTGGCGGGCGCTCGCTTGCGTATGCTCAACCTACAATTCGATCTCGGCTGACTTATAGGGCTAGCGTTGTGTTATTCTAGAACAGACGTTCGTGAATAGTACGCGGGGCCTTGTCTTGCGTCGTGCTTGTGGCGAGGGGAGGTTGGCTTGGTCATTTTGGGTATCGACCCTGGTTTGGCCCATACGGGTTGGGGGATTATCGAGGAACGACGTGGCGAGGTCCGCTGTCGTGCCTACGGTTGTATCGAGACCAGCGCGGGCAGCCCGCTCGCGGTGCGCCTGTCGCATATCGCCCGCGACCTCAAGGGCGTCGTCGAACGCTACCGTCCCGATACCGCTGCCATCGAGAGCATCTACTTTGGCGCCAACGTCCGCTCGGCCATCCCCACAGCGCATGCCCGCGGTGCTGCGCTCGTGGCGCTTTCGGAGTGCGCGCTCGAGATTGGCGAATACACGCCCATGCAGATCAAGCAGGCCGTGGTGGGCACGGGCGCTGCGGATAAACGGCAGGTTGCCTACATGGTGCGCACGCTCACGCAGCTCGATCACGACCCTCACCCAGACCATGCCGCCGATGCCCTGGCCTGCGCCATCTGTCACGTTAACCTAAGCCGCACCCGGGCACTTACCGGCGGCGAGTTCTATCAACAGAGAGGAACCGGATACTGATGATCTCCCAGCTCCATGGAACGCTTATCGAGGCCACGATGAGCTCGGCCGTCGTCGATGTGTCGGGCGTGGGCTTTGAGCTCGGTATTTCGGGCAGCACTGCCGCCACGCTGCCTACGCCCGGCGGCGAGGTTCGACTTTATACCCGTATGCAGGTGCGCGAGGACGCCATGACGCTTTTTGGCTTTGCCTCCAAGGACGAGCGCACGATGTTCGATCGGCTCGTTTCCGTCTCGGGCGTTGGCCCGCGCTTGGCGCTCGCCGTGCTCTCCACCTATACCGTGGGGCAGCTGTATTCCCTGGTGATGGCCGAGGACGACAAGGGCATGGCCAAGGTGCCCGGTGTGGGCAAAAAGACCGCCCAGCGCCTTATCTTGGAGCTCAAGAGTACCTTTGCCAAGGACAAGGGCTTTGTTCCGGTCGACGTAATCCCCGGTCAGGTTGCGATGCCGGTTCCCGCTGCCGCTCCCTCGGCGATCGATGACGCCCGCGCGGCGCTCCTTTCCATGGGCTTTAGCCCGCAGGAGACCGAGGTTGCCCTGAGCGGGTATGATGGGCAGGATATGCGTGTCGAGGACCTGCTCGGCGCGGCGCTTAAGCGACTCGGAATGGATGCGTGATGTGGGAAGCCGATGACTCTCAGGACCTGTGGGCGACGCCCGGCAGCTCGCCGGCGGCATCCATGGCGCACGGTGAGCGCATGGTGGGCTCGGAGCTAACGCCCGAAGACCTCGATGTCGACCGTACCCTGCGTCCCCAGCGCCTGGACGACTACTGCGGTCAGGAGCATATCAAGCAGAGCCTTCGCGTGCTGATCGAGGCGGCGCAGAGCCGTGGCGAGACGCTCGATCACGTGATCTTCTCGGGCCCTCCGGGCCTGGGCAAGACCACGCTGGCCACCGTTATCGCCAACGAGCTGGGCGCTCAGATCAAGACGACGAGCGGTCCGGCCATCGCGCGTACCGGCGACCTCGCGGCTATCCTTACCAACCTGCAGCCGGGTGACGTGCTGTTTATCGACGAGATCCACCGTCTCAACCGTTCGGTCGAGGAGGTCCTGTATCCCGCTATGGAGGACTTTGCGCTCGATATCGTGATCGGTAAAGGCCCGGCCGCTCGCTCGATTCGCCTGGATATTCCCAAGTTCACACTGGTGGCGGCAACGACTCGCTCGGGCATGCTCACGGGCCCGCTACGCGACCGCTTTGGCATTTCGTATCGCCTGGACTACTACACGGTCGAGGAGCTCGCCCAGATTGTGACGCGTTCGGCGACCATCCTGGGCGTGACGATCGACCATCCCAGCGCGCTCGAGATCGGCTCGCGCTCGCGCGGTACGCCGCGCTTGGCCAACCGTCTGCTCAAGCGCGTGCGCGACTATGCGCAGGTGCGCGGCAACGGTCCTATTGAGCTTGATATTTGCCGTCAGGCGCTCGAGTTCTTCGAGATCGATGAGCTTGGTCTGGACTGGATGGATATTCGCATCTTGGAGACGCTTGCCAAGACGTTCTCCGGCCGTGCCGTGGGCCTGACGACCCTTGCTAGCGCGGTGGGCGAGGACCCGGGTACGCTCGAGGATGTCTATGAGCCCTATCTGCTGCAGTGCGGCTTGATGATTCGTACGCCCCAGGGCCGTCAGGCAACGCTTCGCACCTTTGAACATTTGGGCATCGAGCCAGCCGTTTAGAGACGGGTTTGTTTTGGCTGGTCTGTAGGCTATCGCTGAGCATTGGATAAACATATCGCCATTCATCGGTTACGGGTGTTTTACTATTGCGCGCCCGTGCTATGCTGAATTGGTCTTTTTCTCATTCGGTAACGAAAGGACCGCCCATGCCTACTGACATCGAAATCGCACGTTC
>CABUSL010000176.1 GCA_902494295.1 uncultured Collinsella sp.
CAAGGCGCTGGTCGTGTTGGGCGGCGACAAGCATACGCGCGATGAACTTGTCTCGGCGGCACTTGGCTCGCTTGATCGAGCCCTACTCGAGCGTGTACTTTTCCGCTGCGGCTCGGTTGAGGGTGCCGGGGGAGACGAGCTGATCGACGAAGCCGTGGCCCTGGCGACCGACGAAGGCGTGGACTTTGTCCTGGCGATTGGCGATGCCGATACTGCAGGCTTTGCGCGCGAGCTCGCGCGTCGCATGGCGGCGCTCGATGCCGGCGAAGACGGCTTTGTGCCTTATGGATGCATTGTCTCGGAGGGCAAGGTGCCTGCTGTCGTGGGCGCCGGCGAGGCTCCCGTTTTTGCCATTATCGCGCCCGAACTTCTGAAGGGCATCGGGTCTCCTCTGCGTGAGTTGCTCGGTAGCGTCTGCGCCGCGGCCTAATATGTGCCATAAAGGGACGGATTATTTTTGGTTGGTAAAGCGTTTGACCTGCCAAAATAAGCCTGTCCCTTTTTGGTCGGTTGCCGTTTGGGGGCCGATTGGCAACGCTCGCTGATTGTAGTCTTGACCTGCGCTAGAATAGTGCCATCTGAATGTCCGGGTGCATGGAGGCGTGCGCCCGTATGCTGAGGAGGACTCTATGGCAACTGTTGCCGCACCTATCGATGCTACGTCGACTGCCGCTTGGAAGGCACTCGAGGCTCATCAGGAGAAGCTCGAGGCCGAAGGTATCGACCTCAAGGCCTGGTTCGCCGCCGATGCCGAGCGCGTGAACAAGCTGAGCTTTGACGCCGGTGACCTGCACTTCGACCTGTCCAAGAACCTGGTGACTGATGAGACCGTCAAGCTGCTGTGCGATCTTGCCCGCGAGGTGAAGCTCGAGGAGCGCCGCGACGCCATGTTCTCCGGCGAGCACATTAACACCACCGAGGACCGCGCCGTCCTGCACACCGCGCTTCGTCGCCCGGCAAGCGAGAAGGGCCAGCTCATTGTCGACGGCCAGGACGTCGTCGCCGACGTGCACGAGGTCCTCGACCGCATGTATGCCTTCGCCGAGCGCGTGCGCTCCGGTGAGTGGAAGGGTGTTACCGGCAAGAAGATCGAGCACCTGGTGTCCATCGGCATCGGCGGCTCCGATCTGGGCCCGGTCATGGCTTACGAGGCTCTGCGTCCCTATGCTGACGCCGGTATCGACTGCCGCTATATCTCCAACATCGACCCCAACGACCAGGCCGAGAAGCTTAAGGGCCTGGATCCCGAGACCACGCTCGTGATCATCGTCTCCAAGACCTTCACCACGCTCGAGACCCTCACCAACGCCCGCGAGGTCAAGACCTGGATGCTCGAGCAGCTCAAGGCCCAGGGCGCCATCGACGGCTCCGATGAGCAGAACGCCGAGGCCGTGGCAAAGCACTTCGTCGCCGTCTCCACCGCACTCGAGAAGGTCGAGGCCTTCGGTATCGACCCCGCCAACGCCTTCGGCTTCTGGAACTGGGTCGGCGGCCGCTATTCCGTTGACTCCGCCGTGGGCCTGTCGCTGATCGTCGTGCTCGGTCCCGAGCGCTTCCAGCAGTTCCTCGAGGGCTTCCACGCTATCGACGAGTACTTCTGCAACACGCCGCTCGAGAACAATGCCGTTGCGCTGATGGGCCTGCTCAACGTCTGGTACGTCAACTTCTTCGGTTCCAAGAGCCACGCCGTGCTGCCGTACTGCCAGTACCTGCATCGTTTCCCGGCCTACCTGCAGCAGCTCACCATGGAGTCCAACGGCAAGCATGTCCGCTGGGACGGCAGCGCCGTGACCTCCGACACCGGTGAGATCTTCTGGGGCGAGCCCGGCACCAACGGTCAGCACGCCTTCTACCAGCTGCTGCACCAGGGCACCGTGGTGGTCCCGGCCGATTTCATTGCCTTCGCCAATACCGCCAACCCTGCGACCGACAGCGGCCAGGACGTGCACGAGCTGTTCCTGGGCAACTTCCTGGCCCAGACCAAGGCGCTCGCCTTTGGTAAGACGGCCGATGAGGTGCGCGCCGAGGGCACGCCCGAGCAGATCGTCCCGGCCCGCTGCTTTGAGGGCAACCGTCCGACGACCTCGATCTTTGGCGACACGTTGACCCCGTTCGCACTCGGCGAGCTCATCGCCCTGTACGAGCACATCACGTTTGTCGAGGGCACGGTCTGGGGCATCGACTCCTACGACCAGTGGGGCGTCGAGCTGGGCAAGCAGCTTGCCAAGCAGATCACCCCGGCCTTCCACGATGACGCCGCCAAGGCCGAGCAGGACGCTTCGACCCAGGCGCTCATCGAGTTCTATCGCGCGCACCGCAAGTAGTCGCTGCTGTTAACGCATCGCGTCTTATAGTCAGGGGCCCGTATCCTATCGGATGCGGGCCCCTTTGCTTTGCCGTGGTCCCGGGGCGCACGGCCTTTGTGGAATATCGCCGGGGCGCCGCGCGCTGCGAGAACCCTGCGCCTAGATCTCGGCCTCCGCATGGCCTCGCTGCGCCTCGGGCAGCTCCCCGTAGAGCGGATGGTCTTCGAGCCTAAAGCGCTCGACCTGTTCGGGAGTGCGACC
>CABUSL010000177.1 GCA_902494295.1 uncultured Collinsella sp.
CAATCTGCTCATGCTGCATCAGCGACAACTCGCCGCACCCGGCAAAGCCCTCAACTTCATCGAGTTCATCCGCCAGATTCACGCCGTGCACGTATCCCATATCTACAGCCGGGGAGTCACCAGCATGCTGTGCCGGCCCTCCAGCGTCATCGTATACAAGGGGGTTCCGGGGGCGCCGACCATGCTCGGCTTCCGCTTTTCCATAATCATCAACACGCGGGCCTCTTGTAGCGCGAGGCGCCCCGGGTTCCCTATCAACAAAAGCATCGGGCTCAATCGTCATGCGCCGATCGGAATCAACCGTTCCCTCGCCCGCGCGCCCGTTGCCGCATATACTGTGCGCAGCGATGACCTCGGTCGCCCCCGCGCGAAACAGTCCCTCGATATCCGACGGATCGAGCACTTCTATCAACACGACCACGCGACTCACGCGGCCTTCGGCCGTCAGGCGCGCAACAGTCTTGCGCACATCTTCGATATCAAACAGAGACGCCGCGATGATGGCAGCCCCGCGGCGCGACGGAAACGCCCGCGCCATGGAAACCAGCCCGTCCAGGTCACCCACGCGAAGCACCTGTGCACCCACATCACGGCCCTCGACTTCCCGCTGCAACAGCCCGTAATCGCCGCACGCGCAGCACGCAAGCCAGATCGCCTTCATCACTCGTCGCCTCCGCTCTTTTTGCCGCGCGCCGTGGCGGGAATCGTCAAGCTGACCGTTCCCTTGCCCGAGGCTCCCAGCAGTTCCTTGACGTCTTCGGGGTCAGCCGCCAGCGTCACCCATTCGATCTTGCCCTCGCGCGTGGCACCGGAATTCTCACTGGTATCGATCACGTGCGCGCCGCACAGTCGATCGGTTACGCCATCTTTTTGCACGTACACGTCCACATAGCTGCCACGCCCGTGGCACCGCCGACCGAGTGCTCGGCATCGACCGCCACCGAAACGGCGACCTTGCCCTTAGGCACCTCGAGCTTGTGGCTCTCGGCCTTGGTGTAGACATTGCAGATCACGGCGTTTTTGGGAATACGTGAAGTCGTCACGTCGCCGCGCACCTGGCGCAGCTCGGTCGCCGCGTCACGCGGCAGCAGGCTCGTCAGCCATTCCTGGGTTATGACATTGGTCTCATCGAGGGTCTCGCCCACATCGATATCGCGCACCGCGACGCATACCTCGACGCGATCGCCACCGTACTTGGCCAAGGTCTCAGCCTGGACCTGTTCGGCTTGCGAGCGGATCGACGAGCCGTAAACCATGCAGAGCAGCGCAGCGAGCACGCCCGCGACCAGACTGATGGCGATGCGCTTGCTCTTGTTCACGGCCGCTCCTCTCATGGCAGTGCCGGGCGAATGCCCGTACCACCATTGTCTGGGCGGTCAGAGTGCAAAGCGGCGCAATCGCGATCTTGGTTTTCGATGTCAAACCAATCGCCGACCAAAAGCTGACCAGCCCGTCAAGCTCGTGGCAAGGTTTTGGTCAGCACGTCAGCAAACTGTATGTTTCGAAGCTTTTCCGCAGCAAAAAAAGCCGTCTCCCGAACAGTTGGGAGACGGCTGTCATAGGAAAAATCAATTACAGATGGACATCGGGATCGAGCATTTGAGCACTCACGCGCATGGATGACGCCAGGTTTTGGAACGTTTCCAAACGCAGACTGTCGATCTGCCCGGCGTCCTCGGCCTCGCGAACGGCACAACCCGGCTCATGGGTATGCGTGCAATCGCCAAACCGGCACGCGCGCGATGCCTCGACAATCTCGGGGAAGGCGCGCGCCAGACCCCGCTCGTGACCCACGAGCGGTAGGCTGCGCAGGCCCGGGGCATCGGCGATCACGCCGGCGTCGCCCGGCAGCGCCACCATCACACGCGCGACGGTAGTGTGACGGCCCTGGTCGTCGCGTTCGCGCACACCGCCAGTCGCCAACGTATCGTGGCCCAGCAGTGCATTGAGCAGCGTCGACTTGCCGGCACCCGACTCGCCCAGAATCATGGCGCAGCTCCCGGCGGGCACGCAGGCACGGACCTCGTCCAGGCCGCGGCCCTCGGCAGAGGACGTCACGATCACGCGCACGTCCGGGCCCACCAGGCGGCGCACGCGGTCCAGATCGCGCTCGAGCTCCTCGGCATCGCAGCGGTCAGCTTTGGTGAGTACCACCACCGGCTCGGCATCGCAGTCGAGCGCCAACACCAGCGAGCGCGCCACGCGGTCGAGCAGCACCTCACCGGCACCGAGCGCCTGCACGATCAGCACGCTATCTACGTTGGAGCAGAGCACCTGACGCTCGCCGCGGGCACGGCCACGCCAACGCTCAAAGCTCGTACGGCGCGGCAGCACGCACTCGATCACGCCCATGTCGTGGCCGGGCGCACGGCGCACCGCTACGCGGTCGCCCACGGCCGGCAACAGGACCTCGTCCTCGCCGCGCGACTTAGCAAATCCTACGGCGTGCTCGGCACGGAACGTACCAGTGGCAGTCGCCACCAGTGGAAACCCGCGGTCCAGGCGCACCACGGCGCCCAGCTGCATCTGCTCTGGCTGCTCGGCTTGCGCGCAAAAATCA
>CABUSL010000178.1 GCA_902494295.1 uncultured Collinsella sp.
ACCCCTGCATCCGTGCCGAGAACGAGGACGATGACGGCTACGATCCCTACAGCGATCGCCGCCCCGAGCGCGAGCCGATGTTCGAAGCCGATCCGTGGCGCTGAGTGCCACCCAAAAGGCCACCAATAAGTTGCGGTGAAATATGGACTGTTTTGCGGTTTGACCAGCAAAAACAGTCCCTATTTCACCGCAACTGCGTTAGGGATTTTTCTACAGGGGGAGGGTAGTCAAAAAAGCCCCGTCCCAAATTGACTGCTCGGGGAGTCGCATTCGAGCTCGGTTGTCCTCTTAGCCACTCGATATCCTTCGGAGCAATAACGGTGATAAAACTTGCTTAAGTGTTAATCAAGCCACACACAATCTTGCTCTCTAATTAATCAAGAATAAGTATAATTTTGATTAGCTAGAGAGCAAGATTGGAGAATCATGGCATTCAACGACTTGATCGCCCAGAAAATAAAGGACTTTGAACAGCAGGGGGTTCCGCAGGTCTTTGAGCGAGACCTTGATCTGGGAAACCCACAGGAGCCAAAGCGCGACAACATCGTAAATGTGATTGTGGGGGCCCGCCGTTGTGGAAAGACGTATCGCCTGTATCAGGAGATGCGGCGGCTTCAGAGCCGGGGCGTCGAGCTTGACCGGATGCTTTACTTCAATTTTGAGGATGAGCGCTTGCGCCCGTATGAGCCATCGCTGCTGGCGGACGTGCTCGACACGTTCTATGCGCTGTATCCTGTTGCTCGAACCGAGGGCGCTTACATTTTCTTTGACGAGATCCAGGAAATTCCCGAATGGGGTGCGTTTCTGCGGCGTGTAGTCGATACGGAGAAAGCGACCGTCTATGTGACGGGATCTTCTTCCAAGATGCTGTCCTCAGAACTTAAGAGCGAGTTCAGGGGTCGTTCTCTTGCGCGAGAGCTTTTTCCGTTGAGTTTTTCGGAATACGTTCGATATAAGACGGGGAACGTTTTCGAGCCAGATGCGACCTTTTCCCCAAGCGATGCAGCGCTGCTTCGACATCATCTGATCGGATATCTTGAACGAGGGGGATTCATCGCGACGCTTGAGCAGACGCCCGCAGACGCGATTCAGCTGCTACAGGAATATGCTTCGCGAACGGTCGCTATGGACGTCGTTGAGCGTTACGACGTCAAGAACCTTCGCCTGGCATCGCTGTTCTTGACGCGGTGTATGGCATCTTCGGGACGAGAGCTGTCGGTGAACAAAGTGTACAACGAGTTCAAGAGCAGACAGATACCCGTCAGTCGTAATTCGCTCAGCGATTTACTTGAGTATTATGAGGACGCCTACCTGTTATTTTCTGTGCCGGAGTTCACGCGTTCACTGGCAAATAACATGCGGTCTGCGTCTAAGGTCTACGCTGTCGACCCTGCGATGTTTGGAGCATTCTCTCCCGCATCGGCATTGGACCAGGGCCAGAGGCTCGAGACCGCAGTGTTCAATGCGCTAAGAAGAAGGACTCCCGCGGTGAGGACCGGCTCGGTCTGCCGCCTGCTAATCAAAGAGAAGAGCAAAAGCCATGAGGTGGACTTTGTGGCTGGGGACGCACTTCTCATGCGGGCTTATAGCCTGATTCAGGTGAGTGTGGATATGGCAAGTGAGAAAACGCGCGAGCGCGAAATTGCCGCGCTTGATGCCTCGATGGCCCAGTTCGATCTTGGCGAGTCGGCAATCGTTACCATGGATGAGCAGGCCGATATTCCATGCGAACACGGTGTGGTACACGTTGTGCCCGCATGGAAGTGGCTCCTTGCCTAATCACCTATGGACCTGTGGGGTCAGGACCTCCTGGCTCCTTCATCACGGTTGGGGAGCACCATGATGCGCCCGGCTAGTCCTGGGCTTTGATGCTCGGCAGGAGAATCTGGGCGAGGTAGTCGGTCTCGAGTTTGGTCGCGGCGTCAGCCTTGCCGTCTTTGCCGACCAGCACGTTCTTGATCTGGCTATAGGTGTAGCGGTTGCCGGTCGTAAGCTCGACAAGCTCAATGGCCGTGTCCATGGGGTAGGTCGACACGGGGTCTTGCGTGCGCCCGTTGATGGTCTGGGGCACCACGTACGGATAGACGGGGCCGCTGGCGTAGACGGTGTAGCCGTTGCCGAGGTTTGCCGCACCCAAAACCGCATCGCCCTCATCGGGCGTAAAGCTCTCGCCCTCGCGCACCGCGACGAGCGTCACAATCGGCGTATCGCTGTCGCCGGCAAGATAGATGCATAGCGTGCTGCCATTTTGCCAAGTCTCGACCTTGCCGTACCACTCGACGGGGATATCGAGCTGGTAGAGGTCGGTTGCCTTGTGACGGGCGTCGGCATCATGGGCCGCCTGTGCCTTTTGCGCGCTCACGGCATTGACGGCGGCGTCGCGCCGCGCGGTTGCCGCCTGCTGGAGCACCTTGGCGGTGGCGGCGGAGCTCGCGCCTCCCTCCTCGGCATATTTGGCGGCGGCATCGATCTGGTCGTCGGTTACCGTGTCGGCCGAAGGCACCTTGAGTTTAAAGGCAGCCTGGGCACTTAAATCCTGTCCATCGCTCTTAACGGTGA
>CABUSL010000179.1 GCA_902494295.1 uncultured Collinsella sp.
CTTGTGGCCCATGACGTTCCACTCGGCGGCGTGGATCAGGTAGACCTCGAGGTCGCGGTCGCCGAACTTGTTCATGAGGTACTCGAGCTGCATGAACTCGTCCCAGGTGCCGCCGACGCACATCAGGAAGACGGCGTCGTAGCCCTCCTCGTGCACGCGGTCGGCCAGGGCGGTCATCCGCTTGCCGGCCTCGTAGACGTTCCTGCCGTCCTCGAGGTAGCCCTCCTGGTCGAAGTGCATGATCTCGATCTTCTCGGTCTCCTTCATTCCCGCTCCTTTCACGAGCAGTTTGAATTGTCGCACGGAATGGACAGGCTTGCCGCCCCGTCTCGCCGCTTAACCTTGTGGACATCTTGGCCCCAAGCTCAACAATTCAAAGGTTCTTAATACCAGTGAACGATTACAGGTTAGCCGTTTTTAATACCGATTTTTTGATTTCATCCTCCCCTCTCGGTAGACGGTCAGTTTTTGCCGTTCATCGGTCATGCGACACATGTCCGTAAAAAAATGAGCACCCCGCCGTGCACGAGGATGCTCTAGACGCTAATAGTTGTAGGTATATCCGCCGGCATCACCGCGGGTAAAAGACTTGGCATGCTCGATCGCCTGCCCACTCGAGTCATAGGTCATGCATTCCAGTACGAGCGCCAGGTCGCCCGGCTCAAGATTGAGCAAACTCGCATCGCGTGCGCCCAGCGCTTCAATATCGAGTTTCTCAATCGACTTGTCCGGTTTGCGCCCCAACATGTCGTAGGTCTCGAACAGGCTGAAGACCGAAATGTCCACGTCTTCGATGCCCGGAAACAGCAGACACGGAATCAGCGTCATCTCAATCGACACGGGCTCCCCATCAATGCAGTTGAGACGGCGCACCGAGTAAAGCAGATCGTCCTCGGCGATGCCAAACAGGTCGGCGTAATACGGGCCGGCGTAGCGTTTGGAGCGCGCCAGAATGCGCACCGACGGCGTCGCGCCCGACGCCAGAACCGACTGACGGAAGCCGCCCTTGCGTTCGTGCTCGTCAAACCACTTGTGTCCCACAAAGGCGCCCTTGCCCTGCACGCGACGAATCTGGCCACTTTTGACCAGCTCGTCCATGGCACTTCGGATTGTCAGGCGCGTCGTGCCAAACTCCTCGGCCAGCTCGTTTTCGGACGGAATCATCGAGCCCGTCGGGTAGTCGCCGCGCTCGATTCGCTCCGCAATGCAGCGGCGAATTTGTTTGTAAACCGGCAAGTCTTCTACTGCATCAGCCATTCGACACCTACCTTCGTCGCAACGCCGTCTGCCTCGCCGTTATCGACAAAACGATACTTGGTCGGCAGAATCACGGACTTGCAATACTCGACAAAGCCATCGTTCTCGTCACGCTCGTGCGAAGCCTTGTAAAACACCGGCGTGCCCTCCTGAGCACCCAGCAACTTGGCCTCGTCGGCGTTCAGACGGCTGATGGAAATATGCTCCTTGCCGTGCGTCACATGGACATTCCCTTCTTTGAGCAAAACGTCGTAGAGGCTTTCCTGCTCAAAATCGTGATCGGGAAGCGAGGGGCACAAAGACAGATTGACGTGGGCCGTCTCAATCGACGCCGGGGAACCATTAACCACGCGCACACGTCGAATGCAGAAAAGCGGCATGCCCAGGTCGATCTGGGCCTTTTGGGCCAGATCGATATCGGCGTACACGACCTTGGACCAAACCAGGCGTGCGGTCGACTTTGAGCCAACCCTCTCCACCGCCTGCGTATAGTTCCATGTTTCCTGAAAGATGTTCAGCGGTTTGGGAGGACACACATAGGTGCCCGAACCGCGGCGGCTTTCCAAAGTTCCGCACGAAATAAGGCGCGCGATCGCAGCACGCAACGCCGTGCGCGACACGCCCAGCTCTTCACAGAGCACACGCTCGGCGGGCAGCCGGTCGCCACCCTGCAGGTCATAATGATTGATATACCAAAGAATGCCCTCAAAGGCGCAATCTTTGGGCGGAATCGCATATGGTTCACTCGGCATGGGCACGGCTCCTCAACCGCTTGATGCTGCAGACATCATTGCTCCGGACGCCCCATGGCGTCGAAGGCTTCTTTGATCTGCTCCGCAACGTTCCGATACGACCGATATAGGCCGGAGTCTCGCTTGACTTCGCCCGCGGTCACCGGAATCTCAAGCTTCGAAATCTCATCCTCGCCGGTTTGCACGGCAACGATGACACCCATACCAAGGCACATATTACGCTTGGCAGCATTGTTTTTGGTAGCCTGAGCTGGATTAATCAAAATCTGCTGAGCTAGTTCGCGATTGCTAAGCTCCGGCACATCCTCGGGATTTCCGGTCTCGACAATCTCGCACTGCAGCACATCCGCGTAGTCAAAAATCCTCGGGGTCGCACCGCGCTGATGCACGGCCCACTTGCGGCGCGTGGCGTCCTGGTAGATAGCCGGCAAAAATGTAAACCGCGGCGGGTCCAAAATCGTATCCGTGATGGTAAACACATCGGGATCAAAGGCATCCTGCGGGTTTTTCTTCTTGAACAGCCCCATATCAGCCTC
>CABUSL010000180.1 GCA_902494295.1 uncultured Collinsella sp.
CCCCACGCGGAGGGGTGGCAGAGTGGTTGAATGCGGCGGTCTCGAAAACCGTTTGGCCTGTATAAGGTCACGAGGGTTCGAATCCCTCCTCCTCCGCCATTTTGGTTGAGAAAGCTCCCGAGAATGGGAGCTTTTTTGTTTTGAGTCCCCAACAAGCAAACACGGCGGAGGAGGAGGGATTCGAACCCGCCAGGGCCCGGAGCGTAAAGAAAACGCGCCACGGGCGCGTTTTTAGCGCAGCGCGGTCGGCGCAAGCCGACCGGATAAATTTTGAGCGGAGCTCAAAATTTGGACATCCCTCCTATTCGACCACGCCCCCATCGCGTTCAGCATCAACCCGGATCCCCAAACATGGAACCTATGACCGTACCCAGTCCCGACCGTTTGCCGAGCAATAGGGTCGCAATCGGCGCCGAACATGTACTATGTACGGGCATTGTCTAAACCCGTAACTCAAAGGACCCCATCTTGCCCGTTGCCGCCGCTATGATCGTTACCGCACACGCCTCGGATGCCATGGTTGCCATCCCGTTTTGGCTCGAGATGTTCGCCGTCGTCGCGGCATCGATCTCGGGCGTGTTGGTCGCACGCGAGCACAAACTCGACCTGGTGGGCGCCGTCGCGCTCGCCGTGGTCTGTGGACTGGGCGGCGGTCTTTTGCGCGATATGACGCTGCAGGTGGGCAACGTCTACATCCTCAACCAACCGATGGCGCTCCCGCTCTCCATCGCCACCGCGGCCATCATCTACATCTTCCCGGCAATCGTCGACAAGCCCGAAAAGCTCATTCCCCTGCTCGATATCATCTCGGTGGGTATTTATGCGGCAACCGGCGCAGACAAGGCGCTGGTCTACGGCTTTGCGCCGGCGGTGTGCATCATGATGGGCTTTTTTACCGCGGTGGGCGGCGGCATGCTGCGAGATGGTTTTATGGGTGTGGTGCCGGGTATCTTCCAACGCACCAACTTCTATGCCATCGCGGCCATCGCCGGATCGGCAAGCTATGTTTGCCTTGTCATGAGCGGCTTGGTCAGCAATGTCGTCGCACTGGTCGTTTGCGTCGTGGTGACCATGGGACTACGCTGGCTGTCGCTGCGCTTTGATATCAAAAGCCCCACCGAGGATGACATCGCACGCTTTTTGCACCGCAAAAAGTAGGTGGCGCGGGCTCATCCTTCGAAATGCAACCGAGAGGTTCTTTTAGAGCGCCCACGCGTTGGGTACCCTGTTAGGTGCATGTCGAGCATCTGACGAAGGATTCACTATGCCCTGTAATCAATTCCCGTCGACCCAGCGCCGTAAAGCGTGGGGCCGCATCACGATCTTATTCGCGCTCATCGCTCTAGCGGTCACCGCGCTTCCCACGGCGTCGTTCGCCGGCACGGACACCGCAGGCAACGTACTTGCGACCGACAATGACGCCAATTCGTCCGGCGTCGAAGGTGACCTGTACTGGGCAGGTCAGGCCCTCAACTTGGACGATGCGTCCATCGGCCGCGACATAATTGCAGCAGGCGAGAGCCTCTCCATCCGCGACTGCACGGTGGGCGGCGCCGTCCGCTTGGCGGCACGCACTATCGATATCGCCAAGACCACGGTTGATGGCAGCGTCACGGTCGTCGGTCAGCACGTTGTGCTCAATTCCGACAGCACCGCCAACTGTTTTTACGCGATAGGCGAGACGGTTGCCCTGCGCGGCTCTACCAAGTCGGCAGCGCTTGCGGGCGACACGGTGACCATCGATGGCACCGTCGAGGGCGATGTCGAGGTTTGGGCCGACAAGCTCATCCTGGGCAAGAACGCCCACATCACCGGCACCGTGAACGCGCACGTCTCCGAGGACCCCGAGCGTGCCGCAGGAGCCGAGGTAGGCGCGCTCAAGATCGACCGCACCGAGAACGAGGATACTTCCACCGTTAACGATGTCATCGGCGGTATCGTCGCCGCGGCACTCTCGACCTGCTTTGTCGCTCTGCTGCTCGAGCTCGTCTTTCCGCGCGCGACCGCCAGCGCCGCCGGCATGCTCCACCAGCGCCCCATACCCCTGTGGGTGAGCGGTCTTCTGGGCACGATTGCTATCGTCCCCGCCGTCCTACTGCTAATTATCTCTATCGCTGGTCTGTCGCTTGCCGGAGCCCTCTTGTGCGGCGTTATCGGCATCGCGTTGGTGTCGAGTGCCTTTGCGGGGTGCGCGATCTCCCGCATGGTCGGACACAACCAAAACCGCTACGCCATGGCAGCCGTGGGCGGCGTAATCGCAGGCGCCCTCACGGGGCTTCCCCTCGTAGGTGACTTCATCAGCGGCGTAGCCTTTGTCTTTATGCTCGGCTACGTTATCCAGATCATCTGGCGCAACGCCCACCTCAAGCCGCAGCAGCCGGCTAACATGCCAGGACTCCCCACCGCTTAGCCACCAACCACCACAAAGGTGCCAGGTTACTTTGCACCAACAAACGAAGCGGGGCACTCGGTCATGTCGACCGGGTGCCCCGC
>CABUSL010000181.1 GCA_902494295.1 uncultured Collinsella sp.
GCGGCTTGCGGCCAGTCGACGTTGACTAGTGCAAGCTCGGCCAAAAACGAAAGTCCTACCACGCCCACGAAGGCGATGATCCATCGCTCGGCGCGTTTGTAGGAGCTTGTCATGAGCATGGCAATCGATGCCGCCGCGACGATGACGCAGCCGGCGCGTACGGGCAGGCCAAAGAGCATTTGAAGCGCGATCGCACCGCCCAGGACTTCGGCCATGGCGGTGGCGATGGTCGCGAGGTAGGCGCTGGCGAGCACCGTGCGCCCAACGAAGCGGGGGAGAAAGCGGGTCGTGGCCTCGGCAAGGCAGGCGCCCGTGGCGATGCCCAGGTGCGCCGCGTTGTGCTGCAAGACGATCAGCATAATCGTGGACAGCGTGACGATCCACAGCAGCGCGTAGCCAAACTGCGAGCCCGCGGCCATATTGGAGGCCCAGTTGCCCGGGTCGATAAAGCCGACGGTCACGAGCAATCCGGGGCCGATATGCCGTGCGATGTCGAGTCCTCCGTGACCGCCGGTGCGTCGGGAGCCAAAATGTTGTTTGAGATGGTTGAGCATGGTGCGCTCCTGTGTGCCGTTTGTTTGACGCCGCAAAGGATACCCGTTTTAGGCTCAAAAGTTAACTATGACTAACAAAATAGTTGTATTTGAATGGGGTGGGGAAAGGGGGTTGCCGAAATGTCTTGATCTGTAACAACTGGGGATGGAAATTGGGTCTAGGTGTTACAGATCAAGACAGGAAGAAATGGTCCTATGGAAAATCTCGATCTGTAACAGCTGACCGCCAAAACTGACCCTTCGTGTTACAGATTGAGACATTCGGAACCGTCTCTCGAAAACATCTTGATCTGTAACAGTTAGTCGTCGAAATTGGGTCTTACTGTTACAGATTGAGATGTTTGAAGCGGTGAGCTTACAGGCCGAACTTGGGGCCTATGTTGTCGCCCTTGAGGTCGGCGGTGTCCACTCGTAGGGCGTGCGTTACGCGATTGTTTCGAAACGGGTGGGAAACACAACGGGCCGGCGGTGCTCCTAGTATGCCTATTCAACTGACTGTCTAATATCTAGGGGAGGATCGCGATGCAGGCAGATTCCGCTCAGCAGCAGGGCCTTTATCGCCCCGAATTCGACCACGATGCATGCGGCATCGGCGCGCTTGCCGATATCAACGGCGAGCGCCATCACCAGATCCTGGACGACGCACTGTCCATTCTGGTCAACTTGGAGCACCGCGGCGGCACGGGACTCGAGAAGAACACCGGCGACGGCGCCGGCATCCTGTTCCAGGTTCCGCATCACTTTTTCCGTAAAGAGGCTCAAAAGTGTGGCCAGATTCTGCCGGCAGAGGGCGACTATGGCGTGGCCATGCTGTTCTTCCCGCAGGACGAGAAGGGCGTAGAGGATGCCCGCCGCGTGTTTGAGGAGGGCTGCGCCGAAGCCGGCGTTCCGCTGCTCTTTTGGCGTGAGGTGCCGGTCGACCCGCACGATCTGGGCGAGACAGCCCGCGCCTGCATGCCTACCATCCTGCAGGCCTTCCTGGGCCGTCCGGACGACACACCCGCCGGTGATGCCTTTGAGCGCCGCCTATACGTGTGCCGCCGCACCATCGAGAAGAAGGCCGACGCTGGGTTTGCCCTGCGCGACAAGATCTTCTATGTGTGCTCCATGAGCTCGCGCACCATCGTGTACAAGGGCATGCTGGTCGCCACGCAGATGCGCCGCTTCTTCATCGACCTCAACGACGCCGCCGTCAAAACGGCCGTGGCGCTCGTTCACTCGCGCTACTCCACCAACACCACGCCCAGCTGGGAGCGTGCGCACCCCAACCGTTTTATCATCCACAACGGCGAGATCAACACCCTCAAGGGCAACGTCAACTGGATTCGCGCCCGCGAACCCAACCTGTACAGCCCCGTGCTGCAGCACGATCTTGAGCGCGTGATGCCCATCATCAACCGTGAGGGTTCCGACTCCGCGATTCTGGACAACGTGCTCGAGTTTTTGGTCATGAACGGCCGTCCGCTCACGCGCGCCGCATCCATGCTGCTGCCCGAGCCGTGGGACCACAACGACAGCCTGAGCGAGGAGCGCCGCGCCTACGACGCCTACCAGTCCATGCTCATGGAGCCGTGGGACGGTCCTGCCGCTATCGCCTTTACCGACGGTCGCACGCTGGGTGCCGCCCTCGACCGTAACGGCTTGCGTCCCGCCCGCTACTATGTGACGCGCGACGGTCGCTTTATGCTGGCAAGCGAGGTGGGCACCATCGAGGTGAGCCCCGAGAACATCCTGACGAGCGGCTGCCTGGGACCAGGCCAGATGCTCGAGGTCGATTTTGCCCGCGGCCGCGTCATCTACAACGACGAGCTGCGCGCCCGTTACGCCAAGGAAAAGCCCTATCGCGACTGGATCGCCGAGGAGACGCTGACCGTCGACGCC
>CABUSL010000182.1 GCA_902494295.1 uncultured Collinsella sp.
AACCAGGATATCTGGCCGCGCATTTGGAGCGGCGTGCTGGTGCTGCGTGGTGCCGAGGCCGATATCGTTTCGCTGGACGGAAGCCTGTTTGGCGAGGACACTCCTGTCACGCTCGATATTGCCGGCGATTCGTACAGCCGTCAGCATTCGCTGTTCGATTTGGTTACGCGTAATTTGGATTATTTGGTTGCGAGCGTGCATAATCCGCAGATTGCTGAAGGCGCGACGCTGGCCCAGACGACCGAGATGTATATCAATGCCCTGGAGCACCCCAAGGTGTTCATGCTGGGTCACACGGGGCGTTCGGGCGTGCCGTTCGATATCGACGAGGTGCTGTTGGCAGCTAAGGCCAAGCACAAGATTATCGAGATCAACAACCATAGTCTTGAACACGGTGTCGACACTGAGCATTGGGCCGTATGCCGCAAGATTGCCGAGCGCTGCGCCGAGCTGGGCGTGGGCATTGGCGTGTCGACCGATGCCCACATTGGCATGGCCATTGGCAAGCTCGATCACGCGCGTAAGATGCTCGACGAGATTCACTTCCCGCTGGATTTGATCGTGACGCGCGACCGCGAGACGCTGCTGCGCGAGATGGCGGCAGCCGGCGTGTGCGATCTGCGCAATGGGATGTAGCGGAGTTTATAAACCAAGCGAAGGGGGCGGCCCAGGCGGGTCGCCCCCTTTCTTGTCCCAAAAATCTACTGAGGTTGGTTAGCGGCGTTCGAGGACCGCTACGGTTTCGGTGTGGTCGGTGTGAGGGAACATGTCGACGGGCGTGATCTTGAGCAGGCGATAGCCTCCGTCGAGGAGCTGATGCAGGTCGCGCTCTTGAGTCACGGGGTTGCAGCTGATATAGGTGATGCGGCGCGGCTTAAGTGCGCAGGCAGCTTCGAGGAACTCGGGGGTGGAGCCGGCACGCGGCGGGTCGATGGAAAGGACATCGATCCGCTCGTTGTTGTCGGCGGCATCTAGGATGTAATCGGTGGCATCGTCGGCCATAAACCAAGCGCTGCGGGTGAGGCCGTTGAGCTCGGCATTGCGGCGTGCGTCGGCAATGCCCGCCGGGTTGCGCTCCACACCGAGCAGCATGATGCCGATCCCCTTGTTCTGGGCATCTTTAGCTGCGCAAAGACCGATGGTGCCGCTGCCGCAGTAAGCATCCATAAGCACATCGCCCTGGTGCAGATCCATGCCGTCGATAGCGAGCTGATAGAGCAGCTCGGTCTGCTGCGGATTGGTCTGATAGAACGCGGTAGGGGAGATATCGAATTCGCAACCGAGCAGCTGGTCGCGCATGCACTCGGCGCCATATACAATGCGGGTTTCCTCGCCGAGGATGGCGTTGCCGGGACGTCCGTTGATGTTTTGGGCGACGGTGACGATGTGCGGATTGAGTGCGGCGACAGCCTCAAAGAACTCCTGCGCATGCGGCAAGTCGCGCTGAGCGGTCACGAGCGTGACCATGACCTGGTCGGTACGCCAGCCGCAGCGAACGACGGCATAGCGAAGCAAGCCCAGATGCTTGTCCTCGTTAAAGGCGGGAATGCGCAGGCGCTCAGCCTCACGCGCGATGCCGTTGAGAATCTGACGGGCGCCCGGTGCCTCGACGGGGCATTCGGGTACGGCAACGATCTTGTGCGTGCCGCGCTCAAAGAAACCGCAACGGACAGCGCCCTCTTTGCCGGGGGCAAAGGGAGTGGCGGCCTTATGGCGAAAACCGCGCGGCGAAGGATACTTGCCCGGGTCGCCTAGGGTGACGCCCGTACCGCGAATGGGGTCGACGGTAATATCCTCACGCTCGCAAAGAGCAGCAAAAAGCTCCTCCATAGCAGCCTGCTTAGCTGCCAACTGCTTTTTATAAGGACGATTGAGTGCCGTGCACCCACCGCAAGCTTTCATGATGGAACAAGGAGACTTGGGGTCCACGGCCTTACGCGCAGACGAAACCCGATCTTTATGCGAGCGCTTGGAGCGAGTCTGAGATGCCTTATCCTCGTTCCGACGAGAGCCGGGACGCTTGGCCTTAGCCGACTTGCTTTTTGCAGCTTTAGAAGACTTGGATTTCGTAGAAGATTTCTCCTCCTTCGACCCCTCAGCCGCCTCCACTAAAGCACGACGAGCCCTACGCTCCGCACGAGATTCTGCCATCGATAACCCCACTAATTTATAAATTTAAAGCTACAAGCATTGTACCGTGCCAGGCCAACAGACGATATGCAAGCGGTTTATTGGTGTCAGTGATAAGTCCAACGACGGTTGCCCGCCGCGCGAGGGGTGCGGGGGTTAAGTTTATCGCGAGTTCCGCACGAACAGGAGGCCACTTAATGTGGCCTCCGTCGTGAGCAGGACTGTAGAGCAGGAAACTTAACCCCCGCACCCCTCG
>CABUSL010000183.1 GCA_902494295.1 uncultured Collinsella sp.
GAAGGCCGTCAGCTCGTTGGGCGCAGGCTCATCGAGCGCAGGTCGCAGCGCCCAGTCGCCATCGGGGCCACCCTTTTCGCCAGGAATCCCCCACTCGCTGCCATAGTAGACGCACAGAATGCCCGGCATGCCAAAGAGCATGCCATAAGCGGGGCGCAGACAGGACTTGTCGGTAAGGATGCTCGCCAGGCGCGGCACATCGTGGTTGTCGACAAACGACAGCAGATGCTTGCCGCGATAAATGCACCACGGGTCACCGCCAAACTGGCGATGCAGCGAATGGGCGATCTCGAACATGTTGACCGAGTTAAAGCTGGAGTACAGGCCCTTGTA
This sequence comes from uncultured Collinsella sp., assembly GCA_902494295.1. Lineage (GTDB taxonomy): Bacteria > Actinomycetota > Coriobacteriia > Coriobacteriales > Coriobacteriaceae > Collinsella. Next base: position 334 of record CABUSL010000183.1, read on the forward strand.
GCACTCGTAGTTGGTGCAGGAGTCAAGCATCTCGTCATTGACGATCTGGTTGTAGTCGCCGTGGAGCGTCTCACCAATCAGCACAAAATCGGGCTTGAGCTCACGGGTAAAAGTATGCAGGCGGCGCATAAAATCGCGATCGAGCATATAGGCGACGTCCAAGCGCAGGCCGTCGATGCCAAAGCCCTCGGCCCAGCGACGCACGGACTCAAGCAGGTAATTGACCACGGCGGGGTTTTGCAGGTTGAGCTTCACAAGCTCAAAATGGCCCTCCCAGCCCTCATACCAAAAGCCGTCGCCGTAGCACGAGTCACCGTCAAAGCTGATGTGGAACCAATCCTTGTACGGCGAATCCCACTTGCGCTCCTGCACATCGCGGAAGGCCCAAAAACCGCGGCCGACGTGGTTGAAGACGGCATCGAGCACCACGCGGATACCGTGGGCATGCAGTGTGTCGCACACGGCGGCAAAGTCGACATCCCCACCCAGGCGGCGGTCGATATGGCGCAGGCTGCGCGTATCGTAGCCGTGGCTATCGGACTCGAGCGGCGGGTTGATGAGCACAGTGCCAACGCCGAGTTCCTGCAGGTAGTCGGCCCATTTGGCAATCTTCATGATGGGCGCATCGGGGCTAGCTGTGGCATCGGCGGCCTGGGCGAGCTCATCCTCGGCAACGGGGGCGGCGTTTTCGCGCGGAGCTCCACAAAAGCCCAGCGGATAGATCTGATAGAACGTCGTCTCGTATGCCCACATAGCAACCTCCCGGTAAGCTCAACACAACGACATCCATTGTATGCCTGCCGTGCATCCCCTCCCCCAAAATAAGTTGCGGTGGAATAGTTCCTGCTTGAGCCTTCAAAGGCCTTAAACAGGAACTATTCCACCGCAACTGATGAGGGGACGTGGCTAGGCGACGGGCTTGGCGCGGCGGATGGCTGGGAACATCACCGTGATGGCGAGGATAACGCCCACGACGGCAATCGCCCCGCCCACAAAGCCGATCCAGGCGATACCGGGACCCGAAACCACGGCTCCGCCGATCGCGGTACCCGTGCCGATACCGAGGTTGAACAGGCCCGAGAAGATCGACATGGCGACGGCCGACGAATCTGCCGGCGTGTGCTTGATGAGCTCGGCCTGAAACGCCACGTTAAAGGCCGTGGCGCAGCAACCCCACAGTGCGCAGACGGCAAGCACTGTCACGAGCGACGATGCGGCCGGCCCCATGAGCAGCAGGGCCACCGGCACGCCGGAGAGCGTGATAGCCAAGAACGGGAAGCGATGCCCATCGAACAGGCGGCCAAACAGCCAGCTTCCGAGCAAACCAGAGCAGCCAAACGCCGTCAGCGTCATGGTAATGGCGCCCGCATCGACGTGCGCGACCTGCGCCAGGAAGGGCTCGATATAGCTGTAGCTTGCGTAATAGCCGGTCGCCATGAAGACCGTGACTGCGTAGAGCGCGATGAGGAGCGGGTTCTTGAGCAGCTCGGGCAGCTGTTTGACGGTAAAGCGCTCACCCGCCGGCATGGCCGGGAACACCGCTGCCTGGTAGACGACCGCGATGGCTGAGAGGCCCCCGACCACGGCAAACGTCATGCGCCAGCCCACGGCCAAGCCAATGGCGCGACCGAGAGGCAGGCCAAAGATCTGCGCGATGGACGAGCCCGTAGCGATCATGCTGATGGCGAGCGCGCCGTGGCGAGTGTCGACCAGGCGCGAGGCCATAATCGAGGCGACTGACCAGAACACGGCATGTGCGCAAGCGACCACCAGGCGCGCGCAGACCAGGATGGGATAGGTCGGCGCCACAGCGGACAGGAACTGACCGAGCGAGAACACGGCAAGCACGCCCAGCAGCATCCGCTTAAACTCGAAACGCGAAGCGAACACCATGAGCGGCAACGACAGCAGCATGACGCCCCAGGCATAGACCGAGATCATGATGCCCGCCTGGGCCTCGGTGAGCGAGAACGACGCGGCGATATCAGTCAAAAGGCCGATGGGCATAAACTCCGACGTGTTGAACAC
>CABUSL010000184.1 GCA_902494295.1 uncultured Collinsella sp.
CGGGAGTGCGACCGCGTACAAAGAGCAACGAGCGATCGATCGGTGTCGCCATGAGCGTGCTGGGCAGCGCGTCGGCGCGGTCGGAAAACACCCGGGCACTCTCGGGATCCTGGAACGCCAGCACCAGATGCGTGTCGCAGTTGCCCATGATGGAGCGTGCGCGTGCCTCGCCATAGAGCGCATCGAGCTGGTTGGTCGACTGCAGCAGCAGCGTTGCCCAGATGTTGCGGCTTCGGATAATCGAGAGCACGTTGTCGATCTGGGGGATCTGCAGATTTGCGAAGTCATCGAGCATAAAGCGCACGGGCACGGGCAGGCTGCCGTCGGGCTGCCTATCGGCCTCACGAATGAGGCCCATAAACGCTTGCGTAATAAAGAGGCCGGTCAGCGGATCGAGATTGCGGTCAATATCGCTTACGGTTACAAACAGGGCGCAGGGGGTGTGTCCCATGGAAGCGAAGTCCACCTGATGGCACTCACGATAGAGCTGTGCCGCACCGTCGAATCCCAGACACATGACCTTTTCGGCAAGGATGCCGACGATGCTCGCGTGCATGCGCTCGGCATTTTGCGTAATGGCGTAGCGCCGCCATAGCGAGAGGGCATAGCTTTGGGGGTCGGTCGTGATCAGGTCGTCAAACAATCGACCCGTGGCACCGTCCTGCAGGTGCTCGATCAGCTTGATGACCGAGCTGATCGTCTGCTCGTCGGCGGGTAGCTGTTCGGTGACGTAGGCGATAAGACACGACAGCAGGTTTGCCGCCGCATGATCCCAAAAAGGCTGGTTGTTGTCCTCGATGGGGCAGATGGCCTTTGCCACCGAGAGGATGTCCTGCTGGTTGGGCCTGCCGTCCGCCTTGCGGCGAATGTGCCTTAGGGGGTTGTAGCCGCAGCGCTCGATGCCGGGCGCAAGGGCCGGGACGGTGTTGAGGTCGGCGAAGTTGAGTCATTGCACGCGGTAACCGTGGGCTGCCAGCACGGGTCCCACTTCGCGACAGAGCGTGCCTTTGGTGTCGAGCACGATGTAGCTTGCGTTCATTTGCAGCAGGTTGGGCTTGAGGACGTTTCGGGTCTTGCCGGCTCCCGAGGGGCCGATCACAAGTGCGTTGTTGTTGAGTCCCGTTTGGCGGGTGTCGCAGGAAAGCGTTCGATCCTTGGCGAGGATGGTGGACGATGCGGACTTAGATGCGGCGAGGCGGCTGGCGAGGTTAGACATGGGCGACCTCCTTGGTGGTCGAGAGGATTTCGTGGGCAAAGCCGAGCTCGACGGCGCGCTCGGCCGAAAGGTAGGTGTCTTTTGCAGTGAGGGACTGGATGCGCTTGGGCGTGAGGCCGCTGCGGTCCGAGAGGATTTGCGTGAGGGTCTTGCGGGTCTGCATGAGACGCCGGCTGGTTTCCTGCAGCGCAAGTGCCGAGCCGCCTGCCCCCTGGGGGATCAGCGGGTCGTGAATCATGAGCTCTGCATGGGGCGCCATACGGCGATCGTCGCCGCCCATAAAGATCACGGCGCCCATGGACGCGGCGAATTCCAGGCAGACGGTGCGGATGGGGCACGATGCGAGGCGCATGGCGTCATAGATCGCAAGACCCGATCGCACGCTTCCGCCGGCGCTGGCGACAAATATGGTGATGGGGCGGCTGGGGTCGGTGGCATCGAGCAGGCGGATCTGCTGGCATAGGTCGTGGGCCATCGGGGTTTCGATGTTTCCCATGACGGAGAGCTCGCGACGGGCGAGCATCTCATCGTAAATGCTGGTGAGCGTGATACCTCGGGCGGATTCACGCATGGTGAGGGGGCTGATGATGGGGGAATGATTGGTGTCCATGAGGACTCCTTTCTGTTGGTTGTGTTGTGGAATAGGATTGTTGCCCGCGGAGGGGCTGGCGGGCTACAGGGTTCGTCCGAGCCTGAGATCGAGCTCGGTTGTGGGGCAGGCTGCCTGTCCGTGCGGCTCGCAAGCGCCAAGGGCTCCAAAGCGATGGAGCGTTGCGACGGGCGAACTATTTGAGGGCTATCTCGCCCTTGTTCCCGCGACGGCACCCAAGTCGGTAGCAAAGATCATCGAGACCTGCAGACGCCAGTTTGAGCGCCATCGCAATGGCAGCGAGATGAACG
>CABUSL010000185.1 GCA_902494295.1 uncultured Collinsella sp.
AGTCGAAGGTGCGCTTAAGGTAGGCGCCCTTCCAGATGATGCAGTCGACGGCCGCCGAGTCGTCCTTGATCTGAAAGTAGCAGTGGCCGCTTCGGGCGTTGGGACCACGAAAACCCGTGACCTCGCCCAAAACGCTCAGCTGCGGAATGGCATCGAGCGCGCCGGCGGCAATCTCCACCGCTTGGCTCACGCTGAGCTCTTTACGCTCTTGCTCGTCCGAACCGTCGAACTCGGCGGAAACGGCATTGCCGGTTAGATTCCAGCCCGCCACGCAGCCTCCTTTCGTCATCGTGCACATGGGCTCCGGCCCTGCGCAAATTCAAGTCCAACACATAGTACAGCGCCGCGGGGACACGAATCCCCGCGGCGCCTGCCTGTCCCATTTGTTATCGGTTGGAGTTTCTGTTGTAGCGAGCCATAAGGTAGAGCAGCTGAATGATCGACGTGAGCGCTGCGGCCACATAGGTAAGCGCGGCTGCCGTCAGTACCTTCTTGGCACCGTTGACCTGCTTGGAGCTCATGCCCGACTGCTCGATATACGCCACGGCGCGCCGACTAGCATCAATCTCGACCGGCAGCGTAACCAGTTGGAACAACACGCTAAACGAGAAGAAGATCAGTGCGAGGGTCGTGAGTCCCGCGATGTTCATAAACAGACCCATGAGCAGCACAATTGTCCAAGTGTTCTGGGTAAAGTTGACGACCGGCACGAGGGCGGTGCGTACCTTCATCATGGCATAGCCACTTTGACGCTGCGCGGCATGGCCTGCCTCGTGACAAGCGACAGCAACGCTTGCGACCGAGCCGCCCGAACGGTTGGCATCCGAGAGATACAGGTTGTTATCCTGCGGGTTGTAGTGGTCGGTGAGCTCACCAGCCACGCCCTTGATACCCACGGTGCTACAACCGTTGGCATCGAGCATGCGGCGAGCGACCGTGGCACCCGTATCGCCGTCCGAGCGAACCTTGGACCAGGTTTTGTACGTCGAGTTGATATAGTTCTGTGCGGCAAGGCCAAGCACCGTGCAGACAAGAACAACCAGCAGGTACAGCGGGTCGATGCCAAAGCCGTAACCATAGTAATAGGGCATGCGAATTCCTCCGAATCGAGTTACACGTTGGAGGCATTTTACCCACTCAAACGGCTAGGCTTCCTTACAGCAATTCGATTTTTCCGTCCTTCACCGTCAGCCCCATATTGCCGGAGAGTAGATCGTCCAGGCGCGAGCCCACAAGCTCAAAGCGCCAGCCTTCGCGAAGGGGGCTCTGCTCGGGATGCTCAATGTAGTCGGCCAAGTCATCGCGCGAGGCAATGACCGAGGTCGCCACTCCCGAGCGTTCGGCAACCAGGCGGATGAGCGCGTACATGAGATCCGTCACGCTCTCCAACTCCGGAGAGATCTGGCGATGCCCGCGCACCATGAGCGGCAGGCGATCGTGCGGGCAGCTCGCGCCGCGCTTGATGGCCATGAGCGCACCGTCCACGTCGCGCTCCCCCAACTGATCGGTACCGCGAATGCTGCGGAACTCCTCAACGCGCACGGGATTGCGTTTAACGAGCGCAAGCAGCGTGTCGTCGGACATGACCCATTTGCGCGGGATGTTGCGGCGCTCGGCGCGGTCCTCACGCCAGGCGGCGAGCTCGCGCGCGATACCCAGCTGGTGACGACTGCACGAGTTGATGCGTTTGACCTTGCGGAACGCCTCGTGGCGATCGGCGCGATAGTGCGACTCGTCAGCCAGCGGGCGCAGCTCGTCGAGCACCCAGTCCACGCGGCCCAGCTCGCGCAGGCGGCTCATCATCTCGGTATAGGCCACGATCAGGTACTTGACGTCATCGATCGCGTACTCAATCTGCTTATCGGTCAGCGGGCGACGCGACCAGTCGGTCAGTGACTCGGTCTTGGGCAATGAGACGCCGCAAAACGTCTGCACGAGCGCGCCGTAGGAAATCTGCTGACGCTCGCCCAAAAAGGCGGCGGCCACCTGCGTGTCAAAACGCCCGCTGGCCGACGAGCCGCACTACCGCGCCGACCGCCATGAGGCATTCCGCAAGGTCAAGCGCATTAACTCG
>CABUSL010000186.1 GCA_902494295.1 uncultured Collinsella sp.
ACCAACGACGTGCTGTACAAGGAGGGCCTGGACCTTCTCGTCGTGCCCTCCGCCGAGCTCTCCCGCGGCCGCGGCGGCCCGCGCTGCATGAGCATGCCCTTCTGGCGCGAGGACCTCTAGGGTCTTCTAGGACCCGTACAGGTCATAATACATACATCTAGCTGCCATTAGATGTCTCCCATTGGGGCGGTGCGGGTTTTCGCACCGCCCCAATCTTGTATGAGGAACGTCAACACGATTGGATGACTGCTTTTGTAAGGAGCTTGGCCATGGACATCAAGACGATTGGCGTTGAGGAATGGCTCAACGTTTGGGAGAAGAGCGCCACGTGGGACATCGCCCAGTCGACGATCTCGTCGCTCACCATGGGCGAGCTGCGCGCGCTTGATGAACAGGACGGCGCCACGTTCTACGAGCGCCTGGATCGCGAGAAGATGAACTACGGCTGGATCGAGGGCTCGCCGGAGTTTAAGGCCGAGGTTGCCAAGCTGTATCGTCGGGAGGTCAATCCCGATCACATTCTGCAGACCAATGGCTGCACGGGCGCTAACCTCAACGCCATCATGGCTGTGGTCGAGCCCGGCGACCATGTTATCGCCGAGTGGCCCACCTACGCGCCGCTCTACGAGATTCCGCGCACGCTGGGCGCCGAGGTCGAGTATTGGGAGCTTCGCGAGGAACTCGGCTGGAAGCCCGATATCGAGGAACTCAAGCGCTTGGTGCGCCCCAACACCAGACTCATCTGCATCAACAACGCATCGAACCCCATCGGTACGGTGCTCGATGCCGATATGCTCGGCCAGATTGCCGAGATCGCCCGTTCGGTGGGCGCCTACGTGCTGTGCGACGAGGTGTATCTGCCGCTTGAGAACACCGAGGCCTTTATGTCGATGGCTGACGTGTACGAGAATGCCATTGTCACCAACTCGGTGTCCAAGACCTATTCGACGCCTGCGGCCCGCGTGGGCTGGGTCGTGGCAGACGAAGAGATATCCAGCCGCATCCGCACCTATCGCGATTACACCATGATCTGCGGCGGCGTGTTCAACGATGCCCTGGCGACCTATGTGCTTGAGCACAAGGACAAGATCCTTGAGCGCAATCGCAAGATCGTGTTTGGCAACCGCGATATCGCGCAGGCTTGGATCGATACGCAGCACCGCGTTTCCTGGACGGCGCCGCAGGGCGTGTCCACCTCGTTTATCCAGCTTGATATTCCCGAGGACGACGAGGAGTTCTGCAAGCGCCTGCTGTCCGAGAGGGGAGTGCTGCTGGTACCCGGCAGCCGCTTTGAGCTTCCCTGCGGCGCACGCCTGGGCTACTGCGCGAGCGAGGACGTTCTGCGCGAGGGCCTGAGGCTTTTGGGCGAGGCACTGGCGGAGTTCGATCGCTAGGATTCCGATGATCTTCGAGGGCCTTATCCAAATTAGCCGAAGATAATCGAAAACGGACCCGTTTCCCTAGTGAAGCGGGTCCGTTTTTCTATACCGAGAAGTCAAGTTGTTACAAATGGAGCCGTAAAGCGAGTCGGTATCCGCTGGGCCTTATACTGAGTTTCCGGTGAACGGTATCAAGCGTCTGGTAAACGGTAATTTATTTACCAGAAATGAATAGGACAAACTTTTTTCTGAATAAAAATGAAAATGGTTGAGACACGGTATGAACCGCTAATTCTATTCATAGCTTTATTGGAAATATGCAATATGAGGGTGGTTTAGCAAAGTTTAGTTCCATTTGATTTTAGGATTGAAAACGCGTTTAAGCACGTAAATACGCTTTATTAAGATGAAGTGTGCCATGCATGAAGTATATGTGTATGCCGTTCACCCCCTATAAAAAACCGTTCGGGGGCAAGGTGGAAGTATGAGCTGATTTTGGATATAAACATGTCGTCAGCAATAACGCCTCACACGGAGGGGCGCTAACGAATCGGCCCTGACAAGGGCCCGAAAGAAAGGTAGGAGGCCATGACGAAAGGTCTGCACGTGCCTTCCGAGATCGGCAAGCTCAGGAAGGTCTGCCTGCACCGTCCCGGCGACGAGCTCCTCAACCTGCCGCCCGA
>CABUSL010000187.1 GCA_902494295.1 uncultured Collinsella sp.
CGATGTGCTAGCGTTTGGATGAACAAAACGAGCCCGCGCGGAAAGGATCCGGACCGTATGCAATGCGATAGCACATCCCCGCTGTCCCGCGAGACCGATGCGCCCGAGACCATCGTCAAGCTGGAATGCGACATCGACGACGCGTCGCCCGAGGTGCTCGCCTACGCTGCCGACCGCCTGCGCGAGGCGGGTGCGCGCGAGGTGCATTGGCTGCCCCTCTATTGCAAGAAAGGCCGTCCCAGTTGGCAGCTACAGGTAATCTGTGCTCACGAGGATATCGAGCGCCTGCAGACGATTATCTTTTTGGAAACCACGACCAACGGCATTCGTCGCCAGGTCATGGAGCGCGTTTGCCTGCCACGCCGCTTTGAGCGCGTAACGACGCTATGGGGCGAGGTGTCCGTCAAGGTGGCAACCCTGCCCGACGGCAGCGAGCGTGCAGCGCCCGAGTACGAGGACTGCGCCCGTCTCGCCCGCGAGCACAATGTGCCGCTCCAGCGCGTGATGCAGGCGGCACAAGCCGTGGCACTGCGATTTGAATAACGCGGCTGGTGGCGACATCCTGCGCCCAGCCATATCAACCCCATTCGAAAGGATCTCCCCATGAAATACCTCATCGCCTCCGACATCCACGGCTCGGCATATTGGACCGAGCGCCTCTGCGCCGCCATCGAGTCCGAGCAGCCCGACCGCATCGTCCTGCTGGGCGACCTGCTCTATCACGGTCCGCGCAACGACCTGCCGCGCGATTACGCCCCCAAGCGCGTAATCCCGCTGCTCAACACCCTGGCCGACCGCATCATCGCGGTGCGCGGCAACTGCGATGCCGAGGTCGACCAGATGGTCCTCGACTTTCCCGTCATGGCCGACTACGCCACGCTGTTTGACGAAACCGGCCGCGAGCTGTTCCTGACGCACGGCCACGTCTTTGGCGCCGGCATGCACAACAGCGTCGACCACGCGCCCGCGCTGCCCGAGGGCTCCGCGCTCGTCTACGGTCACACGCACATCAAGGTCAACGAGGAAAGCGCCGCGCACCCGGGCCTGTGGCTCTTCAACCCCGGTAGCGTGAGCATTCCCAAGGACGGCACGCACAGCTACGGCGTCTACGAGGACGGCGCGTTCCGCCACGTGATCCTGGAGGAGGAGTAACCATGGCAGAGCACATGGCTCAGCAAAATGCCGAGGGCTCGCGCGATCTGTCCACGCTGGTCGACGCGTCGGCCGAGCTACAACATCTGGTGCAGACCGTCTGGCGCTTGCGTCAGCCCGACGGCTGTCCGTGGGACCGCGAGCAGACGCACCGCAGCATTGGCAAAAACATGATCGAGGAGGCCTACGAGGCGCTCGACTGCATCGAGGGCGACGATGCCGCGCATCTGCGCGAGGAGCTGGGTGACGTGCTCATGCAGGTAGTGCTGCATGCGCAGATTGCGGCCGACGCCGGCGAGTTTACACTGGCCGACGTGGCGCGCGATATCGACGCCAAGCTCATCCGTCGCCACCCGCACGTGTTTGGCGATGCGGATGCCGAGAGCTCCGACGAGGTGCTCAAGATTTGGGACGAGGTCAAGCTTGCCGAGAAGGCCGCCAAGGACAAGGCCGTGGCGGCGGGCGAGGCCGCGCCCGAGGGTCTGCTCGATGGTGTGCCCACGCATTTGCCGGCGCTGATGCAGGCGCAGAAGGTGTCGCGCAAGGCGGCTGCCGTGGGCTTTGAGTGGGAGACGGTCCAGGATGTGTGGGACGAGGTTGCCGAGGAGCGTGCCGAGTTTGAGGCCGAGGCTCCCGGTTCTCCCGAGCGCGAGATGGAGTTTGGCGACCTGCTCTTTGCCCTGGTCAACGTTGCGCGCAAGGAGGGAATTGACGCCGAGAGCGCCCTGCGTGCCAGTACGGCAAAGTTCCGCCGCCGCTGGGCCGCGATGGAGCAGATGGCGGCCGACGCCCACGTGGATCTGGCCGAGCTTTCGACCCACGGCCTCAATGACCTCTGGGATGCCGCAAAGGCAGAGGAGTAAG
>CABUSL010000188.1 GCA_902494295.1 uncultured Collinsella sp.
GACCAGGCGTGATGGTCGGTATGTAGCAGGTCCTCGGCCAGCGGCGAGAGCGGCGCGCCCAAGAACTCGCGATAGCACGCCTGGACATCGGGATTCTCGTGCGAGAAGCGAATGTCCGCCTTCGCATCCAGGCCCCACAGCACCTGGCCACGCTCGGCCGCCAGCTCGCAGCCGTCATGGATGGGCTGACCGCCGCCACCGACGCAGCCGCCTGGGCATGCCATAACCTCAACGAAGTCATAGCTCACGCGGCCGTCGCGAATCGCGTCGAGCAGACGGGCGGCATTGCCCAGCCCGTGTGCCACGGCGACGCGCACCTTGGTGCCATCGATATCGGCGACGGCTTCCTTCCAGCCGTCCAGACCACGCACGTCGGTAAAGAAATCGGCATCCGGGTTCTTGCCCGTCACCAGGTAATATGCCGAGCGCACGGCGGCCTCCATCACACCGCCCGTGGCGCCAAAGATCACGCCCGCGCCCGTGCCAAAGCCCAGCGGCGTATCGAGCGGCTCCTCAACCAGCGTATCCACGCTCACGTGGCTCGCGCGGATCATGCGCACCATCTCGCGCACCGTCAGCGCAACGTCCACATCGGGCGTGCCGTCCTCGCCCACCATGCTCGGCAGCGCGCACTCGGCCTTCTTGGCCGTGCACGGCATCACGGACACCACAAACAGACGCTCGGGCTCCACGCCCAGCACCTTGGCGTAGTAGGTTTTGGCAATAGCGCCGAACATCTGCTGCGGCGACTTGGACGTGGACAGGCTGTCGACAAACTCCGGATAGCGCGCCTTCACAAAGCGCACCCAACCCGGGCAGCAGCTCGTAAACATGGGCCAGCCGCGGCTGTCACCCTCGCCCTTGGCGGCGGCGCCCAGGCGCTCGAGCAGCTCGGAGCCCTCCTCCATAATGGTGAGGTCGGCCGAGAAATCGGTATCGAACACGTACTCAAAGCCCACGCGACGCAGCGCACACGCCAGGCGCTCGACGGTGGCCGCCTCACGCGGAATGCCGAGCTCCTCGCCCCAAGCGCTGCGCACGGCCGGCGCAATCTGCACCAGCACGATCTTGTCGGGATCGGCGAGAGCATCGAACACGGTCTCGGTATCGTCGCGCTCGCGCAGTGCGCCCGTCGGACAATGCGTAATGCACTGGCCGCACGCGACGCAATCGGTCTTGCCGATTGGCACGCGCCCGCGGGTACCCACGGCGGTATGCGTGGCGCGGTTGGTCAGGTCCCAGATCCCTAGGCCCTGTACGCTCTCGCACACCTTAATGCAGCGCATGCATTTAATGCACTTGTCGTTTTCGCGGATGATGGGAAAATCGAAATCCCAGCCCTCGCCCGTCAAATGCCTTTGATACGGCAGATAGAAAATGCCCAGGTCGTTGGCGATGGTCTGCAGGTTGCAGTTGCCGCTGCGCACGCAGCTCGTGCACTGCGAATCGTGCTGGGACAGCAGCAGCTGCACGTTGGTGCGACGGGCCTCGCGCGCCTTGGGGCTGTTGGTGTGGACCACCATGCCGTCGAGCACGTAGTTGTTGCAGGCGGCAACCAGCTGGTCGCAGCCCTCAACCTCGACCACGCACACGCGGCAACCGCCGATCTCGTTTAGATCGCGCAGGTAGCACAGGGTAGGAATCTGAATGCCGACGGACTTGGCTGCGTCCAGGATCGTGGTGTGCTCGGGAACCACGACCTCGCAATTATCGATAGTGAGCTTGACCATATTGTGCGCTCCGTTTTCGGTGTTGTCGCTGACGGTGGTTTTATTGGGCTCTACCATTCCAGGTTCCTCCCTCCGCGGAACGCGCCAAAGCCAAAGTGGTCGCAGCGCAGGCAGCGGCTCGCCTCCTGGCGCGCCTCCTGCTCGGTGAGACCCTGCTCGACCAGATCCCAATCGTGAATACGCTCGCCGGCCTCGCGCTCGCCCAGCTCGCAGCGGCCGCTCCAGGCCGTTTGAGGACATGGGCATCGCTTGTA
>CABUSL010000189.1 GCA_902494295.1 uncultured Collinsella sp.
AAGATTGCGCCGCGGCGTGCGCTCTTATTGTCATCGCCGCCCGAGGCCTCAACCTCGACCTGGGGCTTAGACGTATGCTGAGAGGACTCCGTCATGAGACTCCTTCTAACAGTCAAAATATCTTGGATATTGTACCCGTAAGGGCCATAAGCAGAACGCAAAGCTCTGGTTCAAACGGGAATTGCAGACGGTTGTTTGAAAATAAAAAACCCGGCCTTCCATGGGAAGTCCGGGTATCAGATGCGTGGTAGCCCGTACCAGATTCGAACTGGTGATCTCCGCCTTGAGAGGGCGGCGTCCTAAACCGCTAGACGAACGGGCCATAAGCCTCAGCAGAAAAGAAGTGGTAGCCCGTACCAGATTCGAACTGGTGATCTCCGCCTTGAGAGGGCGGCGTCCTAAACCGCTAGACGAACGGGCCACATGACATCTGCACTGCCGTGCTGCGAGGAAATATATTACGGGACAAAAAACGTCAGCGCAAGAAGAAATTCCAAATTGCCGAAAAATTGTCGGCAGGTTATGGAACACACAGGTAAACTGGGTAGCTAATTCAAGTTGAGATGGACCAAAAGAGCTTCGCGCTCGTTGGGGATGTTGTCTTCGATCACGGCGTCGAGGGCGAAGTTGAGAAGCTGACCCAGTTCCGGCCCGGGCTTGACTCCGGCACGAATCAGGTCGCCGCCGTTGATGGCGAGCATCTTGAGCGTATAGGGCTCCCCCGCCTTCAGCAGCTCGTGCGCCATCGCGCGCATCTCCTCAATCGTCTCAACGTAATAGAAGCACGACGGGGCCTTGCCGAGCGTGTCGGCACGCTTAAGATCCATGAGCTCGTCCATCAAACGCGGCGTGTCGACGCCCTCGCCCGAAAGCGCGCGCATCATATTGAGCAGGCAGGAGCGCTCGGGGCGCAGCGGCTTGTCGTGATATTTGATGAGCAGGCACACGTCGCGCACCAGGTCGTGCGAGAGCGCCAGGCGATCCATAATGACGCGCGCTTTCTTGGCGCCGAGCTCGGGATGACCGTAGAAGTGTCCGCTGCCGGCGTGATCGACCGTGAAACACTCGGGCTTGGACACATCGTGCAAAAACGCCGCCCACATAAGGCTCGACGAGGGCGCGACGCCGTCACACAGCGCGAGCTCCCCCGCCACCGTAAGCACACGGGCGATATGCTCGTAGACGTTAAACGCATGATAGACACTGCGCTGATCAAACCCGCGACCCGCTGCCAACTCGGGCACGGCGGCGCAGATGAGCTCGGGGTAGCGCAGCATCGCGTCTCCCCCATGACCGGTCGAAAGAATGCCCTCGAGCTCAATACCCACACGCTCGCGCGCCACGGCGTCGAGCAGCGGCGCGCACTCGGCAAGCGCTCGCTTAGTCTCGGGCTCAATCATAAAGTCCAGGCGGCAGGCAAAGCGCACCGCACGCAACATGCGCAGGGCGTCCTCGTTAAAGCGACGCTTGGGATCGCCGACAGCGCGAATCAGCTTGCGCTCCAAGTCACCCTGGCCGTCGTAGCGGTCGACAAGCCCGCGCTCGGGATGCCAGGCCATGGCGTTGACGGTAAAGTCGCGGCGCGCCAGATCGTCCTCGAGCGAGGCGGCACGCTCCACACTCTGGGGATGGCGACCATCGGTGTAAAAGCCATCCAAACGGTACGTGGTGACCTCGATACGCTCGCCATCGGAAATAGCCGTGATTCCGCCAAATTTAATGCCCGACTCCACAACCGCGATGCCGGCGGCCTCGAGCGCCGCCTTGGACTCCTGCCACAGGCCGCTACAGCACATGTCGACATCGTGGCTGGGACGTCCCATCAGGGCGTCACGTACCCAACCGCCCACTTACCAGGCCTCAAGACCGGCATCCTCGAGGGCTCGCAACACGCACAGAGAGGCGGCTGACGGCTGCGTAGCGTTGAGCGAAACATTGCACATTCCTGTGGCCTCCTGCAAT
>CABUSL010000190.1 GCA_902494295.1 uncultured Collinsella sp.
CCAGCAACATCTCGAGCCTCGCCCACCTCAAAAAGCATGACCACCACGACCTCATGCTCGCCGGCATCTCGTCGGCCTTTGGCGCCGTTTTCGGCTCGCCCCTTGCCGGAGCTTTCTTTGGCATGGAGATGTGCTTTATCGGCAAGATCGACTACACGGCGGGCATCTACTGCCTGGTCGCCTCGTTTACCGGCTACTTTACATCGCTTGCCCTGGGAACCGAGTACGAGGCGAATGTTATCGCCAGCGTTCCCGCCATGTCGCCCAAAACGGTCGTCATCGTTGTTATCAGCGCCATTATCTTCGGTCTGACGGCACGCCTCTTTGCCTGGTCGGTTCGAACCGTCAAGAGCCTGTACGGTCGCTTTATCACCAATTACCTTATTCGCGCACTCATAGGCGCACTCGTGGTTTTGGCCGCCTATGCCCTCCTCGACGCCTGGAACTACGCCGGCCTTTCCACGTGGCTTTCCGGCGCCGGATTTGCCGGCAACACCACTCTGGCGGACGCAGCCATCAAGTTGGTCGTCACAGCGCTTACCCTGGGCGCCGGCTTCCAAGGCGGCGAGGTCACGCCCCTGTTTGGTATCGGTGCGGCGCTCGGCGGCTGGATAGGTTGCCTCGTCGGAATCGATCCCAGCTTTCTGGCAGCGCTGGGCATGCTCGGCGTGTTCTGCGCCGGCCTCAACGTGCCCATCACCACCTGTATGATGGCCATCGACCTGTTCCACGGCACGGCAGCCGGCTTCTTCGTGATCGTAGCGTTTATCAGCTACCTAACCGGCGGCCACCGCGGCGTGTACCCCGCCCAGCGCATCATCTCACCTAAGCGCCGTTCGCTTATTGTGGATGAGGGCGGTACGGTAGCGGATGCTATCGAGCGCCACAACGACCTGATAGAGTAGACGTTAGTATTCGCCGTGCAGCCACAATCAGGGGCAATTCGACCTGAGCGCGACCGCACCGTCACGTCATACGCCGGGAGTCGCCCCATGCACGCAACTGATTTTGGTCGCACGCTCATCATCGCCAACCCCGCCGCCCAGTCGGGTGCGGCGCGCGAAGTTGCCGAGCGTCTGCAGCGCTTTTTGGACATGACCGCGCGCGCATCCCAGTTTGACCTTGTGCTAACCGAGCGCATGGGACACGCCAAGGAACTGGCCGCCCAGGCAACGGGCTATCGCACCGTTATCGCACTCGGCGGCGATGGCGTGATCCACGAGGTCGTCAATGGCTTGATGGCGCAAGAAAAGGCAGTTCGACCGGCGCTTGCCGTCCTGCCCGTAGGCTCCGGCAACGATTTTGCCCAAACGCTCGGTATCGAAGATTTCTCCGGCAAGGATTTTGGCGCGCTGCTCACCTGCGAGCTGCAGAGTCAGGACATCGGGCGCATTCGCTCGTGGAGCCCTGCGAACGGCAGCGGCGAGGCTACCGTTGAGTACTACGACCAGACGCTTTCGGTCGGCATCGATGCCGCCATCGGCCTTGGCACCACCGGGCTGCGCAAAAAGACCGGCTTGACGGGCGCTCCGCTCTACACCCTCTCGGGACTTGAGCAGTTTGGCCTGCGCTATCGCAACTACCCCATGACAGTCAGCTTTGACGGCGCGCCCGCCGAGCGCGTGAGGGCGATCATCATGGCGATTCAGCTTGGTCCTACCTATGGCTCGGGCTATCGCATCTGCCCCGATGCCGACCCCTGCGACGGCATGCTCGACGTCTGCTACGCATGCGGCCCTGTCCCTCGCGCGGTTGCCCTGCCTATGTTTCTTTCGGCCAAGGACGGCCACCATACCAAGTTGCCGCCGGTTCGTATGCGCCGCTGCCGCCATGCCGCGCTCACCCTGGAGGAG
>CABUSL010000191.1 GCA_902494295.1 uncultured Collinsella sp.
AAGCTGTGTCCGACGCGCTCCAGCATGGGAATATCGTTGTACGTATCGCCCACGGCGGCGGCATCGGCGATATCGATGCCCAGGTGCTCGCACAGATGCGCGACGCCGGCGCCCTTGTCCGGCCAGGTCCTGCGGTGACTTGCTTGCCGCCTGGATGGCGTCTTGGCGCCTAGATACTTTGGCTGATTTTTATTGAACGAAGGACGCTCCTCGTTGATGAGGGGCGTCCTTCTGGTTTTGATTACTTTGGAATTGTGGGTGTGCCCTTACTTGGCGTCGGCCCAGGTTATGCCGGTGCTGGCTTCAGCGATTAGGGGTACGCGTAGGTCTACGA
Organism: uncultured Collinsella sp.; assembly: GCA_902494295.1. Lineage (GTDB taxonomy): Bacteria > Actinomycetota > Coriobacteriia > Coriobacteriales > Coriobacteriaceae > Collinsella. Next base: position 335 of record CABUSL010000191.1, read on the forward strand.
CGTGTTCCATGACGTCTTGGACCATGTTGGTCAGGCGCTCGACTTCGTTGACGGGGCACTCAAAGTCCAGTTCGTCGTGTACTTGCAGAATCATGTGGGCGGCAAAGCCCTCTTCTTCCAGGCGGCGGCTTACGCGGGCCATGGCGATCTTGATGATGTCGGCCGCGGTGCCCTGCATAGGATGGTTCATGGCCGTACGCTCACCAAAGCCGCGGAGCTGTGGGTTTTTGGCCTTGAGCTCGGGAATATGGCGACGGCGGCCGTACATGGTCTCGGCGTAACCCGTTTGCTTGGCGCGCGCCACCACATTGTCGAGGAACGTGCGCACGCCCGGGTAGGCCTCGTAGTAGCGATCGATCATATCGCGCGCCTCGGCCATCGAGATATGCAGCGACTGCGACAGGCCGTAGGCCTGCTGGCCGTACACGATACCAAAGTTCACGGCCTTGGCGCGGCTGCGCAAATCGGGCGTTACCTCGGACACCGGCACACCAAACACGCGCGCCGCCGTCTCGGCATGGAAGTCCTCGCCCTCGTTAAAGGCGCGCACCAGGTGCTCGTCACCCGAGAGATGTGCCAGTAGACGCAGCTCGATCTGTGAGTAGTCCACGGCCAAAAATATACTGCCCTCGCCCGCCGAGAACGCCGTCTTGACGGTACGCCCCAGCTCCGAGCGCGTCGGGATGTTCTGCAGGTTCGGGTCGCTCGAGGACAGACGCCCCGTTGCGGTGATGGTCTGGTTGTACGTGGTGTGCACGCGACCGTCACCACGACGCAGCGGACCCAGCGTGTCCAGATAGGTCGACTTAATCTTGGACTTCTCACGCCAGTCCAAGATCAAACGCACGATCTCGTGGTCGTGAGCAAGATCGCTCAACACCTTGGCGTTGGTCGAATAATAGCCGCGCTTGGTCTTCTTGAGGCCCTTGGTCGGAAGCCCCATAACGTCAAACAGCACATGCGAGAGCTGCATGGGACTGCCGATGTTAAAGGTCTCGTCACCCGCCAGGTCGCGAATGCTGCGCTCGACCTCGGTAATCTGGGTCGCCAGGCCCTCGGACAGATTGCGCAGGCGGTCGGGATCCACGAGCATGCCCGCGCGCTCCATCTTGGCAAGCACCGGCACGAGCGGCATCTCGATGCCATCGAACACGTTGGCGGCGTTCTCGCGGGCCATGCACTCGCGCAGCGGTGCGACCAGTGCCAGCGTCAAGGCCGCCGTGCGAGCGGCGGGTGCAGGAGCGTCCTCGCCGGCACCCTCTGCACCGCGCGCCGCGGGCAGCGTCATCTGCAGATAGGTATCGGCCAGATACGCCTCATCGAACTCGGAGCGGTCGGAATCCAACAGGTAGGCGGCAACCACGGTATCGAAGATACGCGTGGAATCGACTACCAGCGGATCCATGAGCTCGGGCTCAGAAGAATCGATGGGCGAAAGCTCATGCAGCAGCGCCTTCATATCCGGGCTCGCAACGCGGCCCTCCATAAACAGGCGCGCGAGCACACCGGCGA
>CABUSL010000192.1 GCA_902494295.1 uncultured Collinsella sp.
CGACCTGCTGATCCACCTCTCGAGCGAGCAGATGGCCAAGCCCGCCAAGGACGCCGTCGATGCCGAGATCCTCGACGTGATCGTCGGTGGCCGCCCCGTCAAGTTTGACGAGGACGACAAAGACGCCCCCAAGGAGCCCGTCAAGCAGATGTTCCTTGACATCCTCAAGGAGCAGTACGACGTCGAGGAGGAGGACTTCCTCTCCGCCGAGATCGAGGTCGTGCCCGCCGGCCCGGCCCGTGACATGGGCCTCGACCGCTCCATGATTCTGGGCTATGGCCACGACGACCGCGTCTGCGCCTATCCGTCCATGCTCGCCCAGATCAACGTCGCCAACGTGGAGCGCACGAGCATCACACTCATCGTCGACAAGGAGGAGATCGGCTCCGTGGGTGCCACCGGCATGACGAGCCGCTTCTTCGAGAACACCGTCGCCGAGATCATGACGCTCGCCGGCGAGGATAGTCCGCTGGCCCTGCGCCGCGCGCTCGCCCACAGCCGCATGCTTTCCTCCGACGTGTCCGCCGGCTTCGACCCGGGCTATGCCGGCAAGTTCGAGACCAAGAACGCAGCCTTTATGGGTCGCGGCCTGTGCTTTAACAAGTACACGGGCAGCCGTGGCAAGGGCGGATCTAACGACGCCGACGCCGAGTACGTGGCCCTCGTCCGCGACATCATGGACGAGGCCGGCGTGGACTTCCAGACCTGCGAGCTCGGCCGCGTCAACGCGGGCGGCGGCGGCACCATCGCCTACATCATGGCCAAGTACGGCATGAACGTCATCGACTCCGGCGTTGCCGTCCTGTCCATGCACGCCCTGTGGGAGGTCGCCAACAAGGCCGACATCTACGAGGCCTACCGCGGCTACAAGGCCTTCCTCGAGCGCGCCTAACAAACCCTTCATCAGTTGCGGTGAAATACGGACTAAACTGGCCCATAAACGGCCAAAACAGACCGTATTCCACCGCAACTTTTTTAGCGAGAGAACGGTTCCATGTTGCAGGTCATCATTTCGCCCGCCAAGCAGATGCGCGCGGCCCAAGATGCTTTTGAAGTCCTGGGCATTCCGCCCTTTGTGCGCGAGACAGCTCGCCTCCACCGCGCACTGCTAGATATCGAGCGGAATGAAGGCAGCGGCGGCCTGCAGGCCCTTTGGAACGTGAGCGACAGGCTGCTTACAACGTGCCAGGATACGCTTCACGAATTTATGCCCGTCCTGAGCGATGCCGACCTCACCGACCCCGATATCGCCCGTCACCTCTCCCCTGCCGTCATGTCCTATCACGGCATTCAATACCAGAGTATGGCGCCCGAGGTGATGGATTCCGCGCAGCTCGACTGGCTGCAAAACCATCTCTGGATCCTCTCGGGGCTCTACGGATGCGTACGCCCTTTCCATGCCGTTGAACCGTATCGGCTGGAGATGGGCGCGAAGCTTGTCGTCGACGGTGCCCGAGACCTCTACGCATTTTGGGGCGACAAGCTCGCACGGGCCATCGCTCCGGCAGGCTCAAACACCACGATCGTCAACCTTGCCAGTGTGGAGTACGCCAAGGCCGTTCTGCCCCGCCTTGCGGGCGACGCCACAGCCGTCACGTGCCTCTTTGGCGAAGGCATCCGCAACGGAAAACCCATCCAACGGTCGACCGCCAGCAAAAAGGCGCGCGGCTCCATGGTGCGCTGGATGGCAGAAAACAAGCTCGAGGATGCAAGCGAGCTCACCGCGTTCGACGTTGGTTATCGACACTTTCCCGAGCTTTCAGACAAAAACACACTAGTATTCATGAACGTTCAGGCACAATA
>CABUSL010000193.1 GCA_902494295.1 uncultured Collinsella sp.
CATGACCACGCCGGTCGCCCTCGCCGAGGTCGCTCCGCGCTATGCCGAGCTTGCGCCCACCGCGTATGCGCAGATCGCCACCGCCGTCATCATCACGGCAATCATGGCCCCGATTCTGACCGGCTGGGTCGATAAGAAGTTCTGCCACGGCGAAGAAGATCTGTCGGTCGAAGGCGTCGAGGCTATTGAGGAGGCCGTCGCGACCGACATCGACGGCGAGTAACGGCCGTTACCGATAATTGATTCCGGCGTGCAATTCGCGCCGTCAGAGCGCCCGAACGAGAGCTGTCTTACAGCAACGTTCGGGCGCTCTGCTATTATTCCCTTTACCCCTGCGGAGTAAGGGGCGTTTATTGCCCAGACACGAATCGGGCGATTCTGACCACTTGGATATTGAAGGGAGGGCGTCTAGTGGTTAAGGCACTCAAGATCGAGATATTCCTGCTGTGCATGATTATTCTTATCGGGCTTGCCGTGCGAAGCCGTCGCTCCCTGTTCTCGAGCACCCAGCGGCTTTTGTTTAGCATGCTGGGCTACACGTCTGCTGCCTACATTTTCTTCGATATGATCTGGACGCTCTCGGACGGCGTGAGCACTCCTGTAGGCATCACGGCCAACTGGATTTCCAACGCGGTTTCGTTTTCGCTGTTCGCCATCGCGTGCCTCATTTGGTTTTTCTATTCCGAGACGATGCAGGGCTCACGGCTCCTGACCACGCCCTACAGGGTGGTACTTTTAACGTTGCCAACCGCATTGGTGGTCGTGCTGGCATTTACCAGCTACTGGACGCACGCTATGTTCTATATCGATGCGCAGGGCGTATATCGTCGCGGCTTTGCTTATATGATCCAGCCCATCGTGAGCTACTGCTACGTCATATATACGTCCTTGCATGCCTTTATTCAGGCTCGAAAAGTCGAAAGCCTGCAAAAGAAGGCCATTTATCGCACCCTCGCCTTTTTTGCGGTTCCCGCTCTGGTGGGCGGTACCTTCCAGGTTTTGTTTTCGGTACCGGGCCTTTGCGTCGGTATAACGCTGAGCATCCTGCTGCTCTACATCATCTGCCAGGAGCAGCTGATCTCGACCGACCCGTTGACTGGCCTTAACAATCGCAACCGTTTTGAGACCTATATGCTGTCGCTGTTCTCGGGTACTGACCAGGCCGAGGGTGTGTATCTGCTTATGATGGACGCTGACGGCTTTAAGCAGATTAACGACCGGTATGGACATGTTGAGGGCGATCATGCCCTCCAGGTCATATCTGCTACGCTCAAAGAGGTCTGCTTGGCGTCTGGTGGCTTTATCGCACGTTATGGTGGCGATGAGTTCGTGGTGCTTCAAAAGGCGACGGCGGAGCAGGACATCATAGACCTGTGTTCGGTGATTAACGACGAGCTCGCTCGTGCCGAGGTGCCGTATGCATTGCGGATGTCCATCGGTTACGCGTGGGTCGGCGATAGCGTTGACACCTGGCAAGACTTACTTCGCGCTGCCGATGCGGAGCTCTACCGCGTCAAGGCCGAGAAATAGAAAGCCGGCGTACAAATACGCTAGAAAAAAGGGGCGCACGACCGTTGCGATGGTCGTGCGCCCCTTTTGCGTTTGTGGGGGCCACCGGCCATAATGCCCAGGCGCGGTGCGGCAAGACGGGCGTCTGCCGCCGCGACTCGGTACGAAATCAACGAGAACCAGTGTGCTCCATTAAGCTAAAGTATGCGAATGCCCTCCCTAAAAAGGTGAGCTCGCTAGGCTTTTTTGGGTTTGTTGACAATGATGATGCC
>CABUSL010000194.1 GCA_902494295.1 uncultured Collinsella sp.
CCCGTTGAGGCGACAGTCGAGCCGCGCGGGTGCCGCTGCGGCGACGTGCTGCGCGGGGCCATTACGCCGAGCGACTGCCCGCTCTTTGGCCGCACCTGCACGCCCGAGCACCCCGTCGGCCCGTGCATGGTGAGCTCCGAGGGCAGCTGCGCGGCGTACTACCGCTACCGCAACTAGCCCGGACACACCCGCACACCGGCACCACCCACGATTGGAGTTTTCGATATGTCCCATAGCGTTACCGACAGCACCGTCCTGCTGGGCCACGGCTCCGGCGGCCAGATGATGAAACGCGTCATCGATGAGGTCTTTTTGGATGCCTTTGGGTCGCCCGAGCTGCTCGAAGGCAACGACGCCGGCGTCGCCACGCTGCCCGCGAGCGGGCGCATCGCCATGTCGACCGACAGCTTTGTAGTCTCGCCGCAGTTCTTCCCCGGTGGCAACATCGGCCGCCTCGCCGTGTGCGGAACCGTCAACGACGTCGCGACCTCGGGTGCCAACGTGCGCTACCTATCGTGCGGCTTCATCCTCGAAGAGGGCTATCCCATGGATAAGCTCCACCAGATTGTGCAGACGATGGCCGAAACGGCGCACGAAGCGGGCGTGTCCATAATCACGGGCGACACTAAGGTGGTCGAGCGCGGCGGGGCAGACGGCGTCTATATCAATACCGCCGGTGTGGGCGAGGTACCCGCGGGCGTGGCGCTCAGTGGCGCAAACTGCCGGCCCGGCGACGTCATCCTGGTGTCGGGCACACTGGGCGACCACGGCATCGCCATCATGAGTCAGCGCGAGGGTCTGGCGTTTTCGAGCACCATCGAAAGCGACGCCGCGCCGCTCAACCACCTGATTGCCGATGTGCTTTCCGCAGCACCCGACACACGCTGCTTCCGCGACCCCACGCGCGGTGGCTTGGCGTCCACACTCAACGAGTTTGCCCAGGCCAGCAATGTTGCCATGGAGGTCGACGAGGATGCCGTGCCCGTGCGTCCCGACGTGCAGGCCGCCTGCGAGATGCTCGGCTACGATGTGCTGCAGGTGGCAAACGAGGGCAAGATGGTTGCCGTCGTGCCGGCCGAGCAAGCCGATGCGGCGCTGGCCGCCATGCGCGCCGCCCGCTACGGCGAGAACGCCGCGATTATCGGCCGCGTGCTGCCACTTGCCGAGGGCGCCCGCCCCGCCGTGCGCGTACGCACCGGCTGGGGCTCGACCCGTATCCTCGACATGCTCGTGGGAGAGCAGCTGCCGAGGATTTGCTAACGTCATCTGTGTGCCACCGCGCTTTGAGCACTGAGCTTTTGACCCGCTCAGCACAAGAGGCCCCCGCGACCGAGTTGAATCAGTCGCAGGGGCCTTGCATTAGCGAGCTTTGCCGCTATCTACACCCTGAACTTTGGATACGTCAGCAGTACGAGCGCGGCGCTCGCGCCCAGCTGTATGAGAATCTGGCGCACATCGCCGACACCTCCAAGCGCCATAGCGCGAGCCAGGTTGGCGACGCCGAGCGGCATGCCGCCGACAAACCAGAGCGAAAGACCCAGCAGCACCTTGTCGCCCATACCGGGCTCAAAGGGCACCGATGCCACCACCGCCCGATATGCCCGCACCTCAAAGAAGATCAGCGCCACGATAAGCAGCAAGGTAACGAGCATCGACGCGACCGATGCGGAGGACGCCGCAGAACCCGTAAGCTCGCCCACGGTCGCGTCCATAAGCAGAACGCCTCCCGCATAGACCAGCGACATGACTCCCAGGGCTGTGA
>CABUSL010000195.1 GCA_902494295.1 uncultured Collinsella sp.
GGCGGGGTAGCCGTTGCCCGAACCAAAGCCAAAGAGCTCCGCCGCTTTTTGCTATCTACCGACTGACGCCGTGGGGATAGGCCCCACATGCGCCAAGGGGTTGGCTAGAGCTCGCAGGCAACCTTGTAGCCATCGCCGATGGCGTCGCGGATGTTGCCGCACTTGTTGGCATCGCCCAGCACGTGGGTGGCAACACCGGCAGCGGCAAGGTCATCGGCCAGCTTGGTATTGGGACGATAGCCCATGGCAAGCACCAGTGTATCGGCACCGGCGATAGTGTGGACCTCGCCATCCTTTTCGTAACTGATGGTGTCCTCGGTAATCTCGGTCACCTTGGCCTCGGTCAGCACGTGGACGCCCTTGGAGAGCATGCGCGTGATGAGCACCGCGCGACCGGCACCGCCCTCGTTGGCGGCAAGCGTCTTGGTCATCTCGATGACGGTGACATCGCGGTTGGCCGGCGACAGGTCGTTGACCAGCGGGGCCAGGTAGTCAGCCGTCTCGCAACCGACGGTGCCGCCGCCGACGATGACAATCTTCTTACCCGGGAAAGCCTTGCCACCCAGCAGGTCGTCAGCTGTCATAACCTGCTTAAAGCCCTGCATGAAGGCCGGAGCGATGGGCTCGGCGCCATAAGCCAGGACAACCTCGTAACCTGCGTAGTCGCGCTGAATGTCCTCGGCCGAAAGCTCGGTGCCAAAGACGCATGTGACGCCGGCCTCGGCCAGACGACGGTACTGATACTTGATCACGCGGGTGAGCTCCTGCTTTGCCGGCGGAACGGCTGCGATGCGCATCTCGCCGCCCGGCTCATCCTGCTTGTCCACGAGCACCACGTTGTGGCCGCGCTTGGCGGCAATGTAGGCTGCCTCCATGCCCGCAGGACCAGCGCCCACAACGAGCACGTTCTTGGCCTCGGCGGCAGGCTCGTAGCCGGCCTCGTCGCGCTCCACGTCCGGATTAACGGTGCAGGAGATGCGCTTGCCAAACATAATGCCGTTCAGGCAGCGCAGGCAGCCGATGCAGGGGCGGATGTCGTCGGCGTTGCCGGCAGCGGCCTTGTTGCAGAACTCAGCATCGCACAGATTGGCGCGGCCCATCATACAGATGTCGGCAGCGCCGTCCTCGATCAGCTCCTCGGCAATCCAGGCCTCGTTGATGCGGCCGACGGTGGCGACGGGAATGTTGACGTGCTTTTTGATCTCGCGCGAGCAGGCGGCATGCGAGGCCTGCTGCGTACCGGCGGCGGGAATCGCGGAGCCGCGCTTGATGGTGGTGCCGCCCGACACATGAATCATGTCGACGCCGGCCTTCTCCAGGCGACGCGAGACGTAGATCATGTCGTTAAGGGTCAGGCCGCCATCGGTGTACTCGTCGCCCGAGATACGGACGTCGATGATAAAGTCCTTGCCGCAGCGCTCGCGAATCTCGGCGATGACCTCGAGCAAGAAGCGCATACGGGCGTCGAGCGAGCCGCCGTACTCATCGGTACGCTTGTTGTAGAGCGGGGTCAAAAAGCCGCCAAGCATGCCGTGGGCATGCGCCGCATGGACCTCGACGCCATCGACGCCAGCCTTTTGCATACGCACAGCGGCGTCGCCAAACTGATGCGTGAGCTCGTGAATCTCGTCGACCGTGATAGGACGCGGTGCCTCACGGGCATAGGACGGTCCCACGAAGGACGGAGCGATCAGGCGCGGCGTGCCCGGAATGTTAAAGGCCATGTAGGCGGGGTGGAAGAGCTGCGGCATGATCTTGCA
>CABUSL010000196.1 GCA_902494295.1 uncultured Collinsella sp.
CGTGGCGTCGACGGTTTGTTGTGCGGCGGCAATGCCGGCGTGCACCAAGCCGTGACGACTGAGGCCGATGCCGCGCGCGACGAGCTGCAGACGGCGAAGACAGCCGCCGCGACTCGTCAGCGCGAACTGCGCGAGAAGATCACTGCCGAGGACAAGGCACGCCGCGACCAAGAGCAAAGCATCGCCAACGCCCAAGCAGATGCCGCACATGCACAGTCGATCATCGAACAGGCGACCGAGGTACACGACCACCCAGAGATCACTGAGTCGCTTGCAGGATCCTTGGCCCGAGACAAAGCCGAACACGCCGAGACCGAGCGAGAAGTCGCCCAGCTCGAGGCCACCGAGGACGCGGTGCGCGAGCGTACCCGCGACTCACGCATCAAATTCACCGGCGCCATCGTCTGCATCGCCGCCGCAATCCTGGTGATCATCCTAGTCTGGCTGTTCGCAAGCAAGTAACCACTCCCCAAAGACTACAAGGAGTGTCCCCAAGTGCCGGCACAAAAGGAACGTCCCCAAGTGCCAACAACGGTGACGCCGATGCCTTGGCAAAGTCAGCGAAAACCCGCCAGAGCGAGCAAGGTGCCTTGAAACGAGGCGGCATTGACCTTTTGGTCATGCCGCCGAAGTTGAAAGGCAGATTGCCGCTCTGGCGGGTTTGCAGCGTCAACTGGTTACTCGGTTCGTAGAACCGCGTAACTAACAAATGAGCATGGCGTCACCAAAGCTGAAGAAGCGGTAGCGCTCCTCGATGGCGGCGGCGTAGGCATCCATGATCTGGTCGCGGGTGGCAAGCGCGCTCACGAGCATCATGAGCGTGGAGCGCGGCACGTGGAAGTTTGTGATCAGCGCGTCGACCACGTGATAGGTCGATCCGGGCATGAGATAGAGCTGCGTCGTGGCGTTCTCGCGCACCACGATGTCACCGCGGCCAAGTGTATCGGCCCCGTCCTCGCGGCCCTCAAAATAGCGCGCCGTCACGGCCGGATCGGACACCGGCGCGTCCGTGTCAAACGCGCTCTCGAGCGAGCGCACCGCGGTAGTGCCGACGGCGATCACACGATGACCCTCGGCCTTGGCCTTATGCACGGCGTCGACAACCTCCTGCGACACGTGGTAGCGCTCGGTGTGCATGACGTGCTGCGTAGGGTCGTCCTCCTCCACCAAGCGGAAGGTATCGATGCCCACCTCGAGCTCGACGGCGGCAAACTTGGCACCCTTGGCCTCGATAGCGGCCATGAGCTCAGGAGTAAAATGCAGACCCGCCGTAGGAGCGGCAGCCGAGTGCTCCTCCTTCATGGCATACACGGTCTGATATTTCTCGGGATCGCCCTCGTAATCGGTAATGTAGGGCGGCAGCGGCACGTGGCCGGCAGCATGGATGGCCTCGTCAAGCGTGCGCGGCTCGCCGGCGGCATTGCAACCGGCCGGCTCAAAGCGCACCAGACGGCCGCCGCGGCTATCGGTGACAAAGTCGACGACCTCGGCCGTCAGCACTACGGGAGCCCCCTCGGGCGCATGGGCGCCGCCCGCACGATACTCAATCTGAGCACCGGGCTTCAGGCGCTTGCCCGGCTTGACCAGGCACTCCCAGACGTGACCCAGCGGGTCAACATCCTCGCGGCGCTTGAGCAGCAGCGTCTCGACCACGCCGCCCGAGCCCGTCTTGCGGCCAATCAGGCGAGCCGGCAG
>CABUSL010000197.1 GCA_902494295.1 uncultured Collinsella sp.
TATCGCCGGATGTAAGGCGAGCGAATGTCTGGTGGCGCTTATACGAATCGAGATAGATGGCAAGGTCGGCCGCCGAAAGCCCGCTCGCACCCAGCTCGACGTCAAGCAGGTTACTCTTGACGGTTGCACGTGCCGAGAGCTTAGGAGCAGGACGTACCGAGATCTGGCGCAGGCGATCGCTGAGCATGACCTCGCCCAGCTCAGACAAAGCCGCCAGCCCCTCGGTCAGCAGGCAAAACAGGCGAGCATCATCGCGCTCCTCAAATGCCAGGCCGCCCTCGTAGAAATCGAAGTACAGGGCCGCCGTGTCCATAACGCGAAACTCCGCCACCGTATCGCGGGGCGGAACGCCGGGGCGCTGTTCTTCGAAGGGACTGCCCGGAGCACCAAGACTAAAGAGATCTGCCGACCAATCGCCGTAGGTAACCGTAACTTTGCAGGTCACAAGCCCATCGTCGACGCCGATCGCCATGGCAAAGCTCGGCTCGGGCGCCACGGTATCGAGCGCAGCGGGCGCGGTCAGGTCGGTGTAGTCGCGCAAGATAGGCAGCGCCATGCGGCAGAACTCGCCCACCTGGTCGGCGGCGATATGGACCGGCGTGCGGCAGGGCAACAAGTGCGATAGAAACGGCGCCGCATGTTGGGCAAACGCCGTGTCGCTACGGCGCGCGCGGCGCGTGTCGACCAGATAGGCTGCGTCGTCTGCGACAAAGCAGTACGTATCGGCCGGAAGGCGCAAGTCGTAGCTGCCTCCCGCCGCCGGTGAAATCTTGGCGGAAAGGAGCGGCGGGCGCTTGGCCGGGACCTCGCCCTCCCCCTGCGGCGACGGCTCGACTGCCACCTCGTAGGCGCGATGCGTCGTCGTCCCCCGCGACCAAGCAGGCTCAAAGGACAGGGTCCTGCCACGCAGCAGGTCCAGCACGGACACGACGGAATACTCGGATACCGGCAACTGACGCTCGGCGACAAAACCGCTGCGGGCAAAGTCATACGATGCCGAGCGCGAGCTCGTAATATCGCCTAGGTAGGCGACCGTCATTGCGATAAAGTCGAGCAGCTTTGTCGACACATCGTCGAAAGCCTCGGGCACATGGACAAACGTAAGCTTCTTGCCATAGGAGAACGTACCGCCGCGCACATAGGCATCGGCCATGCCCTCGATATCCTTAACCACGTAGGACACCGAACCGCAGCGAATGCGAAACTCGAGCGCCCAGTTAAAGCGATCGGCAAACAGCGGATTGTAGTACGGCACCAGCGAGGGCTCCAGCACCGCTTTGGGCGCATCGGGGTCAATGGTGCCGGCGAGCTTGCGACGCATGGCCACGAGCTCATCCATGCGCGCGTCCGAAAGATCGGAAAGCGCCGCCACAAGGCTCGGGCTCGTGGGGACGGGCGCCGGGAAGGGAAAGTTGGGGTTGACCGCAGATGCGGTGGGCGCGGGACGGGCGGGCTGCTTGGACTGTGCGGGCGGTACCGTAAACGTGCGGACCGGTGGTGA